>JBEKOA010000045.1:0-28869 GCA_049522255.1 Occallatibacter sp.
CGGTTTCGCTTTATTACTACCTACAGGTGCTCAAGCGGGCTTACGTGATGCCCGCCATCGATGAATCGCCAATCAAGGCGCATCCGGTTACGATGGCGGTGCTGCTAGTTATCGCTTCCGCGGTGGTCGTTCTTGGCTGCTTTCCGGCGTTGTTGCAGAACTGGATTGCCAGTTTCTATCCGGCGATGTGAATTGCCGAGGATCGTGGTAGCCCACCCTAGCCGCAACAACAAGGACGCGGCGAGGGTGGGGCACCCGCACATGATTCTGTTTCGAGCTTCCGTCTCTCCACAACGATCGCTCGCCACTCACTTCACCGCATCCAGGAATCTCCAGTGCGGCTTCCAGTCTGGAGTAAGCTTCTCGCTGGTCAGCAGTGCGCGAAGGACCGGGAGGGGCATCATGTTCTCTTGAAGGACTGCGTCGTTGAACTCGCGGCGGGTCATCTTTCCTGAGTCCACGAGCTCATGGCTCAGGGCGCGAAACTGAAGTGCGCCGAGCATGTAGGCGCACTGGTAGAGGGGGTCGTAGTCACCATTGACCGAGCGGCGTACCTCGGCGGTGGCGTTGTCGCGCTCGTGGCCCACTTCGCTGACGAGGAAGTCGATGGCCTGTTGCGTCGTCATCGTACCGAGATGAAAACTGAGCGAGAAGATGATACGGGCGCAGCGGTGCATGCGCCAGAAGAGGGCGCCGATGCGCTGCTCCGGGGTGCGGTCAAAGCCGAGATCCCAGTACACCATCTCCCAATAAAAGGCGTTGCCCTCAAGCCAGAAGCCGGAGCTGAAGGCCTGACGGTAGGGGCGGTAGCGCGCGCTCATGAACTGTTGCAGCCAGTGGCCGGGAATCAGTTCATGGAAGACGACAGCGCGCGAGAATGCCGGGTTGTTGCCCCTCATGCTCATCATGCGCTGGTCGTAGGTCATGGTGTCTGTTGGGTAGCTGACGAGGATGGTGTCGCCGCCGAGAAAGAAGGGGCTGACAAGCTGGCGCTCGGGCGTCATCATCTCCATGCGCCAGGTCTCTTTGGCTAAGGGCGGCACGGTGACCAGGCCGTGGTCCTCGGCGAACTGCTCGCCTTCGAGGGCCAGCGAACGGATCAGATCGGGCTGCTTGCCCGGTTCGACGTAGGAGTTCTTTACGGATTCGAGCGCTTTGTGCCAGTCGTCACCGTAGCCGAGTTCGTGGCTGGCCCTGATCATCTCCTGCTGGCACCAGGCGAGCTGCGACTTGGCCATGGCGATCAACTCCTCGGGCGTATAGGGAATCATCGCGTCATCCAGCTGGCTGAGCAATGCGTCGCGGCCGATGGGGGTGCCGATGACGGTGCTCTTGTCGTCGGGAGCAATGCCGGCGAGTTTTTCGCGAAGAAAGGCCGAATCGTCCTTGAGTGCGGCAGAGGCCTCTTTGTAAGGCTGCGCGGCCCACCATGTGAATGCGGGATCGTAGCCGTTCCAGAAGTCGAACCAGTGTTGCAGTTGGATGGAGAGCTGATCGAGATCACCGGCTGCGCGGTAGGCTGCGATCCGCTGGGCAGGAGATGCGTCTTTGACCTTCGCTTCGAGATCTTTGCGACTGGCGGCGATGGCCTTGGCGAGTTCGCTCAATTGCGCTGCGGCCCGCTGCGGGTTGGGACGTTGCATGAGGCGTTTCTGGTCTTCGAGGGTAAAGATCGCCGAGGCGAAGGGCAGCAGCGGCGCGACTTCATTCCACTGGCGCTGATCAAGGTCCAACTGGTGTTCGTCAAGGGTGAGAAGGTTGGCAAAAGAGAGGTAATCTGCCTTGCCCTCCCGGTCGAGAGCGGTGAAGTCAACCTTGGCAAGCAGGGCGCGATTGTCTCGAAAGAAGGCGGACTTGCGCGCGCGGGCCGCCGGGGAAAGAGGATCGGAATAGACACTTTCGAGCGTGGCCTGGTCGGCGGAGAAGCGCTCGATCAGGGCGCGCATGGGCGGGACGGAGGGGTCGAGCGCATTGGGGGTTTCAGCAGCGCAGGCGGGCGCGGCGGAGAGACCGAGCAGGAGAGACAGGAAAGCGGTGCAACGAAAACGCATGGGCTCGAAACCTCTAGCGTGAGGTGAGGCGGCGGCTCCAATGTCCGATGGCGGACAGGATTGGCGTGACGGAAGCCGGTCACCCTCACCATACAGCACACGCGCGGGTGAAGTGAAACCGGCGCATGGCACGGCGGGGGATTTGCGCATCCTGTTGAAATCGTTTACATGCGCCAGCCGCCTGATTTATAGTTTCGCTTTGCCATGCGCTCCGGATGCTGCTGCCGTCTGAGGCGAGACTCTAAATCCAAAGAGGTGATTGCCGTGCCTACTCTCTCTCGTCGAGATCTGCTCCGTTCCGGGTTGGCTCTTTCAGCATCTTCGCTGGTGGCGCGTTCGGCCTGGGCTCGATCGGCAGCCGTGTTGGCGGGCGCCTCCGGGGCTGCTTCGGCCGAGGCGGCTCTAGCACCGCGCGAGCAACTGCTCTTTGACTTTGACTGGAAGTTCCAGTTTGGCCACGGGAGCGATCCCGCGCGCGATCTTGGATTCGGCAACGGCCAGGGAGACTTCGCGAAGACCGGCGATTTCACTTTTTCAAAGGCCAAATTCGACGATTCGAAGTGGCGGACGCTCAACCTGCCTCACGATTGGGCGGTCGAGCTGCCCTTTGTTCACGATGAAGTGCAGAACTCGCACGGGTATAAGCCGCTTGGCCGGCGCTATCCCGAGACCAGCGTGGGCTGGTATCGACGCGTTTTTGAGATTCCGGCCAGCGATCTGGGCCGCCGCATCTGGGTTGAATTCGACGGTGCCTTTCGCGATGTTTTGATCTTTGTGAATGGATGCTTCATTGGCCGCAACGACAACGGCTACGCACCCTTTCGCTTTGACCTTACCGATTTTCTTGAGTACGGCGCGAAAAACTACATCGTCGCGCGCGTCGATGCCAGCTTTGGCGATGGCTGGTTCTATGAGGGCGCCGGCATCTACAGGCATGTGTGGCTCACCAAGACCGATGCGCTGCACCTGGGACGGTGGGAGAGCACGGTGCGGCCCAAGGTGTCGGGACGGTCTGCGAGCCTCGATCTTGGAACCGTAGTCTTGAACGAGGGAGACAAGCCAGAAACCGTTCGGGTCAAGTGGGAGTTCTTCGATCCGTCCGGAAAGTCAGTGTCCAGCTTCAAAAGCCTTCAGAAGACCATCGCGCCAGCAACGAGCCAGGAGTTCACAACGGCTCCAAATCCATATCAGAGCGACGCGTCTCCTGTTCTGACCAATCCCGTCCTCTGGTCGGTGGAGTCTCCGAATCTCTACTCCGCGGTTATCACCGTCGAGGTTGATGGCAAGCCACGCGATGCCGAGCGGGTGAGCTTTGGCATGCGCACGGCTGTCTTCGACGCGGACAAGGGTTTCTTCCTCAATGGCAAGCCGCTGAAGATTCAGGGCACATGCAACCACCAGGACCACGCCGGTGTGGGCGCGGCATTGCCGGACCGGCTGCAGTGGTTCCGGCTGGGCGTGCTGCGCGAGATGGGCTCAAACGCTGTGCGGACCTCTCACAATATGCCCACACCGGAGTGGGTCGAGGCCTGCGACCGCATGGGCATGTTGATGATGTGCGAGACGCGGCAGATGAGCTCCAGCCCCGAGGGCCTGGCTCAACTGGAGACGATGGTCAAGCGCTATCGCAACTCGCCGTCGATCATCCTTTGGTCAATCGGCAACGAAGAGTGGCAGTTGCAGGGCGATATGGCAGAAGAAGGCGCGAAGATCGCCGGCACCATGGTGCGGCGCTGCCATGAACTCGACCCGACGCGAGTGGTTTCAGCGGCGGTCAACGGCGACAACGAGAAGGGCGTCTCCGATGCATTCGACATTATCGGCTTCAACTACGGCCTGACTCGCCCCGACAAATATCACAAAGAGCATCCCAAGCGGCCAATCTACGGATCCGAGACGGCCAGCGCCATTTCCACGCGCGGCGTTTACTCGACCGACCCGCTGCGCAACACTCTGAGCGCCTACGATGTGAACCACACCGATTGGAGCGAGTTAGCCGAGGAGTGGTGGAGGTTCTATGCCACGCGAGACTGGGAGGCTGGCGGCTTTGCCTGGACCGGTTTTGATTATCGCGGCGAGCCGACGCCTTATGGTTGGCCTTCGATCAACTCGCAGTTCGGCATCATCGACATGTGCGGCTTTCCTAAAGACAGCTACTTCTACTACAAGAGCTGGTGGGGCGCCGAGCCGGTGCTGCATCTTTTCCCCCACTGGAACTTCGCGGGCAAGGAAGGCGAGGAGATCCCCGTCTGGGTTCATTCAAACCTGGACGAGGTCGAGCTGTTTTTGAACGGCAAGAGCCTGGGGAGTCAGCAAGTTCCACGGCTGGGTCACGTCGAATGGAGGGTGAAGTACGAGCCGGGTACGATTGAGGCGCGCGGGACGAAGGGCGGCAAAACTGCGCTCGTCGAGAAGCGGGAAACGACAGGCCCAACCGTGGCGATCCGGCTTACCGCTGACCGCGAAGAGATCAGCGCCGATGGCAAGGACATTGCGATTCTGACGGTCGAGGCGTTGGACAAAGAGGGCCGGCCGGTTCCGACCGCCAACAACCATATCGGATTCGCGGTCTCGGGCGCGGGCGCGCTGATCGGCGTCGGCAACGGCGATCCCAACTGCCAGGAGAGCGACAAGGAGCCAAAACGCTCCCTCTTCAATGGGTTGGCACAGGTGATCGTGCAGTCCACCCGGCAGGCGGGCGAGATTCATATTGAGGCGGCCAAGGAGGGCTGGGATGGCCCGGAACTCACGCCCGCGAAGCTGGTGATTGTCACAAAAAAGGCATCCCTGCGGCCAGCGGTGGATTGAGGACTCTGGGAGAGTTTTTTCGGTGTTGGTCTCTGATGCCATTGAACTTTCGGGTGCCTCTGGATCATATTCCGGTACCCAGAAGTTCATTACTTTGTTTTTTTTAGTGCCATTGTACGCATGGGCAGTTCTCGTGTTACGATTTGGATCAAGGACACGAAACTTGACCTCTGTGTGATAAGCTTTCATTTTAGCCAAGGGGTTGATTCCCGGCAGGCAATTGAATTGGAAGTGTCCAAAAGCTGAGATATTGTGCGTGAGCTCCTAGTTGGGTTCACGGCATCGACCAGCGAAGATTGAGTTTGAATCGGAGAAGGCAAACAGGGCTTTGTGGGGCCGCTTGATTTAGGTTTACGAATCTTCAAAGATTCCGGCTCGTTTGGACAACCACCAGAAAGGATCTGCACGTGAAACGAAATCTTTTGAAATATTCAGTCGTGATGCTGGGTCTCTCACTTGCCACATGCTCCGCTGCATTTGGACTGGCGTTTAGAGGCAGACCAGTTCCCGAAATTGATTCCAGCCTTGCAATCGGCGGCCTCACATTGCTCGCCGGAACGATCGCGGTCCTGCGCATTCGGCACAAAAAGTAGGCGGCTCAACCACGGAGCCGAAGATGAGTTCCATTCCTGGCACGACTGGGGATATCTCCCCCCAGTCAACGCCTTTTCTAACACTCCCTCGACATCTTCTCGGACGGCTTTATCTCTTGGCTGCGATTGGCGCGGCTGAAGCTGAGTTGTTTCTCATCCTGCGAATTGGGCCGTCTCTTCATTCCAATCTGTTTCCCATCGCGACTGTTGCCTTTGGTGTATTCCTGACCCTGGGACATTCCCGGTTGAAGGCCGAGCGCGAGGAGATCCCGTTCGGGCGAATGTTCTTCGCCGGGTATCTCTTTTGTGTTGCCTTCGGGATCTTTTTTCGTGTCTTGTCCGCATCGGCCGGGACGGGCTTTCTGTCCTCTCACGCGGCGGATTTCGCTGATTCCCCGCTTCTTCTCCTTCGGATTCCGCTCCTGCTTTTGGCATGCATTCCCTTCCGCGCCTGGGTCAAAATGCTGCGCGATACAGGTCTATTGTGGCTTTATTCCTCTCTCTCCAGTGTGGCTGCGTGGGCTTTGGGTTTCCCGATCAGGTGGATCTATAGCGTGCCGGATTCGGGTCCGAGCCACTTCTTGCAGATCATCACCATGCGTTCGCTGCAGTTTTTTCTTCGCTTCTTGTCGCCCGGAATGATCTTCGATTTTCCAAATTACACGATTGGAAGCGATCGATTCTCGGTGTATATCCGGCCCGGCTGTTCTGGAATCGAAGGCCTTGGGATGGTCCTCGCCTTCACCTGCGTCTGGCTTTGGTATTCAAGGAAGGAGTGCCGCTTCCCGCAGGCGCTTTTGCTCATTCCATTTGCATTGGTTTGTATCTGGTGGCTGAACATTGTCCGGCTGTCGATCCTGATCATGGTCGGCGACGAAGTAGATCCTGAAACTGCCATGGTTGGTGTCCACTCCCACGTCGGCTGGATGGCATTCATCATTGTCGCACTGGCCTTTTTCCTGGCTACCCAGCGGCTCGCCTGGGTGCGAAAAGCGCCATCGTCAGCTTTGCCCACGAATGGTCAAACGGGGATTGGCGGATTGACAATGGCCACGAGCGAATCGGAGCCGGAGAGCGAATACAGCGGAGAATCTCCGGCCATCCGGGCGTATCTGGTGCCTTTCCTTGGGATTCTGGCCGCATCTTTTGTCTCCAAGGCGGCTTCTGGATACTTCGAATGGCTGTACCCACTGCGTTTCGTCGTTGCGGTGGCCGCCCTCTCGTATTTCTTTCCGGATTTGAAAAAGCTCAACTGGCGTTTCGGTTGGATCGCGCCTCTGACCGGGATTGCGGTCTTTGTCTTATGGGTCGCGCCGTCCTGGTGGATGCATCAACGCGCGGCCAGTCCGCTGGGCCCGGCGCTGGCAGCTCTCTCACCCACGGCCCGCTGGGCCTGGATTGCCTTCCGGGTGGCCGCCGCAGTCATCACAGTGCCCCTGGCCGAGGAGTTGGCCTTTCGCGGCTATCTGGCGCGCCGATTTGTCAGCCTGGACTTTGACGGCGTCTCTTTTTCCAGCCTGACCGTACTCCCTGTGGTTCTATCGTCGGTGGTCTTTGGCATGATGCACATGCAAAGCCTGCAGGATTGGCAACACCTGGTGCTGGGCTCGCTGTCGGGCCTTGCCTTCGCCGCCGCGCTCCGGTGGAAGGGGCGCATGGGCGACGCCGTCGCTGCACATGCCATCTGCAATCTGCTGCTGGCTGCATGGGTTCTGGGCTTTGGCGATTGGGCGCTCTGGTAAAGCCGTTTTTCTCAATTCGGTCGTGGGCGACCAGTTTATCTTGAAAAGGAAGCACGATGGATTTCATTTGTCACGTCATCTTTTTTATAGCCCTTCACCGCTTCTTTTTCATGGTAGCTGGGATATTCGGCCCCATGCTGCTTTCGGCGGGGAATACGAAGGTGACGGCTCCCGGCACGCATCCACGCAGGCTCGGCCATGAAATTTCGGCGCTGATCTCTATCTGCGCAATCTTCAATGTATTCCTTGGAACATCGATCTCTGCGTATGCGGTTCATGCCTGCGGCGTGACGGCAAGCGCCACAATTACCGGCTCGTATGGAACCGGTACTCGGTACAACCACCACAACGTGATCGGCTATCACGTGCTCTACAAGACCACGGATGGCAAAGTGATCGAGAGCAGCTTTGAAGACGACGATTTCAACATCTATCCGCCACACAACTCAAGAACCTATCCCGGCGTGGGCGCCGAGTTCAATGTGCGCTACCTCAAGCTCTTCCCCAAGGACTTCATCATTGTCAGCAATGACGACAGCACCTGGGCGGCGCATCTGCGCTGCGCAGTGACTGGCTCCCGTATGAGCGAGGCCGTGAGGAAGTTCAACTACGCGCCGGATACGCCAGCCTTTCGGACCGAATATCTCGATGCCAGTCAGGCGTATTTGAATGGGAATTGTTATGCCACAGATGATGAAAGGCAGATGATCGAGCAGGACATCGCCAAGGTCAAAATTGAAGACGCACTAGAGCCTATCGTCTAGCTTTGCCTGCATTGGCGGCGTGCAATTCGATCGGAGGCGTGGGGCAAACGCAAGCGAAGTAGAGGCCGCGCTGCGCGCGATTCCGATGCTTGCCGCCTTTGACTGTTGCGCGGTTCCGGGTTCCATCAGTCTGCCGGAACCCCCTGCCGGTCTGCCCTTTTGTCAGCCTCTATTCCTTCAATCTCCTGGCCTCTTCGGGTCTCCACATCCCGGTTCCGGCCGGTAGCAAGAACATCGGTCAGGGCAGGCTCGGGCGGCTTCTGGCCTTTGTAGTCAGAAAAATGGACCACGCTGTCGTAGGCGTCTTTAATCAGATCCTGGAGCGGAATGACGCTTCCGTTGACGCGCTGCTCATCGAGGAGATCGAGATCGACGTCCGCCACCACCAACTGTTCCTGGTTGATGGTGCCTTCGGCGGCAATTCCGTCGCGGGCGAAAAAGTAGTCCGAGGGAGTGAGGATGGCGGCCTGGCCGTAATTGGTATTCATGTAGGGGACCAGCGGAAGATTGCCCACCGTGCCGGTCATGGCGACGTAGACCTGGTTTTCGATGGCCCGGGCCTGAGCGCAGTAGCGAACGCGGCAGAAGCCCTCGCGCCCGTCGGTGCATGAGGGCACAAAGAGAATCTCTGCGCCGGCCTCGGCCATCACCCGCGCCACTTCGGGAAACTCCACGTCATAACAAACCATGATTGCGATGTTGCCGAAGTCCGTGTGATAGAGGTAAAGGCCGTGTCCGCGGCTCAACTGGTAAGGACCGCTTTCGGTAGGGGTGAGGTGGACCTTCTTTTGGCGGAAGACCTGCCCGTTGGGTGTGAAGAGATGCGCGGCATTGAATACCTTGCCCCGTTGAAAGACGGGATGGGTGCCGCCAATAATGTAGATTCCCGTCTCCTTGGCAAGCCGAATGAAGAGCGCTTCATATTGGGGCGCCAAGCGGGCAAGGCGCCGCACGGCCATCGCCGGAGCAGGCTCATTGATGTAACTGAGCAACTGCATGGTGAAGAACTCGGGAAAGAGAACGAAGTGAGCGTGGTAATCCTTGGCGCTGTTGACGAAGAACTCGACCTGGTGCACGAAGTCTTCAAAACAGGCGATTGGCCGGAGCAGGTATTGGACCGCGGCAATGCGCACCCGGCGCGGGCGCGGTGTGCCGCGCAAGGCCTCGGCGGAGGCCTGTTCGAGAGCAGCGTGCTGAAGGCTGGCCTGCAACGACACCGAGGATGTGTACTCCGGGTTGAGCCATTCCAGCACCGTGGCGAAGCCGTGCGATTCCAGGTCGTGCATGTAGCCGGGGACAACATCGAGCACCACCAGGCCATTCTCAAGCTGGAAGGTGAGCGCCGGATCTCTGCGCTTGCCATCGACAACCTGGGCCACGTACTCCTTGGCCGTCATCTGGCCGGCGACCTCGGAGTAGCCGGCGATGCGTCCGCCGGTGAGCAGCCGCTTGAGTCCCCGTTCGCGGATGAGATCTTTGCGCGCCTCGTAAAGAAGCGTGCCAATGCCCTTTTGCCGCATCTCCGGGTCTACGCCCATGTCGGCGCCGTAGAGCGTCTTTCCCAACTGGTTATGGGTGTCGAACGATCCATCTCCGGTGATGGAGGACCAGTTGGCCGACTCGGCGTAGTCGTCCCAGTCGATCAGCAGGGAACTGGCAGAACCCAGGACGCGCCCGGCAGCGTCCGACACCACCAGTTGCCCCTCGGGAAAGATCCCCAGGTGGCGCTCCAACTGCTCGGGCCTCCAAGGCGGCAGGCCTGGAAATGCGCGCATCTGCAAATCGATGACCGCTGAAATGTCGCCGAAGGTCATCTGCCTGACTTTGAACTCACTGGGTTGGCTGTTCGAGGTCGCCATCGCTGGTAGCTCCTGGGCTCCGAATCGGGGCGCGATTCTGGAGTCTACCCGGAGTTTACGGAGCGTGCCGGCTGAAGATGATGAAGATTGGAGTGGAGTTCGGTTAAAAGATGGGCAATTCTCTTAAGAATCCGCGGGAGAGTACAGAGCAATCGATACACTGCCGCGGAGGGTGACTCGACTTTAGCCGAAGCCGGTTAGATTAAGTAGATGGGCCAAACACAACCCAAGTGGAGACCGGAACTGGCCGCGATGGTGGCGCTGGCCGTTCCGGTGGTGCTGAGCGAACTGGGCTGGATGGCCGAGGGCATCGTCGACACCATCATGGTGGGCAAACTGGGACCTGCCGCGATCGGGGCAGTGGCGTTGGGCAATGCCGTCTGCAATACGCCATCGCTCTTTGGCATTGGGTTGTTATTGGGGTTGGACACGCTGGTGGCGCAGGCCTTCGGGCGCCGGGATCACGAAGAATGCCACCGCTGGCTGGCGCAAGGCGTCTACTTGGCCTGCGTTGCCGCTCCACCGCTGATGCTGGTGGTCTTTCTGGCCAGCTTTGGCTTCGCGCACTTTGGCATCAATCCGGCGGTTGCCGCTCCAGCCGCCGCGTACTTGAGAATCTTGAACTGGGGGACGCTGCCGCTGCTGCTCTACGGCGGAACGCGCCGCTACCTGCAGGGGGTGGGGGATGTGCGCGTCGTCACCGTCACCTTCGTCGCGGCCAACCTGCTCAACTGGTTTGGCAATTGGGTGCTGATCTACGGCAAGCTGGGGATGCCGGCGCTGGGCGTGAATGGCTCGGCCATTTCGACACTGGTCTCGCGGGTCTTCATGGCTGCGGCGCTGCTCGGCTTTGCCTGGCGGTATGAACGCAAGCGCGGCAATCCGCTTTTCCGCCGCTGGGCCGGACCGAGTCTAGAGCGGCTCAGGCGACTGGTGAAACTGGGAGCTCCGGCTGCAGGGCAGATCCTGCTGGAGGTAGGCGCATGGAATCTGGTCACGCTCTCGGCCGGATGGCTGACCCCGGTGGCGCTGGCAACCCACCAGATCGTGCTCAACTACGCCAGCCTCACGTTCATGGTTCCACTGGGAGTGGCTTCCGCGGCGGCCGTCAGCGTGGGCCATGCGGTCGGCGCCGGAGATCGCGAGCGGGCCCGCCGCGCCGGATGGCTCGCACTGGGACTGGGCACGGCCTTTATGATTGTGGCTGCGATCGTCTTCGTGGCTGCGCCGGGGCCGCTGATCGCCCTCTACACGCGCGATCCTCAGGTGATGGCTCTAGGGCGCAGCCTGCTGGGTCTGGCGGCGATCTTTCAGATCTTCGATGGCATCCAGGTCGTCTCGACAGGAGCGCTGCGCGGGCTGGGCGAGACGCGGGTTCCCATGCTGGCCCATCTGGCGGGCTACTGGGTGCTGGGGCTTCCGCTGGGGCTAACACTGTGTTTTGTGCTTCATTGGGGGATCTATGGGCTATGGATCGGCCTTCTGGCGGCCTTGATCCTCATTGCTTCGATCCTGCTCACCCGCTGGAATCGGGACTCGGCGCGTCTAGCGACGGGCTGAACTGGCGAAATCGGTTCAGGATGGGGTCGGTGAATCGGACACTTGACGCAAAAAGAACCGTGGCAGCTTTGGCTGTCACGGTTCTCTCGTTCACTGATCCGGGGATTGGAATCTGTTCAGGTTAGGCCTGGCGAGCGAGCTTTCTGCGCATTGCGCCGGCGAAAGCCACCAGTCCTGTTCCGAGAAGAATCAGGCTGCTGGGCTCTGGAGTCGCGGACGAACCACTATCGAGCGTTAGGCCGCTAATGGCGAAATCGTCCGGGTCGCTGACCGCAGATGTCAGGCTGAAAGTTACTGAATTGATGGGTGTTGAGCTGTCGATGCCGAGATAGATGGCGCTGTTGTCGCCCGCTCCCTCGTTGACGCCACTTTCTGTGAAACAGCCGTTGGCATCGCAGATCTGGGCTGTATATGCGCCCCAAAAATCAGCTTCGATCTGAGCCCCGATCTCGGTATAGCCCGAAGCAAGAGTCAGCGTAAGAGGTCCGCTGTTTTCTGTCCAGTTGAGGTAGGCGCCTGGAGCGAAGCTACCATTCCAAGTGCTACTTTGCTGCAAAATGGCGCCCACCTCACCCGGTTGGCTATAGACGCCCATCGAGTCTCCCGGATTAGCGTATACTCCGGTGCCTGCTACTCCTTGCGCGCTGGTGAAAGCAAAAGTGGCGCCGATAGTTGTGCCGGCAGATCCAAGCTGCGACCAGTCAACCGAATCGCTGCCCGACGGTTGAGTTGAGACGAGATTATCGGCGTGCGCTGCCAGAGCGCCGGTCAGAAGGGCTGCAAGAACCAAGGGAAACTTACTCATCGTGCATATCCTTAACAACATTCATTCGACGCAAACGATTCCTCGTTCAACGCGGCTGGGTGGGAACAAGCCTTCGCCAAGCCCCTTGATTGCCGGCTCGTCCGAAGGTGAGTGTTTTCTAAACTGTTTGTAGCAATTCCGGGTCCATTATAGAAAATTTAAAATCAATAACTTAGAAGATCTTAATTGGGTCAGGTGCAAAGAGTTGCAGTCTATGGGCAGAAGCATTCCATTCCTTCGATAGTTTGTCCTGTACTTCTCTCCCGGAATGGCATGAGCCAGTCCCATCTCGTGGGACTCTGCCTGGTTACCAACAATTCTTAGGCAAGGACGCATCCTTTGAAATGTGACTATAATCACATCAAATGAGAGGGAGACTGACTCTCTCCATAACGAACAGGAAGGGAATCCGGCCACATGGCGACAGGAGACCTGGCCCTCGGTCAGCTTGAGGGCGCTTTGAGTACGCAAGAGCGGATTACAAACGATTTCAGCATCAACATAGCCACGGTGAACGGCTCCGGCTCGCAGTCCGCCAATAGTGTATTGCTGAAGAGCATCTTCGGAATGGGGGTTCCCGTCAGCGGAAAGAACCTCTTCCCCTCAAACATCGCCGGACAACCGACGTGGTTTCTGATCCGGGCCAGCAAACATGGGTATGTCGCGCGCAAGCGCGAATCCGAGATTCTGGTCGCGCTGAATCCTGAGACCGCCCAGGCCGATGTGCGGGCCTTGCCTGCCGGAGGCGTGGTGATCTACGAAGAGGGCCTGAACAAGAGCCTGAATCTGAATCAGGCGCGCGAGGACGTCTTCTTCTATCCCGTCCCGTTCGACAAGATTACGGCCGCCATCTGTCCCGAGCCCAAGCTGCGCAAGCTGGTCAGGAATATGGTCTACGTGGGTGTCGTCGCGCAGATTCTGGCCATCGATCTTGGTGTAGTTGAGAGCGGTCTGCGCCGTCAGTTTGCAAAGAAACAGAAGGTCTTCGATCTGAACTTTGGCGCGGTGAAGGCGGGCTTTGACTATGCCCAGCAGAGTCTGACCAAGCGCGACCCGTACTTCATTGAAAAGATGAATGAGACGGCCGGCAAGATCGTCATCGACGGCAATGCGGCCTGCGGCATGGGCGCTGTCTTTGCCGGCGTGACGGTGGTTGCGTGGTACCCGATCACGCCATCCACTTCAGTGGTGGAGGCGACTACAGACCTGCTGAAGAAGCTGCGCGTTTCGCCGGAGGGCAAGGCCACCTTTGCCGTGGTGCAGGCCGAGGATGAACTGGCGGCGATTGGCATGGTGATGGGAGCGGGCTGGGCGGGCGCGCGGGCGATGACTTCGACTTCAGGCCCCGGAATGTCGCTGATGGCCGAGTTTACCGGCCTGGGCTACTACGCTGAGATCCCCGGCGTTATCGTCATCGTGCAGCGCAGTGGGCCCTCCACCGGTATGCCGACGCGTACACAACAGGCCGATCTGCTCTCAGCAGCTTTTCTCTCGCACGGCGATACGAAGCACCCGTTGTTGCTGCCGGGTTCGGTGAAGGAGTGCTTCGAGTTCACTCAGGCGGCCTTTGACCTGGCGGAGCGGATGCAGACCCCGGTATTTGTGCTGACCGATCTCGATCTGGGCATGAACAACTGGATCTCGGAGCCTTTCGATTATCCCGAAAAGCCTCTGGACCGCGGCAAGGTGCTCACCGCCGACGATCTGAACCGCCTGGGCGGCTTTGCCCGCTACCGCAATGTGGACGGCGACGCCATCGGATGGCGGACGCTGCCCGGAACTCCGCATCCCAAGGCCGCCTACTTTACGCGCGGCTCGGGGCACAATGACGCGGCTCTCTACACTGAGGACCCGGATGAGTATCAAGCCCTGATGGACAGGCTGGCGCTCAAATTTGAGAAGGCGCGGGGGATGGTTCCCGCTCCGGTGAGCGTGAGAGACGCGGGCTCAAAGATTGGCTTCATCGCCTATGGGTCGACCCATTGCGCGTTGATCGAGAGTCTGGACCAGATCAGGCAGCGCTATGGACAGGAGCCGGACTATCTGCGCCTGCGCGCATGGCCCTTCAACCACGAGGTTCACGACTTTGTCGCTGCCCATCAGCGCGTCTATGTGGTCGAGCAGAATCGCGACGCGCAACTGGCGAGCCTGCTCAAGCTCGATCTGCCGGCCGATCAGGTGATCAAGCTGCGCAGTATCCTGCACTACAACGGATTGCCGGTAGACGCCGAATCGATCACGGAACAATTTGCAGTCAAGGAGGGCCTCTAAATGGCAACCGCTGCCCCCGCTCCCAAAGTGAACCATATAGGCCTTCCGGTGCTTGAATATCGCGGCGGCAAGAGCACGCTCTGCGCCGGCTGCGGGCACAACGCCATCTCAGAACGCATTGTCGACGCGATGTTCGAGATGGGCGTCGAGCCAGAGCGCGTGATGAAGATGAGTGGCATCGGCTGCTCGTCGAAGACTCCGGCTTATTTCTTGAGCCGCTCGCACGCGTTCAACGGTGTGCACGGGCGCATGCCGGCCATTTCGACGGGCGCGATCCTGGCCAACCATACGATGACGATGATTGGGGTTTCGGGGGACGGCGATACGGCCTCGATCGGTATGGGTCAGTTCGTTCACATGATGCGCCGCAACCTGCCAATGATCTACATCATCGAGAACAACGGGGTTTACGGGCTCACCAAGGGCCAGTTCTCCGCCACGGCCGATCTGGGCTCGAAGCTCAAGACCGGCGTGGTGAACGATCTGCCCCCGATCGACACCTGCGCCTTGGCGGTTCAGCTGGGCGCGACTTTTGTGGCGCGATCATTCTCCGGAGACAAGAAGCAATTGCTCTCAGTGCTCAAGGCCGCCATCTCTCACAAGGGCACGGTGCTGCTGGATGTCATCAGCCCCTGCGTGACTTTCAACGACCATGAGGGGTCGACGAAGAGTTACAAATTCATGCAGGAGAATGACGAGCCCATCAACGAGATCGGCTTTGTAGCCAGCTTCGATGAGATTGAAGTCGATTACGATTCCGGCGCGATCTACGAGGTGGAGATGCACGACGGCTCGAATCTACGCCTGCGCAAGCTGCTCGAAGACTACGACCCGACCGACAAAGCCAACGCCGTGCGCACCATGATGGAGGCGCAGGAGAAGGACGAGATCCTCACCGGCGTCTTCTATATCGACACGGAGAAGCCGACCTTCATCGATTTGTTGAACGTGGTGGATGAGCCGCTGGCGACGTTGCCGGAAGCGGTGACCCGGCCACCGAAGTCGGCGCTGGATGCGCTGATGGCGACGCTGAAATAGGCGGAGGGATTGTGGTCGATGATTCAGATTTCGATGACCGCGAGCTATTGAATACCGCTTATCGCGAATTCAATGCCCGCCACATCGATTCGGTGTTGGCTTTGATGCATCCAGACGTGGTTTGGCCGAATGGGATGGAGGGCGGGTACGTTTACGGGCACGATGGTGTTCGTGAGTATTGGACTCGTCAATGGGGCGTGATTGACCCGCACGTCGAACCATTGCGGATGGAAAAGGATGAGGGACAACGGACCGTTGTCCACGTCCATCAGGTAGTTCGCGATCTGAACGGCAAACTGCTCATCGACACCGCAGTGCGTCATGCATACACCATTCGCCAAGGCCTGATCGAGCGCATGGAAATCGAATAGTCGGCTGACTTAACCAGCGCAACAGCAAAGCCCCGCAAATGCGGGGCTTTGCTGTTTCCAAAACAAGGTACGGGCTCACTGCTGCGGGTCGGTATCCTGGTGTGCCGCCGCGGGTTTCGCGGCCAGCGCGGTCAGCCTGGTGCGCGCCTGGGAGGCCTCGGGGGTTTGGGGATGGCGCTGGATGAGCAGACGCAGCTCATGAATGCCTGCGTCCTTCCTGCCCATTTGCAGCAGAGCCATTCCCTTGTGGAGTTGCGCGGCCGGGGCTTTGGCGTTGCCGGGGAAGCCTTCGAGAACGGCGTTGTAGGCCTTTACCGCGTCGGAGAGCTTGTTGTGCCGGAAGTCGATCTCGCCGAGATAAAAATGCGCCGAGCCGGCCAGTTCGTCCAGGGGATAGAAGTGCAGCACATCTTGAAATTCTCCGGCAGCGACCTCGTACTTTGCCGCGTTGAAGTCCCGCACTCCGGCCTGGAAGGTTTCCCTGAGCGGCGGTGTCTGCATGGCAGAAGGCACGGTGTTCGAAGCAGGAGCGGGCACGGGAACGACGCCAGCAGGCGCGGGAGCCGGAGCGGCGCTCGGTTGAGCGACGGCAGGTGCGGCGGGGGTCTGGATATTCTGCAACTGCGTCTGCAAGTCCTGAATCGATTTGTCCAGCTTGGCGATGCGCGACTTCAACTCGTCCACCGAGTCGTTCAGCGACTGCATCTGGCCGGAGGTGCCGTCCAGCTTGGTGTTGACTGCATCGTTCTGCGCGCCGATCTTCTGTTGCAGCGCGCTTACAGCGGCGCTCATCTGGTTGGCATTGTCCGCGGTCTGCTGGGCCAGGTTCTGCAGCACGCCAAAGCGCGAGTCAACCGTTGATTGAAGCCGCTGCACCTGGTCGAGCAGTTGCTGCACCTGCGTTTGCAGCTCGATGATCTCTTTCGATGCGGCGTGCACCGGCACGGGCAGCAAAACGAGAACCATGGCGAAGAATCCCGCCGCGAAAAGACGATTGCGAAGTGTGCGCATTTTTTGCATGAGTCACCTGTGAAGCAGTTGTCAGCTATCAGTTGTCAGCCGTCGGCTTTGGCTTCCGGGAGTCCTTGCGTTCGATTTGGAGCGCTCAAAGAGCTGGCCGCTGAAAGCTGATCGCTGACTACAGTCGTTTACTGGTCCAATGTGAATCCGGCGCGGCGGTTCTGTTGCCAGCACTCCTCGGTCGACTCGGCGCAGAATGGCTTCTCTTTGCCGTAGCTGACGACGCGGATGCGGCTGGCTTCGACGCCCGCCAAAATCAGAGCACTCTTAGCCGCGTTGGCCCGGTTCTGGCCGAGCGCCAGGTTGTACTCGTTGGAGCCGCGTTCGTCGCAGTAGCCGCCGATCACGATCCTTATATTCGGACGGCTGACCAGGTAAGAGGCATCGCGTGCCAGCGTGGCCTCTGCATCGCCACGGATGTCATAGGTGTCGTAATCGAAGAAGATATCCTGAACCGCGCCTTTGAACTCCTCTTCCGGAGTCATGGTGCTGGTGGGCACCACAACGGCCGGCGGCGCATTCACGGTCACGCGAGCCGTGGCCTCCGCCGTTCCGCCATCGCCGCGAGCGACCAGATGGTAGCTGGTCGACTCAGAGGGCTTGACGGTCTTCACGCCTGAGCTGGGTACGTCGCCGATGCCGTCGATGGAGGCTGTGGTGGCGCCGGTCGTGGTCCAGTTCAGTTGAACCTGGTCGCCGGCGGAGACAAATGCGGGCGTTGCAGTCAGTTGCGCTGTGGGAGCGGGCGTGATCGTCGTCGCAGGAGCAGTCTCAGCGGGGGAAGACTTGGGCGTCTTTTTGCCGCAACCGGCAACCGCGACCAAGGCGGCAAGCAGAACGAGGGGTAACAGAAAGCGATGCAGTCGATTCAATGTACTACTCCTTCCGCAAATTGATTGTCATCAACAGTATGATAGTGCAATAGCCCGGAAAGTTTCATCGGCCGAGCCTTCCCGGCTCGGGTTCATGCGGCGTCCAAGGGTTACTTCCAGCTCCAGTTGGGCATGAAGTTCTCGCCGGTCTGGGTCAGTTGATGCTGCTCTGTGCCGTCGGCCAGCATCGACCAGATCTGGTGGCTGTGGGGGCTCATGGAGCGCTCAAAAACAATGTGCCTTCCGTCCGGCGCCCAGGAGGGAAAGTCGTTGCTGCCCGATTCGTGGGTAACCTGTAGCCAGCGCTTGCTGGCGATATCCATCACGTAAATGTCCTGGCCGCCGGGATCGCCGGGACCGTACTTGCGGTTCCAACTGAAGGTCAGAAACTGCCCATTGGGTGACCATGACGGAGAGATGGCATATCCCCCGTCAGTCAGGCGCTGAACGTTGGAGCCGTCTGCGTCCATGGTGTAGATCTGCGGCAGACCGGTGCGCCCGCTTACCCAGGCCAACTGCGCGTTGGTCCGCGGATTCCAGGTCGGCGAGACATCGGGTCCGACAAAACTGGTCAGCCGCCGCAGATTGGCTCCGCTCGCGTCGGCCACCCAGATCTCAGGATCACCCGAGCGCGACGACGAGAAGGCGATCTTCGTCCCGTCGCCCGACCAAGCCGGAGACTGGTTGCTTCCTCCGGCCGTTCCCGCGGAAAAGTTCACCAGGCGTCCAAGTTCCAGCGAGTACATGCGGACCGCCCATCCTTCGCGGCCCAGGGAAGCGAAGGCGATGCGCGTGTTGTCCGGCGAGATGCGCGGCGAGAGTGAAATGGTGCCCAGGTGAGTGACCGCATGCTGGTTCTGGCCGTCGTAGTCCATCTGCCAGATCTCTTTGGTGCCGCTGCGCTGGCTTACGAAGTAGATCTTTGTCTCGGCGATGCCGTCGATGCCTCCGCCCAGCCGCAGAATGATTTCATCGGCGAATCGGTGGGCGATGGTGCGCGCCATATCTTCGCTGGCCTGTTCGTTGTATTGCTTGCCGAGGACTTGCGGACTGACGGTGTTGCGGGCGTCGTCGAGCCAGCCGAAGACGGCGAGCCGGCCGTTGGCGACCGAGAGCGCGCCAAAGGCCACCATAGCCGCATTGGAGGGCGCGGCAGCCCATTGCGCCAGATTGATCTCCTGCTGCGAACCGGGCGTGGCCTGGGGCGCCATGCTCTTCGAGACCAGGTCGAAGATGCCGGCGTTGGCCAGGTCGGACTGGAGCGTGGCATCGAAGGCCGCCTTCAATGCAGGAGTCTGCGGATCGGCGCTGACCGGTTTGAAATCTGCCGCGGCGATGCGGATGCGGTCGTTGCCGAGATTCGATCCGGTATGAATCCAGTCCTGGGCCGGCGCAGGCAGGGCTGCAAACGTGGCCAGAACCGCCGAGAGGAGAAAACTGATCCGGGAATATGCCTTCATGCCGTGCGCAATCCTTCCTCGGGTTGAGCGTGAATGATCTTTACGGACTTTTTGATGCGGCCAGCCTTGTTGCCGGGCTTCATTGTTCCAGGCAGTAAAGAGCGGCTATCGATCACAACTCTATTTTACTTCCGAGGGACGGTGCAGGGCTTGGGAATCCCTGAAGTTCGATGGATTTATCGAGGGAGAGTTTGCGTCACAGAGTACCTGAACCGCAGGTCCTTCGACTCCCTTCGCTTCGCTCCGGTCGCTCAGGATGACAGCTCATATGTAATCGAATCTCAGATTCGAGGTATTAGTACTCGCAATAGTAAGTGGCCATCAAGATGCTTTGGTTGTATTGCGCGGGCAGGGGCCCGAAGGTATCTACGCGCTGCGCGGCGCGCAGGCAGGCCCGGTCAAGAGTGGAACTTCCGCTCGATTGATTCATCTGCACGCCGCTCGCGCTGCCGTCCCGGTTGATGGCAAATTGGATGTACGCCCTGGTCCCTCGCGGCGTGTGAGGGTCCACCTCGGGCTTGTAATAGTTCGAAGCCATCTTGCGATTGAGGTTGTCAACGTACCAGCCGAAGCGGCTGCCGAAGTCACCATCGCTCACCGTGGTCTGGCCGCTGGTAAAGCCCTGCGGCTGCACGGCCCGCGGAATCGATGAGCCTGCCTGCTCGCCATACTGCGCACGGTTGTCTTCCTGCGGCTGATGCAGTTGCGTCTTGCGCGTGTTCCGTGGATCGGGCTTCGCCTGCTTGCCGCTGATGGGAATCGCCGTCTCGTCGACCTCCTGCTTGGTCTTGGGTGTAGGCTCGGCCGGGGCCTGGCTGGGCGTCTCTGTCGCCAGCACATTGTCGTTGGGCGGCTGATCGGAGGGCAAAGGAAGAGCAGCATGAGTCACCAGCGTCACCTGGATCGTGCCGCCGCCGCCGGCGCTGCCCCAGACGTTGTGATGAAAGAGTCCACCCCAGAGGCCATAGGCGACAATGCTCCCGGCCAGCGCGGCGTGCAGCAACAGCGATCCAGCGGCCGGGGCAGCCAATGGTTCCCGCCTCAGCACGCGCTCCAGCCGTTCGCCACCTGTCAGCACATGCTCCATAACACCCTTCAGCTAATTACCGCCCGCCGGCTTCGTTTCGAGCGGCTGCGTCACAATCGAGATATTGGTAATTCCCGCCTGTTTCACGGCATCCATCACGCTGGCAAAGGCGCCAAACGGAACCCGCTCGTCGGCTCGCAGATAGATCACCTTCTTGGCGTCGTCGGCGCCGGGTTGACGCAGCTTCCGCCCCAGATCGTGAATATTGACCGGCTGATCGTTGAGAAAGACCCGCTGCTCGCGGTCGATCGTCACCACCATCCGCTGTTCGGTGACCTCTTTCACCGTCCGCGTCTTGGGCACGGCCACTTCGATGCCCGACTGCAAGACCGGCACCGAGATCATGAAGATGATCAGCAGCACCAGCACCACGTCCACCAGCGGCGTGATGTTGATCTCCGCCAGTGAACTCCGCGTCTGTCCGTAGCTACTTGAATAGGCCACGGTCCACCTCTTTTGCGCTCTCCGGCCTCGCGGCCTCGGGGCCGGCGGCAGAGGCTTGGCCGGCAGGCCTCTGCACCAGCACGGCACGCACCGGAATCTCCTCGAGCGAATTCAGCAGCTCGCGGCAAAAGTCGTCGATCCTAGCGGCAAAGACCCTGATCCGCGCGGAGAACTGGTTGTAGGCGATGCTGGCGGGCACGGCGACAAACAATCCCGCCGCGGTCGTGATCAGCGCCTCGCTGATGCCCGGCGCCACCGCGCGCAGGGTTGCCGCCCCCGCGGTTCCCAGCCCGTGGAAGGCGTCCACAATGCCCATCACTGTTCCGAAGAGGCCCACGTAGACACTGATCGATGCGATCGTCGCCAGCCAGGTCATGCGCTGTTCCAGGCTGGTCACTGCCTGACTCGCCGCCGTCTGTGCCGAGCGCTCAAGGGGAGCGATATTGCGCGGCGGACCCGAGCCGCCCGTCTGCCGCTTGTAGGTCTCGTAGACGTCTTCGAAGACCTGCGCCATCGGGCTCGCCTTGCATTCTCCGGCCAGCACGGAAATCTCCTGCAATCGTGTCGCCTTGCCAAATCCCTGGATGAATTGCCGTGTTTGCTTGGTTGCCTTGCGCAGGGACCAGTTTTTCCCGAGGATGACGAGCCACGAGTAGAGACTGGCCAGTGCGAGCAACGCCAGTACGGCCTTCGCAACCAGGCCGCTATTCATCACCAGCTCAACCAGCGCGTTCGCAGCTGGAGCCGGCGACAGCGGAGCCGTGCCGCTGTCAGCTTGCAATGCAAAGAAAAACGCAGCGGAAAGAATCGGTTTTCACCTCTCTATTCACGGTATCAGACGCCATAGGGGCTTCCAAGTTACAGATCTGGTCCCTTTGGCCGCCGGAGGCTTCGATCCCTGGATCAAGCGGGCAGCCATTCATGCTATGCTGCGCTCGGATTGTTCTTGTTATTGGAGAGGTTTCAAGAGGTTCGCTCATCATGCTCGTCGAACTGCGCGCCGAGAACTATGCTGTTATCGATCACGCCATCGCCTCCTTTGGCCCCGGCCTGAACCTGCTCACCGGCGAGACCGGCGCGGGCAAATCGATCCTCGTCGATGCGCTGGCGCTGTTGATGGGCGGCAAATCTTCCGCTGAAGTGGTCCGCCACGGGGCAGACAAGGCCGTCGTCTCCTGCGTCTTCGAGTCCACGACGAACGCGGAGAACATTCTTGAAGAGAACGGCATCGACTCGGGCGGGAACGACGTCATCCTGCGGCGCGAGATTTTGTCGACGGGCAAGGGTCGCGTCTTCGTCAACAACCAGCCGGCGACGGTGGCTGTGCTACGACAGCTCGCTCCGGAGCTGGCTTTGGTCCACGCGCAGAGCGAGAGCCTCACGAGCTTTGACCAGGCCCAGCAACGGGTACTGCTCGACCGATTCGGCGGCCTTTCGACTGAAGCGGTTGCCGAAGCCCACACGCGCTGGCGCTCAGCCCAGGAGAAGCTCGACGAACTGCTTCAAGGCGAGCAGGACCGGCTTCGCATGGTCGACCTCTGGAGCTATCAGCAGAAGGAGATTGAAGCCGCCCGCCTCGAAGCCGGCGAGGATGAAGCTCTAGAGACCGAAAAGCGCGTCCTGGCCAACGCTGAAAAGCTCTACGCCGCCGCCATGGGAGCATTTGAGGAGTTATACGAAGGCGGCGCATCTGCCGAAGTCGCTCTCCGCTCCGCAATCAAGAACGTCGAGGAACTGGCCCGCTACGACGGGCGCTTCACCGAGGCCGCGCAGCAGCTTGCATCAGCCCGCGCCACTGTCGGCGATGTTGGCTCGAGCCTGCGCGACTATGCCGAGGGAATCAACGCCAGCCCCGAGCGCCTGGCCGAGATCGAAGACCGTCTGGCTCTGCTCGACCGCCTCAAGCGCAAATACGGCAAGACCGTCTTGGAGGTCATTGCTTTTGGCGAAGATGTCGCGCACAAACTGGCCGAGGTCGAGGACCGCGACGAGATTCTCAAAACATTGCGCGCCGAGCTGGCCACAGCGGCGGCAACCTATCGCGCCGCCGCGTCCGCCCTGAGCGCCGAGCGCAAGACCGCTGCCAATAAGCTCGCCACGCTGGCCGAAGCGCAGATCAACTCCCTCGCCATGAAGGTCCGCTTCGAGATTGGGGTCCACACAAGCGAAGACGAATCCCGATGGACCGCCAGTGGTTGGGATGAGGTCGAATACCGCATTGCCACCAACCCCGGCGAGCCGCTGAAGCCGCTTCACGAGATTGCCTCGGGCGGCGAGATGTCGCGCGTGATGCTCGCTCTCAAGGTCTCGGTTGAGGAGGGCGCCGTGAAACCGAAAAAGAAGACGCCCACGCCGCGCACTCTGGTCTTCGACGAAATCGACATCGGCATTGGCGGACGCGCCGCCGAGGCTGTCGGCCAGAAGCTCAAATCCCTGAGCCGCGGCCAGCAGGTTTTGTGCGTGACGCATCTGCCGCAGATCGCCGCCTTCGCCGATCAGCATTTCGTAGTGGAAAAGCGCGAAGCCGATGGCCGCACCAAGATGCAGATCCGCCTCCTGGATGATCGCGCCCGCAACCACGAAGTTGCAAGAATGTTATCCGGCGCGAAGGTGACCGACACCAGCCTCCAGCACGCCGCCCAGATGATCGCCGGCAGCCGGTGAGCTGGATTTCGCGTACCAGACGACTGACAAAAAACACGCGCCCGCCGGGTGCCCCAGGTCGCTCGCATTTGGGGACCTGTGAGACCACAAACCTCAAGTGTGAAGTGCGCCCGCCCGGACGGCCGGTCCCCCCAACGCAGGTGGACTTCAACCGGAACGCTGATCACTCATTCTTGACTTCTGTATCGTCAAGCGATACACTGATCCTGTGATCAAGAGCTTTGCGCACAAAGGTCTGGAGAAGTTCTTCCGCAGCGGCTCGAAGGCGGGAATTCAGGCTCGACACGCAGCGCGGCTGCGCCTTCAGCTCGCCATGCTCGACGACGCCGGTGCACCCGAGGATATGAACGCTCCCGGATGGCGACTGCATCCCTTGCACGGCGATCTAACGGGCCATTGGTCGGTCATGGTGAGCGGAAACTGGCGGCTCACATTCCGTTTTGAAGGCGAAGACGCCATCCTGGTCGATTACCAGGACTACCACTGAGAGGAGAGAACCATGCGCATGTACAACCCTCCGCACCCCGGCGAAGTCATCCGCGAGTATATCGGCGAAATGACGGTATCGGCAGCAGCCGAGCATCTGGGCGTTAGCCGGGTCACATTCTCCCGCGTCCTCAACGGCAAGGCCGCCGTCTCGCCTGAGATGGCTGTGCGCCTGGCCGCCGCCTTCGGCACCTCCTCGCCGGAAGTCTGGCTACGCATGCAGGCAAAGTACGACCTTTGGAAGGTTGGCAAGGGAAGCAAGATCCGCGTTCCACTGCTCCCCCACCTTCAACACCCCTGACCCGAGTGAATCGGCCTGAAACCCGCGCGAGCCAAGACTATGAAGAGAGGTAACCCAGAGCCGCTGACCCTGGAGTTGCAGGCCGAGCTGGATGCTTTGGCCGACCGGCCGGAGACCGAGATCGACACCACCGAAATGCCTCTCATCAGCGATTGGAGCAACTCGGTGCGCGGGCCGTTCTACCGTCCCGTCAAGCTCCCTCTCTCACTGCGAGTCGATGCGGATATCATCGACTGGTTCCAACGCCAGGGACAGGGCTATCAGACCCGGATGAATGGCGCTCTGCGCGAATACGTCGAACAGCACCGCAACCGCGCTTGACGATTCCGGTTGTTCCAGGTCTCGCTTCCGAGACCGGAGAGACCACGAACTCCATCTCGCTATGCCTACTCACGTAAAGGCGGGGCTGGACATATTCCTGGCAGGAGCGGGAGAAAGATGAAGAGGCGTGCTAACCGTCTCGCAGGAATTAACGTCCTTATCCCGTTGACGTTTTCCCCTTTCCTCGGGTCCAGGAGATCAGAAAATGAAGCAGATAGCCGCCATGGTTGCCCTGGCGTTGGCAGCTCTGGCCCTCACTATTGCCAATCCGGCAGTACTTCCCGCACAAGCTCCAACAGCAATGCTCTCCGGCAAGATTACCGATGGTTTGGGAAAAGCTATCTCCAACGCCAAAGTCACCCTGAAGGATCTTGCAACCGGCGAATCCGCCGAAGCTCAGTGCAACACTGACGGAGCTTACACCTTTGTGAACCTTGCTCCCGGAGATTACGAGGTCTCCGTCTCGACCGACGCTCTGGGCGCGAAGGCAGCCAAAGTCAAGCTTGAGGCTGGCCAGCAACAAACGCTCGATCTGACTCTCGCGCCGGCCTCACAGGAGCCTCTGCCTAACGCGCCTGCCCCGGCCACACAGGAGCCTTCGCTCGGCGACCTGGGATTCACTCCGCAACAGACACAGTCCGATGCGAAGTTGCAGGCCATGCTGGAACGGCGCACCGAGATACTCAAGATCCACCAGCGGCTCGGACTGATCGCGGCTGCTCCCATGGCCGCGGCTCTTATCATCGGGCCCATGGCCAAGGCCAAGGGGAAGAACGGCCAGCCCATCACCGAGCCGAGCTCGGCCAATCTCGACTTTCATGCCGCGTTGGGTTGAACGGCGGCGGCACTTTACTATACCTCTGCCTACTACGCCATCTTTGCGCCCAAGGTGCCGGGGACAACCAAACACGGCGCGATTCGCATGCATGAAGCGCTGTCTTTCATTCATGGGCCGGGCATGATTCTCACGCCGGCTTTGGGCATCATGGCCTACAAACAGGAGAACGCCGGAGAGAAGGTGCACGGACTTGCCTCGGCGCATGGCGCGGTGGCCTGGGTCACTGCGGGCGCATACGGCGCGTCAATCGTCGCCGTTTCCTGGCCCATCCACTGGAAGTTCTGGGAGAAATAATGAAGCGATTTCTGATTGGCCTTTTGCTGATCGCGCCTCCGGCTTTTGCGCAGTCCGACGGTCAATGGGTTGTCGAGCAATCGACGCTCACCTATCACATGTCTCATCCCATGCATCAAGTGGATGGGGTGAGCCGTGCGGCAAAGGGGAAGGGAATCTGCCATGCCGGGCAATGCGATTTCCTGGTTGCGGCACCGGTGAAATCCTTCGACTCCGGCGACACAAACCGCGATCTGCATATGATCGAGGCGACGCGCGGGGCGCAGTTTCCCATGGTTGTCGTGCGGGTACGCATGCCCCAGTCGGAGATTGGCTCCGCAACGATTTTTGCCGATCTCGAGGTGCAGTTTGCCGGACAGACAGCGCACTATGCGCATGTGCCTTTTCAGCGCACGGCGCAGGGCGACCGGCTGACCATCAGCGGAGCGGTTCCTGCCACATGCACAGACTTCAAGATCGATCGCCCGTCGTTCCTCACAGTGCCGATCAAGAACGAGATCCCGGTCCGCGTGGAGATTACCTGGCGGCCAATGTAAGTTGAGTTTTTGATCCGCCGGCAGATGCCTGTTCTCTCGTCTTCGTTCTACAATCCACAGAGACGGGAGGTCTCGATGCAAATGACAGGTCACGTTTCCCGCTCTGCTCTTGCTCTCACGCTCTTCGCGCTGGTTTCAGTAGCCTTGGCCCATGCACAGCAGCTTTCTGCCAAGTTGCAGAATGCTATCGGTCACTGGCAAGTCATCAACAGCGACGGAACGCCTGGCGGCAAAGTGGACACCTATCTGGAGAATGGCAAGCTCTTTGGCCGCGTGACCGAGGTGCGCCCTGGACGTACGACCAAGGACCTCTGCGACAAATGTTCCGGCGAGTACAAGAATCAGCTGATTTTGGGCATGGTCATTCTGCGCAACTTCCATACCGAGGGAGACGACTGGGTCGATGGAACCGTTGTCGATCCTGAAAATGGCAAGGAGTACAAGGGCAAGATCTGGGCCGTGGGGAATGACAAGCTGCGTATGCGCGGCTTTATCGGCATCTCGCTGCTGGGGCGGACAGAGGGGTGGGTTCGGATTCCCTGAACCAGAAATCCGAACCCTCTCGCCGCAAGACTACTTGGCCAGCGACACGCGCAGATCGCCGCCGGTCATCTCTTTCGGCAAACCCAAGCTGAGAATGTTCAGCAGCGTTGGGGAGATGTCGCGCAGCGAGCCGTCGGGGCGCAGACGATAATGCGGGCCTTCTTCGGCGACGTAGATCATGGGCACGGGATTGGTGGTGTGCGCGGTGTGCGGGCCTCCGGTCACCAGGTCCACCATCTGCTCGGCATTGCCATGATCGGCGGTGATAAGCCAACTGCCGTTCTTTTCGCGGATGGCTTTGTAGATGCGGCCCAACTGTGCGTCGATGGCCTCGATGGCGCGGATCGTCGGTTCCAACTTGCCGGAGTGGCCCACCATGTCGGCGTTGGCGAAGTTGGCTACGATCAGATCAAAGGTCCCGTCATTGATCGCTTTTACAATGGCGTCGCCGATGGCTTCGGCCTTCATCTCCGGAGCGAGGTCATAGGTAGCGACTTTGAGCGACGGAATGAGCACACGATCTTCGCCGGGGAAAGGCGTCTCGACGCCGCCGTTAAAGAAGTACGTCACGTGAGCGAACTTCTCGGTCTCGGCGACGCGCAGGTTGCGCAGTTGATGCTGGGCGAGCACATTGGCGAGAATGTTATCCAGCGACTCGGGCGGCATGATTAGCGGCAACTCGTAGAGCTTGTCGTACTGCGTCATGCAGAGGTAGTAAAGATTCTTCGGGATCTCGCTGCGGGGAATGGTGGAGTCGAGCGACTCCCAGCCGTCGAGATCGCGCCCGCCGTGCTTGTTCAGGCCACTCTCGCGGGTGAGCACGCGGGTGATTTCGCGGGCGCGATCGGCCCGGAAGTTGAAGTTGATGCAGACATCCTCGTCGCGAATCTGGCCTACGGGTTTGCCCGCGGCATCGACGACGACAAAGGGAATAAGAAACTCGTCGGTGATGCCGTTGTTGTAGTTCTCCTTGATGCGCGAGACGGCATCGGGATAAGCGCCGCCCTCGGCCTTGCCGTTGACCATGGCGTCGAAGGCCTTGCGCTCGCGCTCCCAGCGCTTGTCGCGATCCATGGCATAATAGCGGCCGTTGATGGTGGCCACCTTGCCGACGCCGTACTCGCGCATTTTTTGTTTGAGCTGTGCAATGTATTTAGCGCCGGAGTCGGGCGGGGTGTCGCGCCCGTCCATGAAGGCGTGGACGAAGACGCGCTCCAGGCCGTACTCGCGCGCCGTGCGCAGCAGAGCATAGATGTGCTCCTGGTGCGAGTGCACACCGCCGTCTGAGACCAGGCCGAAGAGATGAAGCTGCCGTCCGGCTTCGCGAGCGCGCTTCATGGCCAGCGCGACAGGAGGATTTCTTGAAAACTCGCCAGATGCGATCTGCGCGTCGATGCGTGTGATGTCCATCTGCACGATGCGGCCCGCGCCGATGTTCAAGTGGCCGACTTCGCTATTGCCCATCTGCCCGTCGGGCAGGCCGACAAAGTGATCCGAGGCCTGGATCAGCGTGTTGGGAAACTCGCGCAGCAGCTTGTCGTAGGTGGGCTTTTTAGCCAGCGCGATGGCGTTGTTGGCGGTTTCAGCGCGATAGCCCCATCCATCGAGGATGGTCAGAACAAGGGGACGCTTGAATGTAGACACTTAGGAAGGCACCTCAGGGAGGATCGAGATTTTCATTTCTAGGATAACCTGCGAGGGGGTGATTCTTCATATTTGAATTACCACGAACCTGTCATCCTGAGCGGGTGACGTGATTTCCGCATCTGATTGGTTTCATTGCGGATAATTTGCCTAGAATCGACCGTGTAGGAATTGTGCAGGCAAATTCTCGATTTCTGTGCATATCTTGAACGCACGGCACGATTCTGGAGGGACGGTTCATAGGTTTAGAAGCCATTATCCCATGCCGAAGCCGTGTTCGATGACCGGCGCAATCTCCGGCTGTTGCGGCGTGATGGCTTGCTCCGGCTTCATCGCCGGTGTATGGGCGCTCTCGTGGGATACGTTGTGCCCTAATGCTTCGGGCAGCTTCTCGCGGTCGTTGGTGAAGATTTGCGCGTCGTATGCGCCGCGCGAAACGGCAACGTAGGCCATGCGGTTGTTGAGCAGGTCTTTCGCTCCCAGCTCGGTATCGGCGT
>JBEKOA010000046.1:0-28836 GCA_049522255.1 Occallatibacter sp.
GGAGACGTTGCCGCCGGCGGCAACGCTGCCGTTATAAGGCTCGTTTTTCACCGTCACATTGGCGCCGCTCTGCGTCTCAATGCCGTTCCAGAGCGAGGCAACCGTCTGCCCGTTTGCAAAGGTCCAGGTCAGCGACCAACTGGTCCACGCCGTGGTGCCCGTGTTTTGAATCGTGATCGCCGCTCCAAACGCGCTCGAATTCTGCGGCGAGATCGTGTAAACAACATTACACGCAGCCTGGGAATAGGCGGACGGTGCAACGCAAGTTAGAATCAATGCGGCGAATACTGCGAAGTACCTACTCAATTGGCGTGCGCATTTGTGCAAGCCGGAGGACTTGAGCTGCTGAGACATGGTTTCTCCTTTACATCACACAGCCCGATGACAACATCGGGGGCTTGATTGCTTTCGCAATATGATGACGGTATGAAGGTCTTCTCCCGCTTTGAGAGACGGTCATGACCTGTACTCCCATGTAAACGGGTGCAGGCTATTAATCAACTCAGACATAAGAGCGAAAAAGATAAAGTTCACATCGCACGCGCCGGACGCACTTGGAGATCAAAAAGGTTTGAGAAACCGTTGCATTTCGACTTTAACAACAGCCACATACGCAGGAGATCCAGGCGCGGCACACTTATGACACCCCTTTGACGGCGAGTATGGGAATCCCCGTAAAAGCAGCCGCATTTTTCTCACGTCAAATCCAGCAGGATTTGCATTCGCTTGACTACAGAGCAGATACTAAATCGTTTAACTAAAGAGATGTCAAGTTACTATTCTGCGTTAGATATAAGTAACCACCATCAGTAAAGGAACCCCTTACAAACCCAGCTTTCGCACCCGGCCTGGATGAGGTGATCCTGGCGCGTGAGTCCTCCCATATCCGGTCAACGGCGTCTTGCGGGGTCATTGCCTGAACTTTCACCACCGAGGCACGGCCCCGGCCGCAAATGCCACACGCGTCTTCGAATCAGCCGACGGCTGGCGATGGCCCGTTCATCCGAAGCGGATGCCAGTGCCCGTCAACTTCATCAGCAGGATTATGCGGGATGGTTGGCACCGGTTGGACCGCCGCAGTTGCCGATCGACGTTCTGAAACGTCCTTCCGGCAGAGCAAATGAAGGTCTGGAAGGTGAGTTCTGCAGTTCGAAATGTGAGGAACAACAGCCCGGAACTGCTCATCCCAACTACATGAATTTACGCTGGTCAGTTCTGGAAGCGCGGTTTGGAGTGACTGTGGCAGCCGACTCACCCAGGCAGTGCGGGGTCGGTTGGTCAGGGCAGATGAATCAGTCTCTCTCGCACTCCGTTGGATATTGATTCGCGGTCTCACTTGGCATTGACGGCCAGAGGTTGCTTCGTGTTTTATCGAGTTAAGACAGACGGCATCGGCCGCGTGTTCCCTCACACAAACAGGCACTTACGGAGAATCCCATGCAGAAGAATCGTTTCATGCTCATCGCTTTGGCCTTTCTTGTTCAGCTTGGCCTGCTTGGCGCAACCCACCCGGCGGCGGCGCAGGCAGAGAAGGCTCCGTATCCGGCCATGGCTTCCGTTGATGAGTATTTGATCGCAGACCAGAATTCGGAAATCGCGTTGGCCCGCAGTGCTGCTCCAGCATCCATTTCAGACGGAGCCGAGGTAATGGTGCTTGGTCGGAAGGGATTCACAACAGCAGTAAAAGGCACGAATGGCTTTCTCTGTGTAGTGGAACGATCTTGGGGCGCCGCCACCGACGCTCCGGAATTCTGGAATCCCAAAATCCGTTCCCCCATTTGCTTCAATCCGCAGGCTGCACGAACGTTTGCGCGCATCTTCCTGATGAAGACCAAACTGGTGCTGGAGGGAAAATCGAAAGCGGAGATTGTGGCAGCGACCACTTCGGCAATGGATAAAAAGGAACTGCCCGCACTGGAGCCGGGAGCGATGTGCTACATGATGTCGAAGCAGCAGTACTTAAACGACCAGGGTCGGAGCTGGCACCCTCATCTGATGTTTTTTGTCTCAGGCGACGCCAAAAAAAGCTGGGGAGCCGATCTGCCGGGTTCGCCGATTATGGCCGCGGCTGACCCCGAGGAGCGGGCCACAATTCTCATGGTCTGGGTCGGCAATTGGTCCGATGAGTCGCCTGCTCCACTGATGGATCACTGAAGCCGCGTCAATCTTTGAGGTGGGCGGCGCGCATCTGGCACGCTATCGCTCGCGGGTTGGTATCAATCAGCGCGATGGCCTATTTGCAGCAGTTGACGGTTTGCGCTGCGGGGAATCCCTGCGCACCGCCAGCGGCTTTCTTTGCGCTTGCCAGAGCTTCGTCGATTCCGAAGGTGACCAAGGAGAGCCGTCTTCAGCGTGCAGTGTTCTATCTCCGCCGCTGCTCGCTCGCCTTCATGATTTCGCTTATGTCCCCGGCTGGCCGAATCTCGAAAATATTGCCATGCGTCAGAGCCGGATGCTGGCCAATGAGCTCGACTGCATGATTCATATCCCGCGCCTCAAGAATAAGAATGCCGCCGAGTTGTTCTTTGGTTTCGGCATAGGGGCCGTCAGTCGTTGTCACCTTGCCGTTCTTCCAGGACAACGTCAAGGCGGTCTCTGGACCCTGAAGCGCTTCGCCGCCACCCCAGTACCCGTTGGCGCGAAGATGGTCGTCATACTCAAAGCATGTATCGAATATGGCGCTTCGCTCGCGATCCGTCATTCCATCGAATTTGCTTTTGTCGTAGTAGCCAAAACAGATGTATTTCATTGTTCTTCTCCTCCTGATTGATGTTGGGCGCGTGAGTCCGGCGATGATGCGCGCGGACTCTGTGCGCCAGACGGCTTCGATGGTGCGATGCTGGGCCAATTGTGAGGCCTGTTGTGGGTCGTGATGACGATCGGCGGCGGACACTGCTACCGATCACATGCGTTTTCGATCCATGCGTGCGAGTGGAGATGCAAGTGCGGCTATTTGTTAGCGGTCTGATTTGGCAGCTCAGCTCGTTTCTCTACTTTGTGTTGGATCTGCTCTTCGGTCAAGACGGGTGCGAAGTCTTCCATCTCAAAGACCTGGCGGATCTCGACCTCGGAGTCGCCGCCGGGGTTGCAGTTGGGGGCACGCTTGACCCACTCGACGGCCTCTTCGAGGGACTTGACCTTCAAGATCGAGAAGCCGGCGATGAGTTCCTTGGCCTCGGTGAAAGGGCCGTCGATGACCGTGCGGGACTTGCCGGAGAATCTGACGCGTGCGCCTTTGGAGCTGGGATGGAGGCCATCGAGGGCGAGCAGGACGCCTGCCTTCGAGAGCTCTTCGTTGTACTTGCCCATCTCGAGCAGGAGCTCGGGATCGGGGAGGGCGCATTCTTTCTCTGCCTCTGGGGTTGATTTGACGATGACCATGAATCGCATTGGGAGATCTCCTTTTGGTTGAGTGATGTCCGGGTGGCTTGTTTTCGGATTGATCGATTTGTTGGCTACCCCGCTTTTACCCTATAGTCGAACGGCCAGACTGGAATTCGACAAAGTGTGAACGAAACCTTGTTTCTTCCCCATTTGTTTTTATTCCAACTGCCGAATCCGCTCCCGAAGGAATTGCCTCTCTGGTTCCTGCTGGGTCAGCGCCAGAGCTTTCTCATACGAAGCCCGGGCCTCAGCCGTCCTTCCCAGCCTGCGGCACATATCTGCGCGGGCTGCATGCGCCAGGTAGTAATTCGCCAATTCGCCCTCTTCCAGCACCGCGTCGATATGCCTGAGACCGGCCTCTGGGCCATACAGCATGGCAATGGCCACCGAGCGATTCAGATAAGTAACTGGCGAAGGCTGAATTCGTACTAATTGGTCGTAGATCGCAACAATCTGCCGCCAGTCGGTCGCAGCGATCGAATTCGCTTCCGCATGAACTGCCGCGATCGCAGCCTGCAGTGTGTAAGGGCCGAAGCGGCGGGAGCTGAGGGCTTTCTCCAGCAATGCCAGGCCTTCCTCGATCTGCGCGCGGTTCCAGAGCGAGCGGTCTTGATTCTCCAGCAAAATCAGCTCTCCGGCCGGAGAACTTCTCGCAGCGCGACGGGATTCCTGGAGCAACATGAGGGCAAGCAGCCCCATCACCTCCGGGACAGGTTCCGGTTTTGGCCGGAGTTCGGTCAGCAACCGGCCCAGTCGTATCGCTTCGCCGGTTAGCTCGGCGCGCGTAACCTCCGCTCCCGCCGCGGCCGAGTAACCCTCGTTAAAGACGAGATAGATGACCTGAAGCACAGCGTCCAGCCGCTCCGGTAACTCCTGCGGCGTCGGCACCTCGTACGGAATCGGTGTCTCTCGAATCTTTGCCTTGGCGCGCACGATGCGCTGCGCCAGTGTCGCCGGCGTAAGCAGAAATGCCCTGGCAATCTCCTCCGTGGTCAGGCCGCAGACCTCTCGAAGTGTCAGCGCAACCTGCGCTTCCGGAGGTAGTGCAGGATGACAGCAGGTGAAGATCAGCCGAAGCCGATCGTCCTCGATCTCCTCAGGCGATTCCCTAATGCGCGCCTCCATGTGGAGCGCAAGATCTCCCTGTACTCCGTCGAAGCGCGCCCGGCGGCGTATCGCGTCGATGGCCTTGAAGCGTGCCGTTGAAATCAGCCAGGGACGCGGCTTCGCTGGAATGCCCGTCTTCGGCCAAAACTCCAGAGCAGCAGCGAAGGCCTCGTGCATCGACTCTTCGGCCAGGTCCAAGTCTCCCAGGAGACGCACGAGCGTCGCCAGAACCCGGCCCGATTCGGCCCGGTAAAGAGTCTCAATGGTGTTACTGAATTGTTCGGGCACAGGCGACGGCTGCGACATCGGCATCTAGGCCAAACTAGCAAATGGGGGTGGCTCGGCACAACTGCGCTCGATATTCACGTACCCACAACTCGGTGGCCCGCCACTGCGATGAGTGAGCTGAACCACTGCTGGAAGGGTGCTTCGGGCTGTCAGCGTCTGTTGATCCAGTTTCGCTCTTGTTCGACTTCGACCGGATGGCGAGCCTTGATGTCGCGCATGGGCGGCAGGCTGTAGTCAGTGCAGGCAAGCACGTCTGATTGGCTGATATAAGGCAGGAAAACGCAGATGCGGCGGCAAGAGTCCTTTTCGATGCCGGTTTCAACGTCTGCACGGCGACAGTCGATGTCTCCTCGCGTACCCCAGTCCAAGCTCTCGTTGAAGCAGCCACCAAGCTCGGCGAGGTCTCCGGTGTCATCTATGCTGCGGGTGTTTCGCGTTCACAGGCCTCTCCCGAGACGATCCTCAAGGTCGACCTCTACGGCACTGGACTTGTACTGGAGGAGTTCGGCAACGTCATTGCTCGCGGAGGCGCCGGCGTCGTGATTGCATCCCAGTCCGGCCACCGCCTGGGGCCTCTCACCACCGAACAGAACGCTCTACTCGCCATGACTCCCGTCGAAGAGTTGCTCGCGCTCCCCATGCTTCAGCTTGACCAGATCAAGGACTCCCTCCACGCATACCAGATCTCCAAGCGAGGGGACTCCCTGCGCGTGATGGCCGAGGCAGTCCGTTGGGGAAAGCGCGGCGCCCGAGTCAACACCATCAGCCCCGGCATCATCATCACAGCTCTCGCAAACGACAAACTGAAGGGACCGCGCGGGCCAGGCTATCGGCGCATGTTGGAAGTGTCAGCGGCGGGGAGAGCTGGCACGCCTTATGAGGTGGGAACTGTTGGCGCGCTGCTGATGAGTCCGGACGGAGCGTTCATTACTTGAAGCGACTTCCTTATGGATGGCGGCGTGACGGCAGCCTATTGGTTTGGCGAACTCGTTCCCAATTCCCTATAGCAGCGCGGGATTGCCCACTTCTTGAGGTATCCCTCATAACCGCACCCGGTAGAAAATGTGCTCCGGGAGGACTCTGTTCTCAGTTCTTGCCGGCGGAAGCGGGCAAATGCAACGGCAATGGTGACCGCTTTGTCTCATGTCCGCAGCCCGCTTCCGCTGACGTCGAGTTGTAGAGCCACTACTACGTGCCGAGCCGGTCACGCCATAATGACTACTTGAACATTCTCAACCGCGATCGATCTACGTATTCGCGGCGCGCCGGCGCCTTCCACTCAGAAGATAAACTGCCGCACGCAGTTCGAGGAGCGGGTCGGCCGAAGGCTCGATTCCGTCCACTCTCGGTATCGGGTCGAAGATGATGTGTTTCTGCTGCGCGAGAGTATCGGGCACAACCTGGCTCAACTCAACCGTGCCCAACTCCACAAGCTTCCGGCTCTCCGGCCAATGGACTGTGGCGTCATCGACTGTATCTTCCGCGTTGGCGATCTGCGCCACGATCCGGAATCGCACTGGTCCCTTCGAAATGCGCTCGGCGAGCTCATCGTAAAGGTAGTTTTCCTTGAGCTTCGCGGCCTGGTCCTCGGATAAGCGGTCGTTCCCCAACTCCGGCAGGATGCGATACCGTCCGAACCTTGTGTGCCCCTCGCCGTTTGTGAAGGCGAACGCCGTCACGCCGTAGTAGCTCTCTCGCGCCAGGCTCGATGGAGACGGCTTGGGTGTCTGCACAAAGGCCAGCGCCGCCGGGTGAGAGCCCAGAAATTGCTCCACCGGCTTGGGCGAAGGGACGTCAGGGCCGCTCGCGGCCAGAGCGCGAAGAAACTCCAGGAACTCATTGCCATCGCGGGTGGGGAACCCGTCAGTGGAGTGACTCACGATGTCGGTATGCACATGTTCGGCAAGATTGAATCGAATGGCCATACCGTGCGGGTTGGCCTCGGGGGCGTTGTCCGGCAACTGAGGCAGTCCGGTTGAGTTGGAGAAGCGTACTGTCACCGGAGTCGACGGAAGCGACACATGGGGAGCCCGGGTCAGCGTTTGCGCCTCGGTGGACGGAATGAAGACGCCTGTCAGCATCAGGCCCTTCGCGTGAGCAGGCCGAAAACCGGGATGGAGACCAAAGATCTGATCGAATTGCTTCAGCAGATCGGTCGCGAGTGCAACGATGCGTTCATCTTGTGGCAATGGCAAGTCGAATGTCCTCCTGTCGTCAAGAAGATTTGGGCTATAGATGGGCTTGATTGATGCTACTTCAACTCTTGAGGTCGAGCTGGGGCAAAAGGAAACGGGGAAGGCACGCCGTCAGGCGATGACACAATTGTATGACACGAATCTGACCCTGCGGATGTCCTCCCCGTTGATGTTTCAATTGTATGAATGACAAGACTCGAGGGGCCTTCGTGGTTGTTCACTGACTCAGCATCGGGCTGGGTTCCGCCCATGAAGCAGCTTGCTTTCCGCTGACCGATGCGTGAAACCCCACATGGCTTTGCTTGAGATGCGCTTGCCGACGATGCCAAAAACAGCCGCCGGAATGCGCAGGTATTGCATCAGCTCTGGGCGTATTGCACCAAGCATCGCTAATGCCGCGCTGGCCGTGAAGCAAAGGTCTTTGAGGTCTGCGATGGACAAATTTTCCCCGCCCAATTCGACGCAGTCGGAATGGTTGATCGACCATCGTAGCAATGCTGAGCAGCGTTCGATCGCCAAGAATCCTGCATGCCGGAACTCCGCCGTGGGCATCTGGCCGAGGCCGAGAAGGATTTCACGCGCATGGCCGACAGGCTTGCGTGCATGCTTGTGCTTGCGTCAGCCCTTGCCGCAGCAGGTATGCTCGGGATATCCGGCTGTGGCGGGAGTGCCAAATCATCCACGTCATCCACACCGCCAGGAACCTACAGCATACCGATCAATGTAACCAGCGGCGGGACAACAGCCGCGCTGAAGTTGTCGATCACCGTTCAATAGCAAGCCGGTACGCCGACCAGCGCGGGCGCTGAGAAGCTGGCTCCGCCCTCGGATGTGGCGCAGTGGGTGCTGGAGAAGAGCGCGGTGGTCAACAACCTGGCCGTGGCCACGCTGCACCACGGCCAGGGCAGTCCACTTGGGAACTCAGGACGCGTACGGAGAAGACATGGTTTGGAAGGAAGCAGTGTCGTGTCTGGCTATTTGACAGGAGCAGCGATCTTTACAACGGCACTTGTGGGGCCGACTCTTCCGTCGGGAGAGACATAGGCTATGCGATATCCAACCTCGCCCGCAGAAGGCACTTTGTTATCCGTGGCGTTATCGGTCGCCATTGGGCCGGCGATGCGGATCCATCCGCCATCTTTCTGTTCCTGCCGCTCGACGATCAGGCTTAGTCCGGCGGGCGGCATCTGGAATTGCAGAGCAAAGTGCGGATAAGGATCGGCTGTGTATTTCACCGAGGGTGCCGGCGGCGCTGCCATCTGCGGCGAACCGACACGTATGGCAACGGGCCGCGTAGGATCGCTACGATTTCCGTTCTTCCCCACCGCAACAAGACGGTACCAGTATCGTTCGCCTGGACTCACATACTGGTCTGTAAAGTGGCGCGCGTCCCCTGTGAGCGGATCGCCGATCACGACCCCCAGGTCTCCTTCGCTTCCTGAGCGCAACACCAAAAACTGAGTTGACCTATCCATTGGCGAGGCAGGAATAAAATCGAGCTGCGACTTGCCGTCTGCACCGCTCGATGCAGTGATTGAAGGCGGCTCCGGTATTGATCGATCCGCGACCACTACCTGCACGGAGTTGCTGGCCGGCCCCTCTGCGTTATCGAAGGCAACGGCAACAATGCGGTACTCCATCGTCACATCGGAGGCGAGGCCCAGCGAATCGTCATAGAGGGGCTCGGGCGTCACGCGAGCATTCAGCCGAACCCATTGTTCGGCGCTGGCAGTTCCAGTGACGACGCGGCGCTCGACAAAGTAACCGGCCACGGGAAAGACGACCGGTTTCCAAGTCAGACGGATACGGGATTGACCTGAGTCGGCCGTGAGTCCCTCAACTTTCGGAGGACCTCCTGGATTCTTTGCCTGCGCAGCGCTGGCGCTCGAAGGCTCTCCCAAGTCTCCGCGCGAGTTTACGGCGCGGACTCGATAGTAATAGGTCGTGCCGCCTTGAACCGTGTCATCTTCAAACTGCGCTGTCGCTGGGGCCAGAGCCTGTGCGGAAAGCGCCTCGTAGGGACCATCGTAGAGAAACGCGCGCTCCACCAGATACCCTGCAAGGTTGGGCTTTTGCACAGCGGGCCAACTCACAACGATCTTTCCCACGTCAGCTTTTGCCGTCACCGGCTGCGGCGGTTCCAGTGCATGAAAATCAGGGAAGAAGATTCGAATCGACGTGGGAGCGCTGCGGCGGCCAAAGGCATCGATGCTGAAAACTCGATAGGTCAGCATCTCGTTTGGCGGAGCGTTGCGGTCGAGCAGCAGAGGAATCTTCGCATCCCAACGCACCCCAGGGATGATCGGCTTGGCGGTGACCGCCGCATTCGTCTGACCTCCGCCATCGCGTTCGACGGCATAGGCAATTGCCGGAAGTTGCCGGTTTTCCGCCGGCGGCGACCAGAAAAGCGCGACCCCGCGCTCATCTGATTTGACTTGAACTCCGTCGGGCGCCGGCGGCAACGCCGTCGCGGTATTTCCATCGACTGCCGGACTCGTAAGTTGCAACCCCGTCGGCTTTCCGGCTGAATCAAGCCCTTCGACTTTGTAGCTGCGGCTGCCGGCAGCAACCTTGTCCAGCGTCCAGTAAATCCCCAGCGCACGAGCATAGGCCGGGTCGGTCAGTGCGCGCAGTCCTATGATATTGAACAACTGCCTTTGCTGTGGCGTAGAGTCGCGGTTTGATAACACGTCGGGCAAATGCCGGATCGCGTCGGCGTCCTCGACTGAAAGAGCTTGCAGCGCCGTTGGATCGGCGATGCCGATTCGCGGCGCGAGTACCTGCCCGCTGGAATCGGAGAGCTTCCAGCCGCCGGCGGGCCACTGGGAAGGCGGAGGAAACCACAAGAGTGATATCTGCCCTTTGCCATCGGAGGCCGCAAAGATGGCGCCGGAGGCCTCTTGTGCTGCACTATTCCGAGCCGCAAGCAGTAGAAGCCAAGTCAACAGCAGCAACGATATTCTTATGCGACTTATCATCTCTTGCTATCCAGATGTTACATGTGAACGGAGAAAGTAACAGAACCCAACGGCCAAGGCAGACCGATGCTTGCGCTGGCATTCATTTCCAAAGGCAAAGCCTCGGCGTGGATCTGCGCAGAAACACCGGCGGAAACGCAGACACTATCCACGCAAACACCCGCCGAGACGCTGGCTGAAAGGTCGCCGGAGATATGCGGCTGCGGTGTCACCGCCAGGCCCAGATCTATATCGCCCCGTACATATGCCGACGCCACCGAGTTGTCGCCTATATCGAGATTGATGCTTTCTCCGCCACCGATCGCCAGGCCGGCGTCAGAGAGCATCAAGTACATGTTCGCGCCTGCATCAAGGAGCTGCCCGCTGATGCGTGGGCCCTGCTGCTTGCCGGCATCGATGTGCCACGGCCCGCTAGGACCGAAATGCAAATCAACCGCGGCATTACTGGCGCTATTGCCCAAATCCACAGAGGCAATGCCGCTCATGAGATTCAGATGTCCCCAGAGACGCGCGTCGAAATTTCCGCCGGCGTATTGCAAGTAGCCCTGAAAATCTCCGTTGCCGCTATCCGCCATCTTCAACAACCACGCATGGAAGTCCATGCGTGCGCCTGAATCCTGACCGCCCGCTTTGATCACCAAATCGCCGTCGAGCGTATAAGTGAACTGGTCCGGCATTCCCACGCGAATGCCCGCCATGAAGAGAAATGAATTGTCCATAACCGGCTGCTCTGCATTCAGAGACCCGGTGTCTTCAAAGGCACTGATCGGGAAGTTATGACCGATTCCGCCCTGGACGCGATAAAGATTCATCAAAGGAACCGGAACGGAAATCAAGGGCAAGCCAGTGGGACCCAGCGCATAACTGATGCGCGTCAGCCAGTAATCGTGTCCCCCTTGATAGCCCAGGCGAAACTCACCGGTAATCGGAGGTCCACCCAACTCGGAGAGATCGACCGAACCGGAGATTTCAGTTCCGCTCGATCCGCTAGCGCCGGAGTAAACAGGATGGATTTTTGCGTCGGCGCTTGGCTGACCCGAAGGATACGGAACGTCGATGGTAAAGGGTGCGAACGAAGGACCTGTTGTTGTATAGTTCGTTCCATTCTTGTCGATCGAATAGTTCACCTGAGCCGTTGCCGCTGCCATAACTTCGGACAAGTGAACGCTCGTATCGAACAAGGCCGCCAGAACCTGCGGACCGGAGGAAGGCGCCGTCAAATGCACCGAGGCAAGATCGACCGGCGTCTGGCCCAGGTGCGAACTGCCGCCCAGAGAAACATCCTTCGTCGGAGCGCCCTGCGCAAAGTAACCGCGCCCATCCATTCCGAAGTTGAAGACCTGATCGAATGCGGCAAAGGACTTGTTCTCGGCTGAGAAGATGAAATGAGTATTGGCCTGCACCACCCAGCCGATATTCTGCTGTTGCATGAACGTCAAATTACTGGCAGTGAAGCCGAAGTTACCGTAGCTCTTTGTAACTGGAGAGCTATTCAGCGGGAAGGTGATGCTGGCCTGCTTGCCTCCGCCAGATTGCAATATTGCGTTGCCTTTAAGGTCTGTATCAAGCCAGGGGACATGGACATCCATCCCGTTGTATTGCGCACTGAAAGTGCCATTGAAAGCAGTCGCGTTGATGGAGGCGAAACTGACGGTTCCTGCACCTAAGCTGGCCGTAAAAGGTCCCGTGGTGAGGGCACCGCAAAGTCCGCCTCCAGTCACGCCCCAATCGGTAACAACAGGTTGCAATGAGGCAGTCGAAACCAGATTCATCGTATAGGGAGTAACCGCCAGATTCGGGAATCGTACCCCGACCCAGTCGTTACCACTCAATGGCCCGCAGTACGATGAATTCGCGGCATCGCCGTCATGATGGCTCAGATCCAAGCGCACCGAGTTGGATTGCATCGTGAAGGCACTCCAACCAATCAATGTGGTGGGAAGCGTCAGCCCATTCTTGATCCAATCCCCGTTTGCGTGAAGTTCAGCCGTAACTCCGTTCCATGAAACCGGCATCTCGCCCGGCAAGCGCAGCGTGTCGTCGCTCAACGAGACATTGAGCGTGGCGTCGAGTTCTCCACCTGCCTTTTTCGCTTCGATCTGCTGAATACTGCCCTGCAATCCCGGAACGCTTGCTGCCAGCGTCAGATTGGGAGAAACATCGATGCTGCCTGTTTGCACATGCAGTCCGTCAGGCACGATCCAGTTATCGATCTTCACGGAAATGGGCGGATACTCGTCGTAGCCTTCGCTGCCGGAGTTGGCAAGGTGAATGATCAGGTTGCCCGTACCGCTATAAGTCGTACCTTGCTGAGTAACATGATTCTGCAAGCCACTGATTTCGAATTCCTCGCCGTTGTTGGCAGGAAAGAGAAACTTGCAGGGTTTCTTTGGATCGGAGGCGATGACTTCATAAAGCATTGCGTTTGAGGCAACATGCTGATCTGGAACCGAGCTGGCCAATTGGTTCATCGCCTGTTGCAGCGGACCGTTGACATATTGCACCGCGCCAAGCCCGGAGACACTTTGGTTGGACGACGAGAGAAGGCCAACCTTCAGCGGAGGCAGGTTGCTTCCGGCTGGCGCGGATAGCGTCTTCAGCAGAGATTGTGCCTCGGCGACGTTGGGTCCAGTGGGAATCTTGTTGCCGTTGCCATTTCCCGCAGATGCGCCGGAGGTTGGCGTCAACCCCATCGGCATCAGTGAGCCTAACGCCTTGCCTACAGCATTCGAGAGATTGGGCATGGTCGGCTGGGGCAATACATCGGCCTCAACGGTTACGATGTGATTGCCCAACGGTTGAACCTGCAATCCCGGTGAATCGATCGGCTTGCTTGTAGAGACAATGATCGGTGGCTCGGGAATCGGAATCGGAATCACCATTCCACCGAATTGTATGGTTGTAAATCCTTGCCGTGTCAGGTTCATGCGGCGCGTGGAAGGAGGCAGCGAAAACGTCTGCTGCGACTGGACCCCATCGACCGTCCAGGTCACACGCACCGGTCCGGTTCCGTAGTACTGGAGCGAAGTGGTGGCGTCGATGCCATCGTCGCACGTGCTGCATATCGCCACCGGAGTCTGCGCTGCCGGCATGGAACCCAAACCGCGATGCTCAAGCTCCGGCGACTTCTTTACGTCCGGTGGAGAGTTAGTTTGTTCAAGGGAAGGATGTGGCTCCTTCGGCGAATTCTGTTTTCCGGAGGTATTCCTATCGAGGAAATGATCCAGAACTGGAGTCTTTATTTGTGAGATGTCATACGCGCCAAAGTCCGGATCGGCGATTCCCTTCAGATGAAGCGGCCCGTCTGCGGCCAGATCTTCTACAACGCTGATATAGATCGGCTGGCACTCAAGCATGTAGGCATCGCTGGCCGCCTGCGATGCGGAAGAATCGCCACTGCTGCCCGGCGAGAGAATCTGCTGGAAGCTGGATTGCACCGCGGCCATTGTGAGACCGTTTTGGCTCACCGCGCCTTGCGAAGTCATCTTCGAAAGCAGCGCAGCCTGCATGAATGGCGTTGTCGGACCATCCACACTCGATGAGACCGCACCGACGCTTGTGTGCTGCAAGTCCTCATCGGAGAGTTGATAGACACGGATCTTGAAACCGCCCGTGGTCTGGTAGGCATGCTGCATGGGGCCGGTGGAATTCGTTGGCAACGCAAGCTGCTGGCTTGGGTCCCAGTTGGTCAGCGTTGCAGAGACTGGCGGCGCGGTCAAGGGCACTACCGTTCCATCGCCCCAGTCTACAAAGACGTTGCTGAATTGCACCTGAGTAACATCTTTGACGACACATTTATTGCCGCAGGTCGATCCTGGCGGAACCGCGGTTTGAGGGGTGTAATCGGCCTGATACGGAGAACGGGAGAGATCGATGGTGCCGCTCAACGACCAGTTATCGCCAATATAGTTATTGGGATCGGTACTGGAGCCGCTACTGTTTTTTGATAGGTTCTGAGCGACCAGATTCCCGGCTGTTAGGCCGGTGCCGCTGCACGCCAGCCCGGTCGGCGGAAGAGGAGCCTTCAGCGGCCACCGATCCGATAGCTCCACTTGCACATCGACAGTGCCCCCGGCGTTCTGCGCATTGACAATGTTTTGCAATACGCTCTGATTTTGCATCGGAACCGCGCCGCCGGTCTGCTTTGGGGCCGGCTGTGTTGTCACTCCATTCTTGTTATAGGTGTGAAACCCCGCTACCTCCCATTGCAGATCGCCCTGGTTGAGTTGGCCGTTCAACTGGTCGGGAGGCGCAGTTGGACTGGCATTGCCACCGGACGGCGGGCTCTGCTGCACGGGCGTCGGCTTGCCGAATCCCCCTAATGGCGCGATGCCGAAGACCATCCGCCGCGTCGGCTCGAGTACCGTTTTCAGAAATGCCGGGTCGGGGCGATAGTAGGTTGGAACCACATTGATGAAGCCGCCCGGCGCTCCCAGAGCAAGGGTTTTAACCCCCGTAATCTTCTGCGTCGCGAGTAAGGTCTTGCCATCTTTGGCGTAAACGCGCAACTCGTAGTAGTCGGCCAGGCCAGGATTCTGCTCATGCCATTTGAAGACCGAGTTATCGTCCAGCAGAGGAACCGTGTAAGTTACGTATTGATCGCTTTGAGTGCCAGGACCGAGCGGCGCATCCAGATGAATCACGCCTTGAGTGAATTTCTGAATCGAAATAGGCGGGATCTTCAGCACCGTCGGAAGACCGGATTGCTTCTGCGCCAGAATATTCAACATTCCTTTGCCAACCACACCTTGCTGGTTAACCTGACTGACCAGTTCAGCCACCCGGATCTGGCTTCCGGGTGGTTGTAGATTGATATCGCGGCCACCGGGGAGTGCCGACGGCAGCGCGTTCACCGACACATGCATCTCCGTGCTGTTGACGTAACGAGCTGGGCCGTTGGCAAAAATCGCCGCGGGAACTCCCGCTCCCACCGTAAACGTCACCTGCGTGCCGGGAACAAAATTCGTACCCTCCAGCGTAAGGTCCACATTCTGACTGCCCGCAGCAATCTGGTTGGGAATGACGCGCAGAATCTGCATGGGCGGAGCATGAGGGGAAGTTGCGCTGGAGACGACTGTAAAAGTGTTCGTTGCCGTTAGCCTTTGCTTCTTGCCAACAATCAGAGCCACGCCACGCGAACTTAGAGCGGCATTGGGAGCAATGACGACCTGAGCCTGAATCTGATTTGCGTTCGTTACAGAGGTGGACTGCACTGTTAGACCGCTATTGGGCGTGAATTGTAGAGAGGCTGGAGCAGTGAAGTTTGCGCCTGTAAACGTCATCGCCACCGTCGTACCCTGCGCACCTGACACCGGGGTGAATTCTCGCAGAACCGGCGTTGCGGGGGGTGGAGTGGGACCGCAAGCGGTGGCAGCCATTCCAGGTGGACAATTGCTCTGTGCGGCAGCCGTAATCGTGAAGAGCGTGGAGACATGCAGGTTATGATCCGCATCCAAAAGAATAACCTGGCGGCTGCCCGGCTGAGCACTGGCGGCAACTTGCACCTGCGCGGTAATCTGCATCGAAGAAACCGCTCGCACGCCGCTCACTGTAATTCCTTGTGCTGGAGAAAACATCAGATTCAGTGAGCGCGGAACAAAGTTAGCACCAGTGAAAGTCAGCGTTACAGTAGAGCCCGCGGAGGCTTGCGTAGGGCTGAAGCCAATGAAAGTTGGCGGAGCGAACTGCGCCTCGCCCCTGCCGCAAAACAGCATGGTCAGCAAGAGCGCCAGAGATGCGCTTTGTGCGCAGACATTCCACTTGCAAGCGCGCTGCCTCATCGCGGTTTCCTCAGAACGTGTGCTTATGTCCCCATGTTGCGGTCCACAGAATCAACAACTGCGTTGTGTTCTGGTCGAGGCTCGCAACGGTATTGTGATTCTGGTTGTAACTTCCCTGCGCTGAGAAGGTGCTGAACTTCAACGCGCCGGGCAGGGTCCAGGAAACTCTCCCGCCATATTGCCCGGTCAGCGTATCGCTGCTGAGCGTGCCATTGGCCAACTTCGTCTGGCCTTTGGTCACCGTAACCAGCGGAGAGATCTGCAGCGTCGGCTTCTTCCAGGAAAAGGCCGGCTGAATATAGACGGTATAGTTGCCTGTCGTTCCCACCGTCTGTCCATCAGCCGCAACCCAATTCGCATTCACCTGCGCATTCAACTGGAAGAACCTCTTCGTGGCAAGGTTGACGCCAGCGTTAATTGAAGAAGTAATTGTGTCCGCGCTTGGAGTGAGATTGTTGCGGCTCCAGTCCCGTGTTCCTCCCGCAGTCATCGACACGGTGCCGATCTGTCGGCTCACATTGATGCTTCCAGAGATGTCGCGCAGATCTTGCGCGCCTGTTTGATCGGCCGGTTGGCCCACGAGAGCAGCGGGAACGGTTCCGGTTTCGGTCGTCGACTGGCGCGACTCCACCGTCAGGTTGGTTTTCACCCCCAGAGCCTTACTCCAGTTTTCGTCGAAGCTGTTCATGCGCAACTCGTCGCTGGTGGTGGGATGAATGTTGTTATCCAGGAAGGTGTACGTCAGCCCGAAGTTTCCAGCGCGGGTGGCATCGGTAATCGACCCATCCACACCGCGCAGGTTAGGCTGGCTTGACTGCGTCAGGCTGGGGTTTGCCGGATTACCGAAGTTGGCGCTCTCTTCGCGGTAGGCGACGTTGGCATTCATTTTGCCGGCCTGCCCGGAGATGCCCGACCGCCAGGCGCGGCCAAACTCTCGCGTGGAAGTCGGGTCAGAAGTGTTGGCATTGTCGTAGCTGATCGCGTATTCGGAAGACCACAACCACTTCTTCTTGATGTGGACGTTGAGCAGTGCTCCCATCACATCGCCGGACGAGGTTGTAGCTATCGGATTGGGAAGAATGATCGGGTTGCCCTGCGAATCGTAACTGACCGTCGTCGGCGCTCCCGTATCCTGCGCGCTCAGCCACATCAGCCGAAACTGCGCCCACTGCGGTAGAGGCGCCTGGTAACTGGCGCCCATAATCTGCTGATGAAAGTTGATTCCCGAGCCTCCGCCGAGCGCGGTGTCATCGGTATTCACAAAGTATCCCAGTGTGCCCGCGGGCGATTTCAGTGTCAATTCCGCTCCCTGCCGAGGCGTCGCGGCAGTTACAAACTGCGCGTCCGTAAACAGAACCGGAGTCACAATTCCAAAGCGCAGATTCGCTCCCCATCCCTCTTGCTTGTAACCGACCTGCAGCACGTAGTCGTTGACCACCCCTTTGCTGGTGCGCTTCACTTCAGGATTCAATACAGAGTTCAGCGCGCCACTGCCGTTGGCTTCCACATGCCACGGACCCTTCTGGTAGGTCATATGTTCGGCCGCCGACAAGACATTTGTGTCCGGTGGATTCGATCCGGAGGCCCACTGCGTGTTCATGCCAATCTGGCCTTCAAGCGATGGCCGGACGGCATTTTGTGCCGACGATGTTTGAGCGTTGTGCGCGGCTGCGACGGTCGATGCCTTTGGCATTCCGCCGGCCGTAGCTGTAGGGGGAGCCTCCGCGTCCGTGCCCGGCACCAGCGCAGGCGTCGCTGGAGTCGTGGAGGAAGAAGGCGCAGGCGGAGCTAAAACTGTGAATTTCCATGTAGTGGCATCGCTGCCCACGGTGAGATTTACATTGTGCTCTCCGCCGGCCAGCGCCAGCGGGGGCGTAAAAGCAGCCTTGGCTTCGGTGATCTGCGCCAGAGTGGTAATGTCGATGTCATCCACCATCAGGCTTACGTCGGCCGGGTTGACCGGCGTCTGAAAGCTCACCGAGATCGACGGCTGCAACTGGCTCGTGCTGCTGCCCGGAGCAGGTGTTTGGCCTGCGATCTCGCTCGTCAGATCGAGCGAAGATGGCAGCGATGAGGGCGTTCCCAATGAAGCCAGCAGCACCGGCTTCTCTTCTCGCCTCAGCTGCACTTGCGGCCCGGCTTCCGCTATAAAACTCTGCACCGGCCCGGAGAAAAGCAATTGTCCCGTGGGCGCCAGCGCATCGATCTGCCAGTAATACGTCATTCCCGGCAGTAATTTCGACTGCACGGCCCGCAGATCCAGCTTTGAATCCATGGTTAGATACTGGCGAACAATCTGCGCACCGGCAAAATCGCTGCTGATTGTGACAAAGTAATAACCATTTATGTGCGCCGGCTTCCACTCCAACAGTGTGTGGCCTGCTGCCGTGCGCGAAGGAGCAGGATGCGTTGCGCTCAAATCACCCTCCGCAACGTGATAGATGGGGCGCAGCGGCAACGGTTTGCGCGGTACGCCGTTGGAATCGATTGTGCGCACCGTCCAATAGATCATCCCCTCCGGCAAATCCCTCCACACCGATGCGGGAAGATCCCAGCGATTGTCCACCACGTCAAACCATCTGCCGACCGTGCTCAGATACGGCTGACTGGAAAAGCCTACTTGATACTTTTCCGCGCCGGGAACCGGAGACCACAGAAGCGACGGAGGATCGGCTGCAGAAAAGCCTCGACCATATTCCGGCAGAATCATCTGCTCCAACCGCCAGCCGCCTGGATTGACCACCACCGTGATGGGAACGCTCGCCACCTGGTTCGGCTGGATCATCCGCAACTGCAGTGAATGTGCCCCCAGAAATGCGGTCGGCAGCGATTGACGCGTACGGATTGTCGTACTCGTTCCACCCACGACGGTTGCGGAAAACTGCTCCACCACATTGCCGTCCCACACCCACTGGCCAATCACAGTTCCCGTTCCTGACCCAGCCAGAATGGCGTCGGCATAGAGTTCCTGGCCCTGCATCACGACGGTTCCGTCGCGTGGATGCAACAGGCCCATGTTCAAGACAGTCAGCGGTGCTCCCAGCGAACTGGCTGTCTGCACTCGCATCGGCTGTGAGCTTCCCGAACCCACCGCGGCAACCGCAATCCCACCGGCGGTGCTCGTCCCGTCTGCATTGAGCACATCGATCGCACGCAAGCCTGTAGCGGCCGTGGGGCTGATATTAAGATTCGCAGTCATCAGCCCGGAATTCACCAGAGTGACGCTGACCACCGTCACATCTGTGGCTTGTACTCTTCCCGTCGACGCGCTCAACGACGCCAGCGGTGGAGAGATCACCACCGTAGCTCCGACCCGAAAGTTTGCCCCCACCAGCGTCATCCGCACCTGGCTGGCCCCTTGCACAGGAAACTCGGGTGAAGCGCTCGTCAAGAACGGCGAGGGCACAGGAGCGGCCACGATGAGCGTCACCGCATTGGATGTGAGCGGGGCCCCCGTCGGGGCACGATTGACGACTGAAACCGAGAGCGTACCGGTCGAAGCAATCAGCGAAGCCGGAACAGTGACCGTTAACTGTGTTGCGCTCTCCGAAGCCGGACTCAATATGGTTCCATCGATCTGAATCGTGGAAGTGGTGTCGAAATTGGCGCCCGCAATCGTCAGCGTGAATGCCGGACTGCCCGCATTCACAGTACTCGGACTAATGCCGGTAATGGCCGGAGTTTGAGCAAACGCTCGCTGGCCGATCCCAATCGGCACCACCAGAGTTGCGAGCACAAGCCACGCATAAACGGGGGAAGCCCCCCCATTTCCAAAGCCGTATGGGGCTTTGGATGCCGGTCTGAAGAACATGGGATGACCTCCCCATTCCACCTTGTATTTCGTTGCGATGAAGCATCCGGAGTAAAGCGGGAAACCGGAAAACTATGCAACAGCAAAAGTGTTTCAAGAACCCAGGGAGGCTGTCTTCAATATGGACCGCTCGGCGACCAGCCCCTTCCCCATATTAAACAAACAAAATGAATAAGTTGGCAAGGGAAAAATGTGTAAACGTCGACATGCGAACCGAGTTCGTTTGCGCAAGATCAAAGTCTTTCATTTCGGATTTAAGAACTCTAAGACTTGCAATCTACTTCCAAGACGTCCTGCGAAGGTCAATCTCAGATCAGACAGACCGGGTCAATACATGACTCACTCCTCGCAAAACGGATCGCGCCCCAAGCTGCTTTAACGGCGACTGGAAGGCAGAAATGACGACGGCAATGCGGCGGCGATCGTTCTTGATGCTTCGGCTGAAACGCTGAGGTCCAAAGAAGGTTGTCATTGGAACCCCGGTGCCGATCGGCGCCGTCTTGATCGTCTTTCTCGGCCACGATTCAAGGCATGTTGAAAGATGGCACGCCCGACGCCAGCATTCCGTCTGCAAGCTCTTCGACGATCGCTCTACGCAACTCTCTGGTAACGCATGACGCGCCTCGCGCCCAAACCGATCAGCCACACCGCGGCGGCGAGAAAAACCGTGTTGCTGATGCGCATCCACAGCGCTCCGCCGACCAGCGGCTTAGCGGTAAACGCGCGAATGCCGTAATCCAGCGCCCCGCCGGCTGCCAGGCTCAGCACATGCAGCGCGCTCCATCCGGTTTGCCGCGAAAAGAGAGTAACCAGAACGAGGAAGACCGCGTCGATCGCCAGCATAGCGCCCACCGCAGCCCAGCCCCACTTCGGCGGCGCATGCAAGGCGGCCATGCCGAGCAAGAATGCAACGGCTCCCGTAACCCAAGGGCTCGGAATCCAAGGGCTCGGCGCCATACCGCCGGCCATGGGCGATCTCCGCGCCGGAATCAGAAACGCACACACCATCAGCAACGCGCTCAGCAATGCCGCGCCAACGAGCTGCGCATGGGATGCCACGAACTGGTTCTGCTTGAACCCGATGCCGAAGCTCGCGGCTGAACCAAGCACGAACACGAGAGCGACGACCGAATCACCAACCGGACCCAGCCACGGCGCCTCAGCCTCAACAGGAAATAGCGCCTCAACCAGCGCAATCGAAACGCCCATGCTCCAGAACGTGTGAAGGTTGAACATGAAAACCGTCCACCACCCCCCGATGCCCAACGAAGGAATATAGGCAGGGTAAAGCAGATGCCAGTGCTTCTTCATATAGTCAGGATTGAAGAGCGACTGCGACACCAGGCCTTCGCCGATCAACGTGTAGGCCGCGCCCAGCATCAGCATCGTCGGCCATCCACGTCCCGCTCGTCGCGCTGTATCGCGAATCAATACCGCCCCGCCGCCGTATGCCGGCGCCAATACGATCAGTGCAGTCAGCAGCTTGAGCGGCAGATCTCCCAGCAGATATTCCGCCACCAGCGGAGCCACAAACAACAGCGCAATCACCGCGGAAATCTTTCTCTTGGGCGCGACCATCGTCCTCTCCTTGCATCATCCGTGCCGCAAACAGGCTTGCACTGCCTGATTAAAAAAAGACCGATACTCAGGTTTGGGCCTGTTTGCCCTGAGCTTGGCGGCCTTCTCATCATCCGGCCAATGGCTCTCGTCGTCGTACATCCGCCGGATGCCCTCGCCAATCTCCGGATCTCCGAGCGAGAACTCGTCGCCAAGGCGCATCCACCTTGCCACCAGAGCCCGGCCTTCGGCGCTGTCCGGAGGCACCTCGCGATCGAGCGCGTTCTGAATATCGGCGTACAAAGCCTTCCATCGCGTACCTAGCTCTGCCCCCTGTGCAGGCGTCAAGGCTGCACGCCGCTCCCGAAGCGCCTCAGCGGCCTTCGGACTGTAGTACTTCTCCGTCCAGTCTGTGGATTCCTGCATTTGAATCTCCTTCAGGATCGTCTGGTAGAGGAGCCACTCGGGTTCCGCCCCCTCGGTTTTCGTAACGTCCTGTGCGCGCTGTCGTGCATGTTCAATGGCTAGCAGGACGCGATCCAGGCCGTCGCGCCGCTCACGCAGTGCCGCTCGCTGCCGCGCAAGCGTGACCGTCAGCGGTTCTGCGCCACGGCCGGCTGGGGTGTTCAGCAGTGCGGCGATTTCGCGCAAAGGAAGCCCCAGGTACCGAAGTGCGAGAATCCGCTCCAGTCGGCCGAGATCTTCGTGGCAGTAAAGCCGATACCCTCGTTCCGACCGATGCGCGGGCGACAGCAGCTTGAGCCGGTCGTAGTGATGCAATGCCCGAACGGTCACGCCGGCAAGCTTTGCGAACTCTTGGATGCGAAAGGTGTTCATGGATCTCACCTTAGACATCTTTGGCCATGACGTAGGGGCAGGGTCAAGCGCTTTTTGAAGAAAGGAATGAAAAGTTGCCGAGTGTCCCGAAGACTGTCAAATGCGCATAGGGGACGAACCGCCCGCGGCAGCAGGCCACTCTTCTCTGCGGCATCTCCCCCGCGGCTGAATGCTCGGGGACTTTCTCTTCGCATTATTCGTCTGCGATCCAGGACTGATGAGGATCAGTGATGTCACTTGGTGGACCGCTGCGAGCGATGAATCACTCATAGGAAAACGCTACAGGCATCGCGAGGAATGAAAATTCGGGTTAAAGACGTCAATTCACGCTCGGAGCAAGCTCATTTTTCCTTCACCATACTCCTATTGAATGACTGGTCGGTCGATACGCGCTCGCTCTCTCCCGCATATCCGCTCTTTCGCAAGACAATAGAAATGCTCTTCGGCCGAGGTTGAGGCAAGCGAAATTCGTATCTTCCCTGATTGTCGGTCTGGACTCTATAACTCTGGGAGGTGTGGTCGATCGGATTCGTTACCTGGACGACGACTTCCACTCCTGCAATAGGCAGAATTGTGTCTCGATCATCAACCTCGCCGTTGAACTCCCAGGGTTGCGGCAGCGGCGGATGAGTTACGCGCCAGAGACCGGCAGTCAGGGACATTGCCATCACTAGCGCTGTCAGTAGCAGAGCAATCCGCCTGAGCGTCAGTGTCCAGCCGAGGTAAGGACGCAGCAGAGCGGCGACCTTGGCGCTGTCGGGCTCGTTGATGCCCTGAATTTCCAGCATCGCCGGCAATGGCGTCTTATCGAGGAGCCAGGGGAAGACTCGTTTGTGAAGAGCCTCGGCGCGGGAGTACTCGAAGGTGATGAAATCATGGCCCAGGGCATTTTCAGACCAGCACAGCACCAGAGTGCGAGAGGCGCGGATCGAGCGATCCAGGCGCCGCTTCCACTGCTCGCCGGGATCGATGGAGTGCACATCGAAGAAAACGCGGTACCCAAGCCGGCGCAACTCGTTATAGAGAGGCTGCACACGCACCGTGTCGGCGCGAGAATAGCTGAGAAAAACGTCGTAGCGCGGCCAAAGCATGTCAGTGCCTCATGACCTCCTCAAGCTCCGTCAACGACCCGGCCATGGCGGCTCCTTCTCCTTTTTCGAGGCTTTCAAACAGAGCGATCCACGATGCGCGGCCCGCCCCAAAGGCGGATGACGAAGCCAGGTAGTGGACTGTCCCGGCACACTCCCACTCAGGATCTTTGAGCCCCGCCGCCTTGGCCAAGAGCTTCTTTCCGGTCTCTTGCGCGGCGGCCTTTTCTCCCGCACCCCACTGGCAAGCAAGCTTCAATACGCCGCCGGTCAGAGTCGCGGACTCGGCAGAGGCAGGGAAGTCCGCATCGTTGATGGCTGCCAGACGTTTTTCACATTCTGCAAAATGACCGGCGGTAAGTTCCTCTTCCGCCATCCTGAGCCGTGCCTGGGACGTATCATCCTGCTTGAGCCAGCGCGCCGTCAGCTCATGCGCCCGGCCGTAACGGTAGAGCTTGTTGTGATATGTGGATGCCGCCCGTTCGAGAAGCCGTGTGTTGTCAGGGAAAAGCTCCAGGCTTGCTTCAAGAGCGCCAGAGGCGCCGGATGCGTCGCCTTGATCCGCCAGCGCTCTGCCGAGAGCGTTCTCTATTGTTGCCCAGTAGAGGGGAAGGTCAGCCCTGGTCTGCACCTCGAGCGCCGCACGGTACGCATGCGTAGCCTGTGCAAACAAGTCCGCAGCCTCCGATCCGCTGCTTCGCTCTCCCTGATCCATCAAGGCGATTCCAAGATAGTGCTGCGCAATTGCCCAGGCATGAGGCAGCTCTGTCCGGGGATAAATCGTCAGAGCCCCCCGAAAAGCCTGCACTGCCTGAGCCAGCAGATCAGTGGCCTCAGCGCCGCTGCTCCTCTCTCCCTGCTCCGTCAGAGCGATGCCCAGATTGGTTTGTGTCCAGGCCCACGCCTGGGGAAAGCCATCTCTTGTATAAATTTCCAATGCCGCCTGGTAGGCCTGCACAGACTGTGCCAGCAAGGTCATTGCCTCCGCGCGGCCGGTCAGCTCACTCTGCATTCTCAATGCGCTTCCCCAATTGTTCTGCGACATGGCCCAGTCCTGAGACGTGCTCGTGCTGGTCCCCACCTCCAGCGCTGCCTGGAAGGCTTGCCTGGCCTGGACCAGCAGCTCCGCCGCCCGTGCGCCGTTGCTCCATTGAGCCTGATCCATAAGAGCGTACCCGAGTTTGTTTTCCGTCATGGCCCAGGTCTGGGGCATCTCCACTTTGGTCTGCACTCCCAGCGCCGCCCGGTGAGCTTGTGCCGACTGAACAAATAATTCGATTGCTTGAGCCCCGCTGCTCCGCTCGGCCTGATCTCTCAGAACCTCGCCCAGATTGTTCTCGGTTGCGGCCCAGTCCTGTGTATGATCCGCCTTGTTTTGAACTTCCAGCGCCGCCCTGAGGGCATGTGCTGCGTCAGAGAACAAGTGGGTCGCCTGCTCTCCGCTGATTCGCTCTCCCTGAAACCACTTGGCCTTCCCCAGATTGTTCTCAGTTCTCGCCCAGTCCTGGGGCTGCTCCGCCTTGTTCTGAACGGTCAGCGCCGACTGGAAGGCATCGACCGCCTGAGCAAAAAGTTTCGTTACCTCAGTCTGACTGCTCCGTTCTCCTCGATCCGCAAGGGCGAAGCCAAGATTGTTTTCTGTTTTGGCCCAACTCTCGCGCTCCGCAGGCAGGTTGTATTCCGCCAGCAGCGCTTGATACTCATCAACTGCGTGAGTTAAAAGCAGTGAGCCTTCCTTGGCTTCGCTGCCTTCCATCACGCGCGCATCCGCGGCTCTTTCTCTAGCTTCCATCCACATGCTTCGTAACGCCGCGTCCTCGGGAAACAGGCCATGAAGCGCCGCAGCGCGATCCCTTGTCTTTTCGAGAACCTGAGTCGCCTTGCGGTAGTTAAGATAGAGCTGGTTGGTATTCGCAGATTGGAACTCCGCGTCGATGAATTGACGCAATTGTTTTCTACTGTTCTCCAGCAGCTTCTGCTGTTCCTGGTCCATCGACTCGCCAATGTCGTCGGCGGACTCGTCGAACAACTCAGCGGCAAGTTTGTAGTTGCGGAGCGCCAATTCAGCCATCGCTCTCTTCTTTTTTTCAATCACGCCCTTATCTTGCAGAACCTCATTGGCCCATTGCTCGATCTTGTCGTTCACCTGGTCGTAAGGAAAACCGTTTGTATTGGCCCATTCGGTGATGGCGTCCGTCAGGTCATCCTGCTTATGACTCTGCGACGCAGCCAGTTCTTTTTTGAGCTGTTGATTTTCCCGGTTGAGCTGCTTCTCCTGCAGCAAGGCGCGATTGAGCATGGCCGTAAACTGCGCCGGCCCCAACAGAGCGGGAGACCCCTTGGGAAGCAGCTTGATGGTCATGTTGGAGGGAACCCCGGTCAGTTGCCCATCAGCCGGGTCGTAGATGACCAGGTTGCTGGCGCCATCGATATTGACGCGCAGGCCGCCGCGCTGCGCCGCCTCCAGGGCGACCAGCAACATCGCCCTGCCCTCGCTGTTGGTGGCGTCATATCGGGTGGCGCCGGAGACGGTGATCAGAGTCGAGCCGTCGAGATACGCCATGGAGACGCGCACTCTTTGAACCGGCTTGGCAGGGTCGACGCCGGCGTTGACGACGATCACAGCCACCTCCTGCTGCGGGGCGGGCGCGTCTGGCGCGGCCCAGGCTCCCACGGCGCCCAAAACCATCAGGGCTCCCACGCAACGCGCGGATGGCTTCATCGTTCCCTTTCAGCACCGGCGGTCTGCCGGATGTTCATTTGATAGTTCCTACTCAAGGCGTCGGCTGAATGGCGCAATTATACTCCCGCTCATTTGCGGGCAGAGCAAGGTCGCTCTTGCCTGTTCTCCGCTGTTCGAGCCAATCCAGCACAAAGATTCCCGCCAGAAGCGGAATCATCCAGATCACGCGGCACTGATAGCGATGATTGAATCCCGACAAGACGCCCGTGACCCATGCGTTGGCAACGACCATGGCGGCAATGACAATGCTGAGACCGGCAAGCCGGCGGGAGTGACGGCGCCAGGCGGGGAGAATCAGCACGGCAATTGCCAAGAGCGACGCAACGATGATCCACAATTCGATATGAGTGAGAAGAACGAGATGAAGAGCGTCGCGCTCTTGCCGGCTTTTCAGATAGCTCGCCCGCTCGCTCGGCATCACTTCATCGAGTCGTTCGAGTATCCGCTCGTTATAGTTGAAGGCGAACATGCCGAAGTACCGGAGCTGATCGAGAAAATTGGCGGCGGAAAGTGAAAACTGCTGGCGGGGATAGGCACGCAACGCAGCCAGGACCAGAGGAATCTCCTCGGCCTCAAACCTCTGTTTTTCACTCTCTGAAGCGGACTCGTAAGGTGCGTCAGTCCCCCAGAGAAAGGTGTTTGGATCAGAGGAGAGGCTTCTCAGATGTTCGCAGACGGCCCATTGCAACTGGGGACAGTTTTTCTCCAGGTACCAGCGTCCAGGACCGTCGGCGATCACACGGGCCATGAGGATCGGAGCATGCCTGCCGTTCAGCGATGGCGTGCCGTAGAGATAGCCGTTGAGCGCCATTTGCGAGGCTGCCGCCACTGCAAGGATGGCCGCAACTTCGCCGACGGGTCGAAGGCGGCCCGGAGATCGCCTTCGGTTGAGAGCGGCAAGCAAGGCCAGCAGAAAGCATAAACCGATAGCCAGCAGCAAATGCGTCGCATGCGCGGTAATGCTCCACCATGCGATGAGATAAAGAGCCAGCCGTTCGCCGCGGGAGAGAGTTTCGCGCGCATAGACAATCAGATAAATCGAGAGGTACAAAACCGGGCCCAGTATGTCCGGCATGATGAAACCGGCATACCAACTGGCGCTGGTCAGCACGCTGAGAAAAACAATGAGGGCGAGATAGCTCGTCACGATATGCCGCGGGACAAAGGATCGCACTACCAGCCACACAATCCAGGCGACGAGCAGGCACTGCAGGCCAACGATCGGCCAGGGGTTTTTGTACCAGCTCCAGGGAAGGGTGCCCAGGCTATAGACGAGAGACCGCGGTCCGTAATCAGCCGAAAACCGATGCAGGAATAGTGCTCGAGCGACAAGACGGCCATTGCCGAGATAGGCCATCGAATCCGGATAAAGCAGCGGAAAGCCGTTATAGATCGCCGGCCAGGAAAGAAGAAACGCGCCCAGCAACACCGCCGCGCACCGGGTGGCGGAATACCGGTCTCTCACCCTCTGGACAGCGATTCGCGTCTCATGCGTGAGGGTTCTCATCCGTTCCTGACCTTCCCTGAGCACTGGGAGGATTTGCAGTTCATCGTATCACTCCTCCGGTCCGTGCAGAGAGAGCACGGCTTGAAGAACGGTCGAGATCATCATGGCGTTTTTGCATCTGTGGTAACATCTACGCTGTAGCATGGGGCTGGCAATGAGGATTGAGAAATCCAATCCCCGCCCGCCGCCACAAAACCTTCACGGACCGTACAGGTAGTAATCCTCTTGTTTCGGAGTTCCCGTGACCCTCAAGATCCCAGACAAAGCAGCAGTTGAAGATCCGGCATCCATTGTCCCGGCGTGGCTCATTCCCTTTGAGCCCTGCCGCGGCCTGGCGAATGGCCACTTGCAAACGATTGTCGGAAACTTTCTTCCCCGGCCGGCCTTCCGCCTGGCCGTTGAGTCAGAGACCGTCGAGGTGGACCCGGCCGATGGAAGCCGTGTGCTCTGCCATTGCCACTGGCAGCCCGAGCCAGTCCGGGCGGCACGGCTGACGCTGGTCCTGGTTCACGGCCTTGAGGGGTCGTCGGACTCTCGCTACATCCAGGGCATTTCAGCCCGCGCCTGGGCTGCCGGCTGCAATGTCGTTCGCATGAACATGCGCACCTGCGGCGGCACCGAGACGCTATCGCCCACTCTTTATCACTCCGGGCTCTCCGCCGATGTGGGTGTGGTGGTACGCCATTACGCCGAGCGATTCGGCCTGGAGCGGGTGGCGCTGGTGGGTTACTCGATGGGCGGCAACCTGGTGTTGAAGCTGGCCGGGGAGTGGGGCAACCGGCCTCCCTTGTGTGCCGTGGCCGCAGTCTGTCCGGCCGTCGATCTGGCCCCCGGCGCGGACGCCCTGCACGAGCCGCTCAACCGCGCCTATGAATGGCGTTTCTTGCTGGGGTTGCTGGCGCGCTACAGCCGTAAGGCCAGGCTGTTCCCCGGTATCTATGCAACCAGAAAATCCATCGGGGCAGTGCGCTCTATTCGCGAATTTGACAACAAGGTCGTGGCCCGCTACTGGGGATTTCGCGATGCCGACGACTACTATGACCGCGCGGCAAGCGCTCGCGTCGTAGACCGGATCGCCGTGCCAACACTTATTCTGCACGCGCAGGACGATCCCTTCATTCGCCTGCTGCCGGATACCCGCGCCAAGCTCCTTGCCAACCCCTGCATTGCTTTTGTCGAAACTCGCCACGGCGGCCACTGCGCCTACCTCTCCCGCGATCCCGGCGACGAGATTCACTGGGCAGAGGCCACGGTGATGCGCTTCCTGCTGGCATCGTCTCGGGAAACTCATGGAGGCTGACTGGGAGTTCGAACTGGGCCCCGACGCGCAGGGCCTCGCTGCGCCGGTGATAGATGCTGGTTGGGCCGGGTTTGTCGATCTCGAACGCGACCCGGCACGCGTAGACCATTTACCCGAGACCGCGCAATTACCCGGCTTGGCCGATGCCCTCGTCAAGCTCAACGCCGCCGGCTCGCCGGTCTGGACATCGAAATGCGACGTCTGGGCAAAGCTCGAAGCAGGCGAATTTGATCTCGACGAAATGGATGCGCCGCCCGGTCA
>JBEKOA010000047.1:0-28295 GCA_049522255.1 Occallatibacter sp.
TCCCGCGGAAAGCTGTTCTATCGATTGGCCCAACAAGCCGTGCAGGTAGGCCCAGTCCCGTTTGCAACCTTAATCAAACCACAACCCGTTGTGTCCGGTGGCGTCAAGTAAATACCCCTATTATAGATTTTGGAGCTATTCGGCCGATCGAGAATTGAACGCATAACGCGTGAACGATCAAGAGTATCAAAGAAGAAATCGCACCAGACATTGGATGGATTTCGATCCTCGCCTGTTGCGGGTTCTGGAACCTCAAGCAGGACGATCTCAAACATGTTCAATTGAAGAAATGCAAAGGCCTCCAGCTTGGCCTGGAAAAGCGAAGACTGATCGTTCAGTTCCCGGTTGTCGCAGAGGGGATGATCGTCGTAGAAGACCCACAACCTGGGGTCCGCAATCAACTGCCGATTCAGGTCAAGCAGCATTTTGTGGGCTTCCAAGTTGAGCGAGCGATCTGCCATCCTCCTTGATAGGCGAAAGCTCAGTACGAAGAACAGGATCGAGATTGCTGCGGCGAACATCGAAACCAGCGGGCCGGCAATATCTTTGAAGCTCATCTGCGCCACCATTTCGGGATCTTACCAAAGAAATGACCGCACACTCGCGAATTCTTTCTTGACATGCAACCATCTAGTTGCATATTATTTTGGCAATGGGCGGCGATCTCGACTTGGTCTTCAAGGCTCTTGCGGCCCCGGAACGCCGACTGCTGCTGGACCGGCTGCGCGCGGAGAACGGGCAGACGCTGGGTGAGCTCTGCCGGCATCTTGATATGACGCGCCAGGCTGTGACCAAACACCTCAAGCTGCTCGAAGAGGCCACGCTCGTCGTGGCAATCTGGCGGGGCCGCGAAAAACTGCACTATCTCAATCCCATGCCCATCCACGAGATAGCCGAGCGCTGGATCGGCAAATATGAGCGGGGACGCCTGCGCGCACTCGCGGAACTCAAAGCAAAACTGGAGGGAGAAACCGATGGCTGAATCTCAGTTTGTCTATGTAACGTTTATTCGCACGACACCGGAGAAGCTGTGGAGGGCGCTTTTGGAGCCGGAGTTCACGCGCCAATACTGGATGGGTACAACGCAAGAATCGGAGTGGAAGCCGGGCGCGTCGTGGCAGATTTCATTTGCGGACGGACGGATCGCCGACAGCGGCGAGATTGTCGAGATTGAGCCGTTCCGGAAGCTGGTTTTGAAGTGGCGGCATGAACTGTCTCCGGAGTTGACCGCGGAAGGCTATTCGCGCCTGACCTATGAGCTGGAACATGTGGGAGATGCCGTCAGGTTCACCGTCAAGCATGAGATGGACGTGAAAGACTCGAAGTTTATCAAGGCTGTGTCGGGCGGATGGCCGGTCATTCTTTCCAGCCTGAAGAGCCTGTTGGAAACGGGAGAATCGCTTGAGGCTACGCGAGGCCTGCCAAAAGGGAAGTAAACCGAAGATCAAATGCAGGTCCGTCTCGACTTCGCTCAGTGGAGGCTTTCGACTCCCACCCTAGCCGCAAAAACAAGAACGCGGCGAGGGTGGGGCACCCGAGTTGATTGGGCGCGCTCGGGCTGACTGACCTATTGCCGGCCGCAGCGGACTACGATTCTGGTTCCGGGGGCGACCATGGAGCCGGGAGCAGGGGCCTGTTCGCGCACCGTACCGCTGCCGGTGATCTGGACTTCGAGGCCGGCGGCGGCGGCCTGCTCGATGACCTTGCGAACGGGCAGGCCGATGAGCGACGGAACGCGCAGGGTCTTGCCGTCGGCGATGGTGACAGTGGCTCCGGTCTGCGACTGTGGGTTGACGGCCGCAGCATTGGCGGTGGCGTTCGCGGGCTGCGCGGCGGATTGCGATTGGACAGCGACGGGCTGGGACGCGGGCTGAGTTGCGGGTGTGCGCAGGGGGTCGTCGGCGGGCAGATCGTTGACGGCGGAGTAGAGAGCGTTGATGTCGCCGGTGTGCTCTGAAGCGTCTTCGACCACAGGTTTTTCGGGTTTGGCTGAAGCGCGGGCTGGGCGCAGATCGATGTCGTGTGGGACTGCAAGATATTCGAGCACCTGCTGCGCCACCTCGGCGAAGACAGGCGCGGAGACCGCTGCTCCGTAATAAGACCCGCCCTTGGGGTTGTCGATCACTACCGCTACTGAGATCACCGGATTGTTGACCGGTGCGATGCCTGCAAACGAAGCGATGTGCATGGTCTTCGAGTAGAGGTGGGTGGCCGGATCGATCTTTTGCGCAGTGCCTGTTTTGCCTCCTGACGAGTAACCGTTGAGTTGGGCTCCTTTGCCGGTTCCGTAAAGAACTACGCCCTCCATCATCTTGCGCATCTGGCCCGCAGTGAGCGTGGAAAGCACGCGATGCGCGCCGGGAGGCAGCGGGTTGGGCAGATCTCCGCCGGGCCTGAACGCCTGCGGCACCTGCGGAGCGGCTGGGGATTTCCCGCTGGCTGCTGCGTCGACCTGGTTAGGCAGCAGAACGCGCGGCGGAAGATAGACGCCGCCGTTGGCAATGGTCGAGACCATTGTTGCGAGCTGAATGGGAGTGACTGCGACCTCCTGGCCGATGGCGATGGAGCCGATCGAGGAGCTTCCCCAACGGTTCACAGGCCGTAGCAGGCCGCGCGTCTCGCCGGGCATCTCCGCACCTGTGCGCGAGCCAAAACCAAATTCGCGGATGTATTGGTAGAAGCGGTCGGGGCCGACCTTGAGCGCCAGCTTGACGGCGGCCACGTCGCTCGAGTGCTCGAGCGCCTCATGCACTGTGATGACTCCGTAGTGTTCGCCCTTGTCGTCGTGGATCACGCGGCCGGCCAGCGTAATCTGGCCACCCTGGCAGTCGATGGGATCGTCGGGTGAGGCGAGGTGCTGGTCCAGAGCAGCCGAGTAAGTGACCAGTTTGAAGACAGATCCGGGCTCATAGACGTCGCTGACCGCGTGGTTGCGCAGCAGGGCAGGCGTGGTGCGGCGGAAGAGATTGGGGTTGAAGGTGGGGCGGATGGCCAACGCGAGGATCTGACCGGTATGCACGTCCTGCACGACCACGGTGCCATTGTCGGCATGTGTCTGGTCCATGGCATGATTCAGAGCCCGCTCGGCCAGGAACTGAATGTTTTCATCGATGGTGAGCACCAGGTTTTGGCCCGGCGCCGGTTCGCGTTCGCTCGAGCCGAGAATATGGCGGCGCGCATCCATAGCCGTGAACATGCGGCCTGGCTCGCCATGCAACTGCGATTCGAACTTCAGCTCCAGGCCACCGAGGCCGTTGTCGTCGAGGCCAACATAGCCCAGCACTTGCGCGGCGATATCGTTGTCGGGATAGAAGCGCTGGAACTCTTTTTGGAAGTAGATGCCTTTCAGAGGGAGCGCCTTCACTTTAGCGGCGACCTCGGGCGTGACGCGGCGGGCAACCCAGGCAAAGTTGCGTCCAGCGTTGAGGCGAGAGGCGATCTGATCCTCAGTGGTCTGCGCGTCCTCGGGGTCGGTGTGGACGATTGCGGCGAGGGCATGAGCGGCTGCTTGCTTGTCGCCGATCTCAGAGGGCACGGCAAAGATCGAGTCCACCTGCACGGTCATGGCGAGCTCGCGCAGATTGCGATCATAGAGCACGCCGCGGCGGGGAGCTACCTCAAAGGTGCGCTCCTGTTGGCGCTCTGCGCGTTCGACAAACTCTTTGTGGCGCACCACTTGAAGCCAGAAGAGGCGAGAGGCAATCAGAATGGCCCAGAGAAGAAAAAAGAGGCAGACAAGCCAGAAGCGCACCAGTTTTAATGGCGTGGCGCGCGGCGCTGTGTATCGGTTCCGGCCAGGTCGAACGGGAGACGCCATGGAGAATTGCACCGCCTTTAGCTTCTAAGTGCTAGCTTTTAGCTTACGGCAGCAACCAGCTTGACAGCTGGCTTCTATGCCCAACCAACGATCTTTCGATCCGGGCCAGAGATCTTGAGCCTCGCGGTACAAAGCTAAAAGCTAGTAGCTAGAAGCTAGTAGCTGTTCCTTACGGCGGGTGGAGGAGGAGTTGCCTGCGCCATCACAGGAGTCCCGGCATCGGAAGCCGCGCTGGGATGTACCATCTGGCCCGGCTGCGGCTCGGCAAGGCCCATTTCGCGGGCCATGCGGTCGATACGCTCCGGCTGGGTGAGTTGCGCCTCGGACAAACGCAACTGACGATTCTCCTCGCGCAACTGCTCACGGACCTGCTTCTCCGACTCGATCCTGTATCCCTTCTCGATGGCGCTGAAGTGCTGCAAACCATAAACCATGGTCAACGAAAAAAGAATCGTGATAGCCATGGAGAACTGACGAATCTGACGGGTGCGCACCGGATCGGGCGCCTTGACCAGGCGGCTGTTGTCAAAGTGCTTGGGAAAGCCGAACTCCGGCGTGCGCACGCCGCGGCGCCGCAAAGCCTGCTGGGCCATCAGCTCGGCGTTCCGTTCGGCGACCCGCGCGCTGAGGCTTCTGCCCGCTTCAAAATAAGTTGTCGTGCATGCCGCCATGGTGTCCCTCTCAGCTAACAGTTAACAGCTAACAGCTGACAGTTAAAAACGTTGAACAGATACAGCTTCGTGACAATGCTCTTTCCAACCATTTCGTGCGCGAGCCTGGTAGCCCGCGGAGATGATAACTAACTGTTGGCTGCCCATTGTCAGCTGCTAACTGTCCTCTCCGCCGCTCTAAGTTTTGCGCTTCGCGAGCGCGGGTTGCGCTCCAACTCTTCATCACCGGCCGTAACCGGCTTCTTGGTAAAAATCTCCCAGATTCCCTGCCGCGCGCCTTCGCGCAGGCTGTCTTTGACGATGCGATCCTCCAGCGAGTGAAAGCTGATGACGGCGAGTCTTGCGGAGGGCTTAAGCAACCCAGGTGCGGCCTCCATCAAACTCCGAATTTCATCCAACTCGCGATTCACATAAATACGAAGAGCCTGAAAGGTTCTTGTCGCAGGATGAATGTGCGCTTGTTTCATTGCCTGGGAGGCCGATGCAACAATACGTGCTAACTGCCCCGTTGTTGCTATCGGACGCCCCCTGACAATGGCTCTGGCGATTCTCCGCGACCTCCTTTCCTCTCCGTATTCGTAAATGAGGTCGGCAAGCTCTCGCTCGTTCGCCTCGTTTACCACCTGTTCGGCGGTCGGGCCGGAGCGCGTGGAAGGCTGCCCGTCCATGCGCATATTCAGCGGCCCATCCGCCATGAAACTAAAACCTCTTGAAGCTTCGTCCAGCTGCAGGCTGCTTACTCCAAAGTCGGCCAGTAAACCATCCACCGACGCAGGCTGCAAATGACGAGTTATCGAGCTAAACGCTTCGCCTATCAGAGTCACCTTTGGCGCCTGGCTGCCTAACTCGCTCGAAACCTGGTCTAACTTCGCCTTCGCCAGAACCAGCGCCTCGGGATCACGGTCAAAACCGATCAGATGCCCCTGGCTCCCGAGCAGACTTGCGATCTCTGCCGAATGCCCTGCAAGGCCGATGGTGCAGTCCACCACTGTGGCTCCGGGGCGCACCCGGAGAAAATCGATCGCTTCATGTAAAAGAACTGGCGCATGACGCTCTTTAGAATCCTTCATGCGCTCCCCCTGGGGGGTTTTTGCGGAGACGAGTTACACATCGTATCCGGTCAGTGCGTCCAATTCCTGCTCGGTAATCGGGCGGGCCTTCACGTTTGCCCGCAGGCTGTCGAGAGGCGTAACTCGAATCAGATTTCCCTCGCCCGAAACTTTCACTTCCACGTTCACCATGCCGTTATTGCGCAGTTCCTCGGGGAACAACAGCCGACCCTGAGGGTCCATGTCCGCCCGGTCGCCGTAGAGTGTGTACCGTTCCAGCAACTTCTTTCGCGCCGGATGGCTCCTGGGGATGTTCAGGACCTTCCCCATATGCTCCTTCCACTCCGGCATGGGATAGATCTCGGCATCCAGGCCCTCTCGGCTGACGATGTAGAATGCATTGAAGTCCTTGCCATACTTCTTTTCCGTAAGGCTTTTGAAGTCGGCGGGCAATTTCAAACGTCCGCGGTCGTCCAGTTTTGCTTTTGGATTGCCGATGTATCCAAGCTCCGGACTGTCCCAGGCGCCAACAGTTCCAGCAGCAGCCTCTGTCGAGGTCGTCGGTTCGCTGGTCGGGTTGGTTTCCGGGTTGTCCATTACCTTTGCTCTTATCCGGGCCGGGGGGATTTCAACCGGTCCAACAAATTGGCCCATTTGGTCCCTACTCTTCCCGTTTGGACCATCTCAGACCCATAGTATCGCGCATAAATCTGCCGCGCGATAGGTCAAAGATGTGGATTTTTGAAAAGACTTTTTAGGGTAATGGAAAGGAAGGAGAGTTCAGGGGAGTGGATCTGAAAGAGAAAATACCATCTATTGATAACTTTCGTAATGCAACCACAACTAATAGTGCCTATTAACTCTCTTGATTCCCAAAAAGCTCCCGCCGCACCGGGAGATTGGTTTGCATGATATAAGGCGAACGAAGAGCGAATTAATTATTCTTGGGCTTGGCTGGAGGCCTTATCGCGGCGTTGCCGGCTTGCCACCAGCTTAAGCAAATAGATGAAGACCAGCGCGTTTGCAATCAGCAACCCGACACGAATTGGCGTGAAGCGGCGGAAGACCTCGAAGATTTCCCAGGGCAGAAAGGAAGCGGTGATGAACAGAGTCAGGTATTCGGCCCATGTCTTTTCGAGGTACAGACCGGTTCCCTCGATCAGATCGAGACCGGCATAGATGAAGACCACCCAGCCAATGCGCCGCAGCAGGCGGTCATTGAGCAGCGAGGCTCTTTCGAGAACAAAGTTCACGAAACGGGACTCGGGATTGAAGCGCAGATGGTTGACCAGCTTTTCCAGAGTGTCGCCGATGTCTTTGTGCAGCAGACGAAATGCACCGACGCCTATGGCCACAAACAGCACAGCCTGCGCCAACTTGAAGGCTGCGATGAGGATAAGCCACGTGTTGCGCCGCTGCCGCGGCCTTTCGAGCTGAGTTGGTGAGTCGATCATCATCTTGCGGAGTACGCGCAACATCCCTGCCTGATTGTACGTTAACCGATGAGATGCACTTCTGCTAACGGCAGAGCGGCGAAGTTCTTTCAACTGCGCCACTCGACTCGCCGCTTTTCGCCCGCGCATTTTACAATCAACGGTGATGACGACCCCAACCCACGCTCAGCAACTACTCACGATCCTGGCCCGCCAGAGTTTCCGCCTCGGCCAGTTCAAGCTCTCTTCGGGCGGCACCAGCGACTACTACGTTGACTGCCGCACCACGACCCTCGACGCTGAGGGCGGCCGCCTCACAGGTCATGCAATCCTTGAGTTGCTGGAGGAGAAAGGCATCGATGCCGAAGCGGTTGGCGGATTGACGCTGGGCGCAGATCCCATCGTGTCGAATGTGGCCACGGCCAGCGCCTGGCGCGCGCAGTCGAAGCCCGGCGCGCCTTTGCTGCATGGCTTTCTGGTCCGCAAGGCGGAGAAGACTCACGGCACCGGCCGCCGCATCGAGGGATTTAACAGCCCCGGCACGCGGGTTGTGATTGTGGACGATGTCTGCACCACCGGCGCCTCCACCATCAACGCCATTGAAGCCGCCCGCGAAGCTCAGATGACCGTCGCCGCGGTGGTCTGCATCGTGGAGCGCGAAGAGGCCAATGGCCGTCCCGCCGTTGAAAGTGCCGCGCACGGCGTTCCTTTTTTCAGTCTATTCACGGCCAAACAGGTTCGCGCCGAACACATCCGCCAACAGCAATAGATCGTGCGCAGCCTGGGCTGGAGAGCGAAACGTCACAGCAACGGAATCCGCGTGGAGCTTTTCCGGCTTCTGGACTGCAGGCCGCTGGCGGTGCGGTTCTGGACCTAGACTTCAGCAAACTGATCGAGCAAAGCCGCCTCGAGACGCGGCTTATGAACGCGGATGCGCTCCTTGTAATTGATAAGGCCGAGATCGCGGAAGCGATTCATAAAGAAGCTCACGCGGGAGCGGGTCGTGCCGATCATCTCTGCCAGGGTCTCCTGCGTAACCGGAGGAACCAGGATTTGTGGTTCGTCCGGCTTTCCCCGTTTGGTCATCAAGAGCAGGGCGCGGGCCAAGCGTTGTTCGCTGGTGTTCAATTTCTGATCGACAAGATCGGCCTGGGTGCGCATGCTGCGGACCAGCAAAACCGATAGGAACTGGTCGGAGAAGGCCGGATCCTTGTGCATGGCGCGAAGCATCTCACCTCTTTTGATACTGAGCGCGGTGCACGTGTTTACGGCTGTGGCTGTCGCCATGCGCTGCGCGGTTACCATGGTGAGCGACTCCTCTCCGAAGATGTCTCCGGAAGAGAGCAGCATGATGGTTGTCTGCTTACCTCTCTGTGTAACAACCGTAAGTTTCGCATGGCCTTGCAGCAGACAAAAGACAGTGTCTGCCATTTCTCCCTGGGTGAAGAAGCACTGCGCCGGCTTCAATTCAACAATTCTTCGATCGAGGTCTGCGCTCTCGAGAAGTGCAGCGGGGCTGAACGATTCGTGGTGCTTGACGCTCATCAACTCTCCTCCTTCCGGAAATACCGTTGGCGGTTTGTGTCATTTGAATTGGGGCGATAAGGGGCAACTGCCTGAGTGAATCAGGCACCAAAGATTGAGCAACCGACTATTGCAAGGATTGGATTCAGGCAACTGCCAGCCGGCACTTGTTCTCTATCGGCCGGCACTGGCGTTGTCGCCGATCACGGACGCTTGGTTGCTGGGGCTTCGGTATTGCGCTTGTAGTTGGCTCTTTGCAGCTTGTCTTGAATGTCTTTGGCCGCATCCTTCACCTTGCCCAAGGCCTTCTCAGACTTCCCTTTCACTTGTTGCATTGCGCCGTCGACCTGAGCGTTGGTGTCGCCTGTCCATTCGCCAACCTGCCGCTTCGCGCGTCCGGTTGCGTCGTCGATCATACCTTTTATCTGGTCCTTGACTGCCATAATTCTACCTCCTGGTTTCTCACTTGGGGGACTCTAGTGCAAGCTGGTTTGCTGGCTCAGGTTGCGAAGACCCGGCTCTCCGGCCTGCATTCAGCTTGCCTGTTTGAAGCTATGCGCAAGCCAGCACAACCAAAAATGGAAGAGTTCCTGCTTTGTGCCGTTGCCTGGGGAAGGCTCGCGCGTGGCGTTGGCGTTTACGCAGATGGTGTAGCTGTTTCCGCAATGCTCCCGAACTCGTCAAAAGGCTGGCTTTGACGAGTTCGGACCCCTGGTCACGGCAGGTTCTATCGGATGGCCGCTGTCTGACCTGGCATATCGGATGTCGCGGTCGTATTCTCGAGCAGGCGGATCTCGACACGCCGGTTTTGCTTCCGGCCTTCGGCGGTTGTGTTGGGAGCCACTTCCTTGTCCTTGCCGATTCCAATCAGGTAAAACCTGTGCGCGGGGATTCCGTACTTCGAAGCCAGATACTGCACCACCGCATCGGCTCGCCGCTGGCTCAGTTCATAGTTGTACTGGGCCGGCCCGGTGGAGTCTGTTCCACCCGTCACTTCAAGAATGAAGCTCTTCGCCGAGGCAAGCTGTGCGGCGAAGCTGTCCAGTTGCTGGCGGTCATCCGCAGTCAGCACCGACTTATCGAAACCAAAGGTGACTGCGACATTGGCCACCGGGTGGTAGTTATCCAGTCCCTTCACTACGCTTTCCAGAGTGTCCGCGCGATGAACGACGTTGTCTGCCGCCATCTGCGCATCACTGGCAGCCTTGCCGGCGCCCTGAGCATTCTGATTGGCAGTGTCAGCAGCGCTCTGCGCCTGTTTGATTCCAGTCTGCGCACGGTCGTCCACGTCGTGAAGATTACGGTTGTTCGTCGCCGTCTTTTCTTCGAGTTGATTCGTTTGGTCGATCAATGGCGCCGTCTGGTTGCGCACATAGTTCTTGGTTGCGCACCCCGTCGCTCCAGCAAAGGCCAAACCCGCCGCTAAACTCAATGCTCCAAATCGATATGCGCTCATAGGACCGATTCCCCTCCGCCACACAACCGACATTGCGGTAAATCCGCATGCGGTGCTGGCACCGTCTTTCACCCTGCTTAATGCATTCGCCGGTCCAAACGGAGGATCCCATGCAATGCTATGAAAACAAGTGCCTTGCATCCAAGGCGTCGAGGAACGCCCGACCGTTACAACCGTGTACTTTTTACCACATCCGGTAAGGATTGCGTGGAGTCAGGGGTCAGGGGTCAGCCTTTGGGACAAGGGCCGACGCAATTCGCGTGCTCATGTATGCCGGCGCGCACCGGATCCTCTGATACCTGACCCCTGTTCTTCAACCCGCTATGCTAGAAACTGGCACTAACGCATGGACCTCTACGAGAAAATCCGAACTCTTCCCACCCAGCCAGGGGTGTATCTCTACAAAAACGCCGAGGGCGAAGTCATCTACGTGGGCAAGGCAAAGAACCTGCGCTCGCGAGTTCGGTCGTATCTGCTGGAGGCTTCGCAGGCCAACGCCAAGACCGGCTCGCTGATGCGCGAGGCAATCGATCTAGACTACATTCTCGTGGCCAACGAGCACGAGGCGCTGGCTCTGGAAAACAACTTGATCAAGCAACGCCATCCGCGCTTCAACATCCTGCTGAGGGACGACAAGACCTACCCTTATGTAAAGCTGACGATGGCCGACCGTTTTCCTAAAGTCTTTGTCACCCGGCGGCTGCGCAAGGACGGTGCGGCTTACTATGGTCCCTATTTTCCCGGCAACCTGGCCTATCGCATTGTCGAATTGATTCATCGCAGCTTTCTCATCCCAAGCTGCAAGGTCGATCTCTCCCGTTATCATGCCCGCGCGTGTCTTCAGTACTACATTCATCGATGCCTGGGCCCTTGCGTCGAAGGCTTCACGACACCGGAGATCTATGCGAACGCCGTCCGCGATGCGCAACTGCTGCTCGAAGGCCGAGCCGCGGAACTGGAGCGTTCGGTGACTGAACGCATGGCGGCCGCGGCGGAGGCCGAGCAGTTCGAAGCCGCGGCTCGGCTGCGCGACCAGCTCTCCACCGTCCATCAGCTCCAGGAAAAGCAGCGCATCGCCACTGCCGAGCAAGGCGACGACGCGGATGTTTTTGGCTATCACTTTGAGGATGACTCCCTGGCTGTGAATCTCTTCCATGTTCGCGCCGGCAAGATCGTCGATCGCCGCGAATTCTTCTGGGAGGATCTGCCCGATCTGCTCGAAGCGGCCGACTCCGAGGGCGAGACGGATGGAGAGAGCGCAGAAACGCCCTTCCACGCAGGCCCGGTCTTCAGTGCATTACTCAAACAGCTCTACATAGACCAGCACTACGTACCGCGTGCGATTCTCGTCCCTACGGATTTTGACGACCGCGAGACACTCACTGAGTTACTCGGCGAACGCAGCGGCCACCGCGTTGAGATCGCCGTTCCGCAGCGAGGCGAAAAGCGCTCGCTTGTGGACCTGGCCAGCCAGAACGCCAAGCAGTCTTACACGCAGCGCTTCCGCGTGCTGGAGCCCTCGCGCAAGGCGATTCAGGAGGCGCTGGCCGACATCCTCATGCTGCCCGAGCTGCCCCGCCGCATCGAGTGCTTCGACATTTCGCATATCCAGGGCGCTGAGACTGTGGCCTCGCTGGTTGTTTGGGAGGACGGCAAGATGAACAAGCAGGCCTATCGCAAGTTCAAGGTGATGACTGTGGTCGGCGTTGACGACTTCGCCTCGATGAGGGAGGTTGTGACGCGCCGTTACAAACGCCTGCTCGAAGAGAGCAAGCCGATGCCATCGCTGGTGCTGGTCGATGGCGGACTGGGCCAGTTGCATGCCGCCGCCGAAGCGCTTGAGGCGCTCGGACTCACGACACAGCCGTTGGCTTCGATTGCAAAGAGAGAAGAGATTATTTATCTCTACGGCAACGAAGATGAGCCGGTGGTTCTTGACCGCCGCTCTCCGGTTCTGCATCTGATTCAGGTGATCCGCGATGAGAGCCACCGTTTTGCCATCGGCTATCATCGCCAGCGCAGAGCAATGCGCGACCGTGACTCCGAGTTACTGAATATTCCCGGCGTAGGCCCGCAGACGAGACAGAGACTGCTAACTCACTTCGGGAGTTTGCGCGACGTGCAGCAAGCTACTGCCGAGTCGCTGGCTGCGGTGGTGCCGCGGAAGACGGCGGAGGGGATTTGGCGGTATTTTCATCAAATCCAACCAACAACATGAGATAAGACAATACCTCTGTCACCTTAAGCGCTTATAATCTGCAACTAGACCTATGAAGATTCAATATGAGTTAACCTTTGACGATTACCGAGCAGCCCAGCGTTTGCACGCATTACGAAGCTTCTGGTCACGGCTCGTACGCATCCTAACGCTCTATATCTATCCGGTCGCTGGCTTCATCATCCTTCTCCTCGGCCTTTCACTTTTTCGGGAGGGCGCATCAGTGCATACCCTGTTCATCTGTGGGATTGTGCTTTTGTGTTGCCCTCTCTACCTACGAATCCAGCTTCGGAGGTGCTACAAAAGGACAAGGAGTGGAAACGGGAGTTGCCAGCTCACTTTTGACGAGGAAACCATCAGAGTTGAGGGACAGTACTCGAAGGGAGAAATGGATTGGAAGGCTATTCATTCCTTTCGAGAAGATGCAAAGGTTTTCTTGCTTTACCTGGCCCCGGCGAAATTCATTGCAATTCCAAAACGTGTATGCTCGGAAGAACAGATTACCGAACTCAAGGGATTTTTTCTGCAAAAGATCCAAATAACAACCCAATAGATTTGCCTGGTACCTCGTTTTCCTGCGTTTGTCCGGGAGCAGGGACCCGCAGAAGAGCAGTGCCACTTGAACAAGACCTATCTGTGAACGATAGTTAACAGATGATCGAGGTTCGCCAGGCTGTAGTTTTCTTCAGTTGGTTTCGCAAACTACGCGATCACCAGAAACGAGTGACTCAGGATGGCAGTTAAGACAAACTTGTGGGATCCTTCCGAGTATCTCGAAAGCCCGGAATCCATTGCTGCCTATCTCGAAGCGGCGTTTGAGGACGGCGATCCAGTCTTGATAGCAGCGGCGCTTGGCGACATTGCGCGCGCTATGGGAATGACTCAGCTTGCCAGCCGCGCCGGCGTCACGCGTGAGGCACTCTACAAGGCTCTCTCGGCCACCGGCGACCCAAGGCTCTCGACTTTTCTCGGAGTGATGAAGGCTCTCGGCATCAAGCTCACTCCCAGCGCCGCATGAAGCACATGCAAAACTTCATGCAAGCTTAACGGAACCCCCCAGGCCTTCCTCGCGTAGAATCCAGTAGACATACGTCGAGGAGATAGCTACCTTGCCCGATACTGTTTCGCCCATTCCAGCGCGCACGCCGTTGCGTTCTGCACTTGTGCTCGCCGGCATCTTTGCCGCGATCACTTTTCTCGTCCACTTTGCCAGCTCAATTTGGGGCAGCCATCTGGGCTATGGCTTCTTTCGCGACGAGCTTTACTTTCTGGTCTGCGGCCACCATCTGGCCTGGGGCTATGTGGATATGCCCCCACTGGTTGCCTTGCAGGCGCGGCTGGCCGAGACGATCTTTGGTCTTTCGCCGACAGGCATTCGCATCTTTAGCTTTCTGGCCGGCGGAGTCACCGTCGGCCTCAGCGGCCTGCTGGCCTGGCAACTTGGCGGCCGCCGCTCGGCGCAGGTGCTGACGATGATGGCTGTCCTAGCGGCTCCAGTCTTCCTTGGCACCTCGAACTATCTCTCGATGAACTCCTTCGAGCCCTGCTTTTGGATGGGCGCTCTGCTGGCCGTTTTGCGCATCGCCGATGGTACGGCCGGCCCGCGTGCGTGGCTCGTCTTTGGGTTGCTCGCCGGACTCGGCATCGAGAACAAGCACTCGACCGTCTTCTTTCTCATCGCGCTGGTTGTGGGTCTGCTGCTCAGTCCACAGCGGCGCATCCTGTGGTCGAAGGGATGCGCAGCAGGAGTCGCGCTGCTGATTCTGGTGGCGCTTCCTAACTTCTTTTGGCAATGGGTGCACCATTTCCCGACCTATGAGTTACTGAGCGGCATTGCGCGCACAGACAAAAACATAAAATTGCCTCCGCTGGCCTTCCTGTTTGAGCAAGCGAATATGCTGCTGATCGTCGCGGCTCCCCTGTGGATCGGTGGGCTAGCCTGGATCGCGTTCGCCCGCAAGGCCCGGCCCTGGCGCTTCGTCGCGATCACCTATCTTTTTTTCCTGGCGATGATGATGGCGATGCACGCAAAGGATTATTACCTAGCGCCCATCTATCCAGTGCTCTTAGCAGCGGGATCGGTCGCGTTGGGCCAACTCACGCGCCGCAGTTGGCGGCCTATCACGTACACGGCGATTCTCGGCTGCGTCCTATCGTTTGTTGCGGCTCCCATCATGCTTACGATCCTTCCGCCGGATCGATACACCGCCTATGTTGCACGCCTGGGTGTGAACATCACCAAGAACGAGAAGTTCACCAGCCCATTGCCGCAGTACCTCTCCGACCGCTTCGGCTGGCCGCAGATGGTGGAGGGCTTTGCAGCGCGTTACAACGCTCTGCCGCCCGATGTGCGCGCCCACACCGCGATCTTTTGCCGCAACTATGGCGATGCTAGCGCGGTTAACATTCTCGGCGCGAAGTACGGCCTGCCCACTGCCATCAGCGGCCATCAGAATTACTTCTACTGGGGATGGATTGACTACACCGGCGAATCTGTCCTGACTCTCGGCAGAGATCGCGAGGCCTATCTAAAAGACTATGCCGAAGTGATTGACCTCGGCGCCTTCGATGCGCCCTGGATCATGGACTTCGAGCACCAGCACTACTTTTTAATGCGCCATCGCAAGCGCACCTTCGCCGAGGACTGGCCAAAGATCAAGTTCTGGTATTGATCGAGGAACAGGAACAACACCTTGATTCGCCGGTCAATCACGCCCTTCATCAGACCTTAACGTGCAAAATCGCGCGATTTGAATGAGAATAGAGTTAGAAGATTCTTCGGATGATGACAAGAGGAATGATTGACACCTACAGAGATGGAAATTAAACAGTGGACCGCACAGGAGTTTGAGCGGCTGGTTCTCAAGAGCAACCCCAGAGTTGCGGTTTTCGATTGCGATGGAACGCTGTGGGGCGGGGACGCCGGCTATGGCTTTATGGCCTGGTCGATCGAGCAGGGACTGGTTTCGCGTTCCACGAGCGACTGGATCGACACGCGCTATCGCGACTACATGGCCGGCAAGGTCAGCGAACTGGAGATTTGTGGCGCGATGGTCGAGATGTATGCCGGGCTGCGCGAGCAGGAGTTGCGCGAGGCCGCTGCGCGGTATGTGAGCGAGTTCGTCAGGCCGCGCGTCTTTGCCGAGATGGCCGCTCTGGTGGCTGCGCTGCGCAAGGCCGGAGTCGAGATTTGGGCCGTGAGTTCAACGAACAAATGGGTCGTCGCCGAGGGCGTTCGAGATTTTGGTATTTTGGACAACCGCATCCTGGCAGCCGAGGTGCGCGTCAAGGACGGCCTGATTACCAGTGAATTGTTGGACGTGCCGACCGATGAGGGCAAGGCAGCCACGCTCAATCGCGTCGGACTTCCCCATCCCGATGCAGTCTTCGGCAACTCGATCCACGACCTGGCAATGCTCAAGATCGCACGTTGTGCCTTTCCGGTGAATCCGTCTCCGGCGCTGATCGATGCGGCGGCAAAAAATGGCTGGGGCTACTTCAGGCCCGAAGCTGCCGAGGGCATTGCCGCGTCCGTCGCTGGCGAATGATACTCGGATCGGAGCGCCCACGAGTTTGCGGAGATGTTGGAGCCCAGTTCAACCGGCGTACCGGGATATGCGCGGCCCGGACTCTGCAACTGGAATGGTGCGATTAAACTAGTGGTGTGGAAGAAGTTCAACCGAATCACGATTCCCGGCCCGCTGGTCCCGCGCTGCGCTTTGTGGCAGCGGCACTGATTGTTCGCGGCGGCGAAGTGCTGATCGGCCAGCGCCGTCCGGATCAGCCGATGGCGCTGCTGTGGGAGTTTCCCGGCGGCAAGATCGAGGCCGGCGAGAGCCCTGAGCAGGCGCTGGCTCGCGAACTGGACGAGGAACTGGGGATTCGCGCAACCATTGGCGCCAAAGTGACCCACGTCCGGCACAACTACCGCCATGGCGGCGCCGTCGATCTGCAGTTCTTTGCCGTGCGTGAGTTCGAGGGTGAGATCCAAAGCCGGATCTATCACCAGGTGCGCTGGGTCAAGCTTGAAGCGCTAGCGGATTACGACTTCCTCGCTGCCGACCGCGGACTCATCCGCGATCTCGCCGCGGGGAAACTGCTATAGCCATGGGGCGAGCCAAGGTTAGACGTATCCCACCCTTGAATCAAAAAACGATTCAAGGATGGGGCACCCGGCCATCGTCGAGCGTGGGATCTACAACAAGCCAGCCTCAATGGCCTGGCATCATGCCCCAGAGCATCACTAACGTCATGCCAATGACGATGATGCTGGTGGCCCAGGCGATCACGTTCCAGAGGCGGGAGTTCTTGTGTTCGCCCATCAGATCCTTGCGGTTGATGAGCATGAGCATCAGGATGATGACAACTGGGAGGAGAACGCCGTTGAGCACTTGCGAGAGGATGGCGACATTGATCAATTGCGTGTCGGGCAGGAAGAGTACCGTGGCCGCGCCGCCTATGATCAGGGACGTATAAAGCCAGTAGAAGAACGGCGCTTCCTTGAAGTGCTTGTCCACGCCGGACTCGACGCCGAGGCCTTCGCAGACCGTGTAGGCTGTCGAGAGCGGCAGGATCGACGCGGCGAAGAGCGAGGCGTTGAAGAGGCCGAAGGCAAAGAGGAGGAAGGCGTAGTCGCCGGCCAACGGGCGCATCGCTTCGGCGGCGTCACTAGCAACCTGAATGGCTCCCATGCCGTGCACGAAGAGCGTGGCGGCGCAGGCCACAATGATGAACCATGCCACGATGTCGGTGAACAAGCTGCCGACGATCACGTCGAGGCGCGAGGCGCCGTAGTCTTTAACACGAATTCCCTTTTCCACGATGGACGACTGGAGATAAAACTGCATCCACGGAGCGATGGTGGTGCCGACGACGCCGATGGCCATGTACATATAGGCCTTATCGCTCCACACCGAGCGTGCCGGGAGCTGGACCGTGGCCAGCATCGCATCGTGCCAACTGGGCTGCGAGAGCACGCCGGCAAAGATGTAGCAGATATAAACCAAGGATGCGACGATGAAGATCTTTTCCGTGCTTTTGTAATTGCCCTTTACCACCATGTACCAGACCAGCACCGCGCAGAACGGCACGGAGATGAACTTGGTTACGTGAAAGAGATGCATCGAACCCGCGATGCCGATGAACTCAGTAACTACATTGGTATAGTTGACCACCACCAACAGAACCATCAGAACAAATGTGAGCCGCAGACCGAACTCCTCGCGGATCAGGTCGCTGAGGCCCTTGCCGGTGACCACGCCCATGCGGGCGCACATCTCCTGGACCACGATCAGAGCAATGGTGATGGGAATGATGGTCCAGAGCAGGGTGTAGCCGTACTGCGCGCCAGCCTGCGAATAGGTGAGGATTCCGCCGGAGTCGTTATCGACGTTGGCGGTAATGAATCCGGGGCCGAGGACGGCCAAAAACAGCAATATCCGGATTCGCCAACGCTTCAACATGCGAGCTGGTTCCTATTGTGGATTCATTGCGGGTCCTTCCTGACCATAACAGGCCGGGGCTGGGGACGCGAAACGCGGCGGGAGCGGTCTTCCGAAATGCCATAAATGAGGGGTTGCTGAATCTCCAGTATCTTGGTACATTGGTACTAATGTACCACGGAGGAGATCATGCCCCGAGAATATCAGAATCGCGAACCAATCGTTGTTGAGCGCGTCCAGACGGGAGTCCGGATGGAAAAGCGTTTGCTGAAGGTGCTGAAGGCTGTCGCCGAATTAAAGGAAATGACCCTGGGCGATCTGCTGGAGGGCATTGTCCTTCACGCCTTTGAAGGCAAGACTGTTCCCTTCTCAGCCCAGACGCTCAAGGAGATCGAGCAATTCAACTTGATCTATGGGATGACGTTGAAGGCCTCGGACAGCCACAACCTGAAGGAAAGAAGGCAATCCGCGGTGGGGCGGGCGCCTTCGGTCAAGTAACAGTTGGAAAGGCCTGGAAAGTTAAAGGCGAGAGCCGAAACTCTCGCCTTTAGCCATTTGCACTCTTTGTAGCCCGTTGATCTTACCGCCATCTCAGGCGGTTGCGAAGATCCGCTCGACCTGTTCGTCGGTCATCGAACTCGATGTGAGGCTCAGGAGAGACTCGACCACGTCGGCGGCGCTATAGGATGTACGGCCGGGCGAGAGGAATTGGGCGACGGTATTCAGGTCGTCGCCAACGGTGACCAGGGGCGGCTCGACGCTGCCATCCTTGCGCACCTGCTGATGGCCGATGTTGGCAAACAAGGCGTTGCACAGGCACTTTCGACCGACCGTCTCCTCGACCTTGCCGCCCTTGTTCACGTAATTCGCCACCGGCTCGGCGGAGCAGCGGTAGCCGATTTTGCCGTCGGGCGTGACGTAGGACTCACGCAGCAGGCCTATGTCGCAGACGCGCGTGCGCGCCTCTGCAACGGCGGCATCGGAATACGAGCCTTGCAACTGCGCCACTTTAAAGGGAAAGCCGGTCGGCGAGGCCAGCGGGTCGGTAAAGACTTCCCCCGAGCCGGTGACCGCCTGGGCCAAAAGAGTGTTTTTCAGATCAGGCCGCATGCCGGACTCTTCGCTGAAGGCGAAGGCCGTGCCGACCTGCACGCCTGCGGCACCCTGCTCGACGGCATCGCGCACGCTCTCGGCATTGCCATAGCCACCCGCCAGCCAGAAGGGGACGCCCAGTGCGCGCAGGTCCGCAATGTTGACCTGATCGCGCTCGCCATAGACCGGCTCACCGGAGGCGTTGAGCAGCAGTTTGCCGCGCGGCGGCGCATTGTGGCCGCCCGCTGTTGGAGATTCAATGACCAGCCCGTCGACGCGGCCGGTGGCCCGGCGCAGCATGGTGGTGGCCAGAGTGTTGGAGGAGACGATGGCCAGGAAGCGCGGCCGGTGGAGCAAGGGCAGCGGCCCTTCGGCATACTCGGCCGGATCGAAGAGCATGGCCGTATCCTGGCCCTGCGCCGCGCCGGTGACACTCAGCTTATACTCGGCCGGGCGGTGGGCGGCGAAAGCGTCCAGCACGCCGGGGATGTGCAGCGGGATGCCCGCGCCCATCAGCACATAGCCCACGCCTGCCAGCATCGCGCCATAGATGGAGGAGAGGTGCGGCATCTGGACTTTCTCTAAAAAGTTGATGCCGACAGGATTCTTATGGCCTTCCCTAGCCAGAAAGACCTCGACAAAGTTGCTGATGATGCAAAGCTCGGCCACCTTGCGCACGTCTCGGCGCTGGTGCATGGGCGGCACCGGGTAGGGTGCTCCGGCGGGCTTGCCGCCGGGAATGAAGTACTCCTCCCAGACGCGTTTGGCCATCTCGGGAAAGGGGAAGGCATCCAGGCCGCGGCGCATGTGGCCGCCCGGGTCGCCATCGGCGATGCGGCGTACAAAGAGTGAATCGAGCGCCGTACCTGAAACCACGCCGAGTTGACCGAGTCTGGAGACGGCGTTGGCCAGGCGCCAATTGGACACGCCGACCCCCATGCCGCCCTGAATGATCCTGGGAAACTGCATCATCTATGAATTGTTTCACAGATCTCGATGATTCACTATTTTTTATTACACTGCGGTAACACAAAAGAGGATACATCTGAGCAATTGTGCACAGAAAAATGCCGAAATGAGCCGGCGCTAGAGTTTGTCGCGCAGGAAGCTGATGACGTGGTCGGCCTGGACGACGCCCACCATGCGGTTCTGACCATCGACGACGGCCAGGGCGTGGAGGTTGTATTTGTCGAAGAGCTCGGCGAGCTCGTTCTGATGCAAATTGATGGGGCAGGATAGGACGCGGGTTTCGGTCAACACGGCGAGGCGGGTCTCGGGCTGGGCCATTACCAGGCGGGCGAGAGGGATGGCGCCGCGCAGAACGCGCTTGTCGTCGAGCAGGTAGACCTCGGTAACGCTCTCCGGGTCGCCTTCGAAGTTGCGCAGGGCCTCGACGGCCTGGGCCACGATGGCGTCGCCACTCACGGCAACGAAATCGGTGGTCATGCAGCCGGCGGCGGAGTCCTCGTCGAATTCGAGCAAGTCTTCGACTTCCTGCCGCTCCTCCGGTTCCATCTCTTCGAGAATGGCGTCGGACTGCTCCTCGGGCAGCTCGCCGAGCAGATCGGCGGCAGCGGCGGGGTCCATCTCCTCGACGATGTCGGCAATGCGCTCTTCGTCGAGCTTCTCGAGCAGGGCTTTTTGCAGCCTGGGCTCGACCTCTTCAAGGGTCTCGGCGGCCACCTCTTCGTCGAGCGAGGTGAAGACGGCCTCGCGCTCGGCGGGCGCGAGATCTTCGAGAATGTCGGCCAGGTCGGAGGGGTGCATCTCTGAGAGGCGCTCGTACTCGATGCGCAGCTTGACGCGGCGGGCTGGATCGACCTCGATGACGTCGACGAACTCCCAGGGAATGCCGCGGGCGCCGAATTTGCGCGAGAGCGTCTCCAGCGAGGCGCGCGGCAGCATTCCTTTGAAGACGCGGCGGAAGGCTCCGCGCAGGCCGACCTCAACCTCTGCCACGCGCAGCAGGTGCGCCGCGCCCTGGCCCATCCACTCCAAATCTACGTCGTTGACGCGCACCACCTTGCGGCCGTGAATGTCGATGATCTGGCGATCGATCAGGTCCTGCTGCAGGTAGAGGTAATTGCCCTCATCCGCGAGAGGCACCATGGCGCCGGCCGAGCGCAGTTCAAGCGTGCCGGCAGGGGTCTCCATCACATCCTGCGAAGGGACGATGCGCAGGCCGTCGCGGGTCTTGAGCACCAGGCCGGCGACCTTGCCGGCATCTTCGCCGGTGGCCACGGCGATGTCTTTGAGCCGCCCGCGCAGATGACCCTGGGCGTCGGTGACCGGCGTGCCGAGCAGGGCGGTAAGGCTGACGCGTGCTGAGGTGCGGGGGCGCATGTGGTGAGTGTATTACCTCGGGGGCGGGTTACGCTCGATGCAATCCGCAGACCTGAGCAAGCCCCCCGAAGGACGGCTTGCTGTTCTCGGAAACGGATCGATGATCGATGCGGGCTTGTCATGCTTGGGAACCATCAGCAAGGCCGGTGGCTCGGATGCCCCCACCCCTATTCTGGAAAAAAACTCCTTTTATTCATGAGTTTACGGATGAGGATGCGCTGTAAGATCATGAAAACAAAGCAGTTTATTGCAGAATCTTCCAGGATAAGGAGTTAAGTGGGTGTCTTTGGGAAAAGCTCCTGAAGATTATTGTGCGACAAAAGGGGGAGATTATCTGCAACCACCTGCGGTGGGGCAGATGCCTTCGGCCTGACCGCGCCAAACAAAGGCACGGGAGGCGAGTTGATGGTTGGTCGAGGCCGGTTTGGATTCGACATTGCCCACCCGGCCGCCCATTAGCCGCTCCGATGCTGGCACAATGTCTTGATCTTCTAAAGGCACCCGCCGCTGAATTACAAATTGTAGAGAACTATTCCCGTAAGTCCTAAGACTTTAGTTGACGCCACGCATTCTCCCGGCATATAGTCCTAAGATGTTAGGAGATGACAATGACGCAGGCGCTCAAACCGAAGAAGCAATTAACGCCCTTGGAACTGAGGATCATGCAGGTCTTATGGGACTCTGGGCCGCTGTCCGTTCAGGAGGTACAGCAGCGACTCGGGGATGAGCTTGCCTACACGACAGTTCAAACCATGCTTAATGTCCTGCAGCGCAAGGGTCATGCCGCACGGTCGCTGGTGGGCAGGGCGTATGAATATCGACCGATCCATAGCCGGGACGTAGCCCTGGGAAGTGCTGTTCGAGATCTATTGAATCGTATGTTCGATGGTTCCGTGGAGGGTCTCGTCATGAACATGCTCCGTACCAAACAGATCGATTCAGCCAAACTATCCAAACTGGCCGAAATGGTGGCAAGTGCGGAAGGAGAATCAGATGGAGACCGCAAGTAGGCTCACCGTAGCATATGCGATCAATGCGCTATGGCAACTTCCGCTGCTGGTTTTGACCACTGAAATCATGGTCAGACTCCTCGGACGGACGCCGGGAAAAGTCCTCTACCGCGTCTGGTTGTGCTGCCTGTTCCTTGCGCTCACAGTACCCGCATCGTCTTTTCTGCATATGCCACATCACATGTTCGGCTCAGGAGTGATTCACAGCCAAGCGGCTGCCGTACCACAAACACTGAACGGCAAGAAGGGTCTGAACCTGGCTTTCCTCGGCGGACCATTCGAGAGCTCAGCGCACAAGCGGCAGAGTGCCGCCGATCTTCCGGGACTGATTTCGGGCGGTGCATTGTTTCTTTATCTTGCTTCGGTCCTGTTCGCTCTGTTGCGATTGGCATGGAGCATTAGAAAGACGCAGACTCTGTTGCATTCGGCAGAGGAGACTTGCCTGACAAGGGAAGTGCAGGAAACCTGGGACTCTTGCCTAGCCCTGTTTGGAATCACGCGGATCAAGTTGATGTCTTCAAGCAGGCTTGGTGGCCCGGCAACTGTCACATGGCGGGAGCCCATCGTGCTGCTGCCTGCGGAGTTGCACGACGAGCAAGAGAACGACATGACAGCGGTGTTTTGTCATGAGTTGGCACATGTCCGCCGGAGAGACTTCCTATGCAACATGTTCATTGAGATGTTCGGCGTGTTGATCTTTTACCATCCTGCATTCCACTGGATACGACGCAGAATACAAGAGACGCGGGAGTTGGCATGCGACGACATGGCTGCAGATGCGATGTCGGGCCGAAAAATCTATGCTCGCAGCCTTCTGCGACTGACGCAGAAGATGCTCTCTGCTGCCGTTGTCCCTCAACCTGATTGTGCCCTTGGAATCTTCGAGGGAGAAATTCTGGAGAAACGGATCATGAACTTGCTGGAAAACAGGTCGAAGCACTCTCGCGTTCGCGCTCTCACTTCGCTTGCGGTTGGCTTGTGCCTTTTGCTCGGGATATGCGTTTTGAGTGCCAATCTTGGCTTGAAAGCTGTCAACGCGCAATCTCCAATTCAAACCAACAGCGCTCCAGCCGGTTGGTTCCTGTCTGGCGGCAAGCCGGCAGACTATCAAACGGGCGTCGATAAGACCATGACCCAGAATAGCCAGCCGAGCGCGTATCTTAAATCGATCGTGCCGGTGAGCGATGGATTCGGCACTCTCATGCAGCAGATCAGCGCTTCTGACTACGTCGGCAAGCGGGTTCGCTTGCGCGCATGGGTCAGGTCGAAGGATGTTGGAGGATGGGCTGGAGTGTGGATGAGGGTCGACAAGGAAAAGACAATGGTTGCATTCGACAATATGGAGAATCGCGCCATCAAGGGAACCCGGCCCTGGAAACAATGCGAAGTGGTTCTTGACGTGCCGGATGATGCAACAGGCATTTTCTTCGGGATACTTCTTTCTGGTTCCGGCGAAGTCTGGATGAACGATGTCAGCTTCGAGATCGTTGGAAAGGATGTTCCGATTACCTCTCAACCGTCTTCAGAGCCCGCGCTGCCGACCCGTCCTAGCAATTTGAAGTTTACCGAGTAGCCTACGCGGGGAGGTGCCCGCGACATCCGAAGCAACTCCGCCGCCTAATTTGAGTTTGTTGTCGCTTGGCTGGCTAGCCGAAAACTGGTTCACTTATGGGACTTAGCGCGAGTGACCATTTCCGGCTCTAGCCTGGGGCTCTCCCAATTGATAGAGCCTTCCGGTGTCGATCACGTTGCCGTCCATGATGAGGGTGGAGATGCGGCGGGCATTCCAGATGTTCACGGTGGGATCTCCGTCGACGACGAGGATGTCGGCGCGGCGTCCAGGGGTGATCTGGCCCAGTTCGTTCCAGCCGAACTGGAGGCTGTAGTTGTTGGTGGCGGCGGCCAGAGCCTCGCGCGGTGAGAGCCCCATGCGGACCAGCAGTTCCAGTTCGGTGTGCAGGGAGATGCCGGGCAAAGAGGCGTGAACAGGCGAGCCGGTTGCTGCCAGATAGTGCGGATAGGCCGAGAACAGCGTCTGGTTGATGCGCCAAAGACGCAGGGCGGACAATTCGGCCTTTTTGCGCAGGCTCTCTTCCATGTAGCGTTGTGCAACACCCGGCAGGTGGCGGGTCCAATAGGAAAGGGGGTAGTCGATTTCGCCGGTGGCCCGGTCAGTCGGTTCAAAGACGCGGGCAGGGTCCAGCAGCCCGGCGGCCGGCTCCTTCCACAGATTGCGATGGGAGGGCAACTGCGCGAAGAAAACGCTGAAGGTGGGCATGAGCGCGGCATGGTGCGAGGCTAGAAATCGAGCATAGGTGCGCAGGTGCAGGTCGGTGGGAGGCAAGCGCTCGGCATAGTCGTATGCCGTGGTCGCGGCCGAACCCTCCGAGTCCTCGACCAAGGGCCGCTGGAGCTCATCGGTAATCGCGCCCAGCTCGTATCGGCCCATGTGAACGAGAACGTCCACGCCGGCCTCGACGCCGACTTTGTAGGGGGTGGAGACAAACTCTCCGTAAGTAACCAGGCCCAACTGGTGGGCGCGGGCGATGATCCATTGGGCGTTTGCAGCGGTGATGTCATGGCCCAGCCAGACGGCGCGCGTTCCCAGGCGGGCCGTGTCGGTGAGCTGGTGGACGGTGTCATCGGGGCTCAGCTCGGCTGGACGATTGCCCTCTCTGAGCCGGAGCGCCCACTGGGAGTGTTTGGCCAGCAGACTCCAGTTGTCTGTCGAGCCGATCGAGTCAAGGAGATAGAGGTGAGGGCTGGGCGAGGCGGCAAAATCGACGACGCCGCGCCGCGCGTCGCTGACAGCGACCACGGTGGTAACGCCCATGACCAGATCGGCGCTGGCCTGGCCTTGGGAATTCATGCCGGCAAAACCGTCTACCAGGCCCGGAATGAGAAACTTGCCCGTGCAATCGATGACCCGCGCGCCCTTGGGGATGGAAACCGCCATGCGGGAGCCAACATCCGTGATGCGGCCATCGCGGAGGATGACGATGGCGTCGGGCAGATCCTTTGCCGAGCGGCCCCAGTCGGTCACGTCCACGACAGTGCCGCCGGTCAGGACTAATGGAACGGAGGGTGGCAACCTTGATGTAAATGGGGACGGCGCCTGCGGCCAGGCCAACGCAGCAGCCAGAACCGGGGTAACGGCGCACAGCAAAAGCAGACGAGAGGGTCCCATAGAAAAAGTGGTCTTTTGAGGATTGTCGCACACCGTCATGAGTGCGGGGACTACTGTGTGCCGGCTGGCGTGCTTACGCTCTTGCGGCGCGAGAGCACGAAGGACTTTCGGCGATCTTTGCTGGCGTGGTCGATCTTCTTCCAGAAGCCCACAAAATAATCGACGGCGGAGATGATGGAGACCGCCAGCGTGAAGTAGATGGCGGCGACGGCGATCCACTTGACCCGAATGATGATGATGCCAATCTGCCACTCGTACCATTGATGGGCCAGGATGGCGGAGACCACGCAGACGATCTGGGTGACGGTCTTGAGCTTGCCCAGGTCGCTGGCCTCGATGGTAAAGCCCTCGGAGGATGCGATGGAGCGCAGGCCGCTGATCAGGAACTCGCGTCCAACGATGATCACCACAATCCAGACCTTGACCACTGCCGGGTTGTAGGCCACCAGGGCAATCAGCGCGCCAGTGACCATAATCTTGTCGGCCAGCGGGTCAAGCAGCATACCCATGGTGGTGATCTGCTTGTTCTTGCGGGCCAAATAGCCGTCGAGGCCGTCAGTGATCGACGCCAGCACGAAGAGGATCGATGCTGTAATCTCCTGCGCCCCGTTCCCGTGCCAGGGAAAGTGCGGCGTGAGAATCCACAGCAGAAGCGGGATCATGACGATCCGGCTCATCGTGATGGAGTTGGGCAGATTCACACTATTTCCCTGTCTTTGCTCGTTTTTCCGTTCCACAAGACCCGGAGAGAATCGTTTTGCTGAAAAATGCAGAAGTCATATAATGCCCTCATGCCTCCAGAAACAACTCCGACTACCACTACTATATCCGTCTTCACGAGGCATAATCTCAAATGCACCAAGAAGGACGACCCGCAATGGAAGCGGTGCAAATGCCCTAAATCTCTCTATATTTACGAAAACAGCAAAAAAGGGTACAAGTCGGCGAAAACCAGGTCGTGGGAAAAAGCCGAAAACCTTGCAAATGAAGAACGGGAAGCACGCGATCCGTCAAAGAAGAAGCTGCGCGAGATCGCTGAAGAGGAAGCCGCGCGGAAGGCGGAACAGGAAGCTGTTCAGGCTGCAAAAAACATTGCCCTCAAGGATGCACTCGCCCGATGGACTGCCGGAATGAAGAGACAGTCCAAAGAGACAAGAGACGCCTACCAGACCTTCGTCCGCAAGATGTTGAAATGGTCAGAATCGAAGAAGGTCGCGAATCTGCAGGATGTGAAACCAGAGATGCTCGACGAGTGGCGCTCTTCTTGGTCTCCTACAGCAGAATTGAAAGAAAACCGCTTGGCCTTGAAAACGCAATCGCATCTGCTCACCAAGATTCGATCCTTTTTCCGCTGGGCTACAGCGATCGAACTGATTTACAAGGATCCATCGCTACTGTTGGAGTCGATCGAATCGGACCACCATATTACTATGCCTTTGACTCCTGAGCAGTTCAAGCAAGTAATGGCGGCGACTGAAGAATACGACGCTGACCGGCGCCGGGCCATGGACAGATTCGGCCCGGAACTCCGGGCGATCTTCCTGCTCCAAAGGTGGGCGGGCCTCCGGCTTGTGGATGCACTGAAGTTTGCCAGATCCGGGCTCAAAGGCAACCGGTTGCACTTGAAGACTCAAAAGACTGGCGCGGAAGTGGAATGCACATTGCCGGACATCGCGGTGGAGGCATTGCACGCGGTGCCACGACGCAAGGGAGTGCACCCTGATTGCTACTTCTGGACCCGGCGATGCACGCACCGAGTCCTTTCGGGGATGTGGGACGCGCGGATCAAAAGACTTAACGAGCATTTGTCTTTTGTCGATGAAGAGGGCAAGCCTTTGGGGTTTCACTCCCACATGCTGCGGGATACTTTTGCTGTCGAGTTGTTGCTAGCCGGCGTGCCGTTGGAAAAAGTGAGTCGACTCCTCACCCATACCTCTGTGCGCGTCACGGAAAAATACTATGCGCGATGGGTAAAGTCACGCAGACAACAACTGGACAACGAGACGATCGAGGCGATGCGCAAGATGGGGGTTACCGTAACGGTGCCTGAGAATCAATACCCGGAATTGCCGCGGCAGACGTAAGTTTTTGATGGCCTGGTCTGGGTCTTCTTCGGATCAGCGTGCATGCACCACCGACGGTGAACAATTACAAGTGCGAATTGATGCCAACCCACAGTCTGCTTGCTCCGTTGAGGTTGGCTCTTTGAACGCTCACGGAACTAATTGTGCTATCAGAATTCCAACCGGGAATTCGGCCACAGTCGTGCAGCCAATCCCTGTTCAGGCGGTTTTACCAACGAGCTTGGTCCGGAGTTGATCGCGTTGGGAGAGGTGAATCGCGTAGCTACGCGCTCTCTTCGGATCAGATGCTCTTGTTGATCACTAAGCTCTAACGCCTTTACCAGCCTGCTTTGGACGAGTAATGTGCTCGGCATAGATTCTTTTCGCAATGCTCTCCGGAACGCGCATGGATATGTATCCCCTTTTGTGCATGGTCTCAGGGTAGTCGTCGACGAGGCACCCGTTGGTGTCCTTAAACCACTTTTGAACTTTGTTTGGGCAGTAGCCCAACTGCTTGGCAAGGTACGGAACCGAGTAGTGCCGCTCGAATATCGTGCTGGCATTCCCAAACTCTGGCTCCGAAGACGAATTGGCCCGTATCACGACCGCTGCGCATGCGGCATTGTGGACGTTGCGCACCAGAATTGCAGCCGCGCTGAAGACAAGAATTGCCATCAGCGCAAAGAGAACGGAGTATTCCACTGTAGCCTTGCTATTCTCGTCACGAAACAGTTTCGAGAAGCGAGTTCTCCAACTTGCGTCCACCGAGGCCACACGGTACTCGGAACGATATAAGGCCGGTACACACGCTGTCATATTTCCCCCACTTCCACCCAGGGATCAGAAACAAAACCCGGCAGGTAAGGAATCGCGTCAAAATAAGTTGACTATATTATCGGCAGCATATCTAATGGGTTATGCAGAATCAGGCTGGAGCCGAGCAGATTGAAGCGAAGTACCGATTGTTGTCTGCGTTGATGGATGAACGGAT
>JBEKOA010000048.1:0-28431 GCA_049522255.1 Occallatibacter sp.
CGTTCCAGAGCCACGCGAATCGCATTCATGATCACGGCGATGCACTCGCCCAGCGCCTCGCGAATCTCGCTGTCGTCGATGGTGATGCTCTTGGGAACGCCCTCGATCAGGTTGCGTCCCTTGATCTCGATACTCAGCGGCTTATCGAGCGGGAAGGCCGACCCTATTTCAATCTTGATCGCCTCGGCAGTCCGCTCGCCGATCAGCAGATTGTATTTGCGCTTCAGGTAGTTGGTAATGGCCTCGTCCATCTGGTTGCCGGCCATGCGCACGGAGCGCGAATAGACGATGCCCGAGAGCGAGATGACGGCAATATCCGTTGTCCCGCCGCCGATGTCGACCACCATGTTGCCGCCCGGCTCAGTGATGGGCAACCCAGCGCCGATCGCCGCCACCATGGCCTGTTCCACGAGGTAGACTTCGCTGGCCTTGGCGCGGTAGGCCGAGTCTTCGACCGCCCGCTTTTCCACCTGCGTAATCTCAGAGGGCACGCCGATCACGATCCGCGGATGCACCAGCATCTTGCGGTTGTGCGCCTTCTGGATGAAGTAGTTCAGCATCTTCTCGGTAACTTTGAAGTCGGCAATGACGCCGTCCTTCATCGGCTTGATGGCTACGATATTGCCGGGCGTGCGGCCCAGCATATCCTTGGCCTCTTTGCCCACGGCCTCCACCTCGCCGGTGTTCTTGTTGATGGCGACGATCGAGGGCTCGTTGACAACGATGCCCTTGCCGGCCGCGAAGACCAGGGTGTTGGCGGTGCCTAGATCGATGGCCAGGTCGCTTGAAAACATGCTGAAGAGCGAGCGGAGGCCGTGCGACCGCGTAGAGCGCGATGGGTATCCATTCAATGACATCGGGAGATCAGTTTTACCTCAACGCTTATTGTACGGCCCACGGGCCAAAGCTGTATCGCAAGCCGCAGAGAAGACCAAACAGCGTGCAACTCCGGGAACAAGTAGGGTAAACTCAGTTGTTTCCCGGAACCGGCCATGAGCAAGGCTCTGCTGCCGGAGACTGTTCCCTGTTCCCTAATCCCTGTTCCCTGCTTTTTCGAGGTTCCCATGTCGCATCCCACATATCAAAACCTGATTGGCGGCCAATGGCTGCCCGCCGCGAGCGGTAAGACGATCCTCAATTTGAACCCCGCCGACCACACAGACGTGGTGGGTGCGTTTCCCTCTTCCCACGCTGAAGATGTGGTCCTGGCCGTCGCCGCCGCCAAAAAAGCCTTCGCCACCTGGCGGCTGGTTCCGGCGCCCAAGCGGGCAGAAATACTCGTTCGCGCCGGCCTGCTTCTTAAAGAGCGCAAGGAAAAGTACGCCCGCGAAATGACCCGCGAGATGGGCAAGGTGCTCACCGAGACGCGCGGCGACGTGCAGGAAGCTATCGATGAAGCCTTTTATGTGGCCGGCGAGGGGCGGCGGCTCTTCGGCCAGACCACCCCCTCGGAGCTTCAGAACAAGTTCGCCATGAGCGTCCGCATGCCGGTTGGCGTCGTCGGGCTCATCACACCATGGAACTTCCCCATGGCCATCCCTTCGTGGAAGCTCTTTCCGGCGCTGGTCTGCGGCAACACATGCGTCATCAAACCGGCGACCGACACGCCGCTCTCCACGTACAACCTGGTGGCTGCCCTGGTCGATGCGGGCCTGCCGCCCGGCGTGGTCAACATCGTCACTGGTTCGGGATCGACGGTTGGCTCGGCGCTGGTCGAGCACCCGGACGTCCGCGCCATCAGTTTCACCGGATCGAGCGCCGTTGGCTCTCTTGTTGCGCAGCGCGCCGCGATTGCCTTCAAGCCGGTGTCGCTCGAGATGGGCGGCAAAAACGCCCAAATCGTGATGGACGACGCCAATCTGGAGTTAGCTTTGGATGGCGCTCTCTGGGGATCCTTCGGCACCACGGGCCAGCGCTGCACAGCCACCAGCCGCATCCTTTTGCAAAAAGGCATTGCTGAAAAATTCACGGCTGAGTTTGTAACTCGGGCGCGCAAACTCAAAGTCGGCAACGGCCTCGATGAGTCGGTCGAAGTAGGTCCGCAAGTCAACCCAAGCCAGATTGAAACTTCAGTAAAATATGTCGAAATAGCCTTGAATGAAGGCGCGAAGTTACTAACTGGCGGCCATGTTTTGACCGAAGTGAGTTATGCCCACGGCACGTTTTTCGAGCCAACAGTTATAGGCTCGGTAACTCCCTCAATGCGCATCGCCCGCGAAGAAGTCTTTGGCCCGGTGGTAAGTCTAATTGAGTTTGAGTCCTTTGAAGAAGCCATCGAGATCGCCAACTCCATCGACTACGGCCTCTCGACCGCGCTCTATACAAAGAACGTGAACCGCGCCTTCACCGCCATCCGCGACCTCGAGTCCGGCATCACTTATATCAACGCTCCCACCATCGGAGCCGAGGTTCACTTACCATTTGGTGGCGTGAAACATACTGGAAACGGTCACCGCGAAGGCAATGGAGCGATCGACTTCTTCACCACATGGAAGGCCGTTTACATCGATTACTCCGACAAGCTGCAGCGCGCCCAGATCGACAACGCGGAGTAGAGCGCACAATTCATCCCGGGAGCTTTCCGTAGTCTCATCGCGAAAGGATCATCATCTTCAGCCCTAAAGCGGATACCGCTCCAACTGGATGCAATGCCGGGCCACTGTTCGGCTCAGCCCCACAGCATCAGCGGGAGTCAGTCGCGCCAGCCGGCGCAGGATCGCCAACTGCGTTCGCAGCAGATCTCCCTCACCGCACGCAGCCAAGACTCGCCGAGAGGCTTGCTCGGACAACGCGATGGTTTCATCGGCCAGCAACCCCGTCATCGCTGCCGCTACCTCGGCCCCTGATCCCTGCGTTGCAAGTTTGCGCGCCCTCAGCAGAGCCGACTCCAGGGCATAGACCTGCATGATGATGTCGGCCAGATCGGCCATCACTTCCTGCTGCTCCTGGAGCGCCGTCATAAAACGCTGGCTCGCCACTCCCGCCGAAAAGAGCGCAATCTTCTTGGCCGAGGCCAGTGCCTCCGCCTCCCGGGCCAGCAGTTCACCCGCGTCTGTCCCGGAATCGAAGCTTGATGGCTGCATCACCTCATCCATCAGCTTCTTAATTGCGGCAAGCAACGGAAGCTGCCCGTTCAGGGCGCGCTTCATCAGCCAGCCGGTGATGATTAACCTGTTGATTTCATTGGTCCCTTCAAAGATTCTGTTGATGCGCGCATCGCGGTAAAAGCGCTCTGCGGGATATTCCTCGACGTAGCCATAGCCGCCCATGGTAGCGATCAGCTCGTCGGCCACCACCGTCAACATTTCCGAGCCATAAACCTTTAGGATTGAGCACTCTACGGCGTACTCTTCGATACGCTTCTGGGTCTCGCGCGGGTTGTTGGCCAGCTCGGGAGTGAGCGCCGCAATGCCGGCGTCGATCATGCCGACAGTACGGTATGCCATGCTCTCGGCGGCATAAAGGCTTGTCGCGCTTGAGGATATCTTGCGCTGGATCAGGCCGAACTCTGCAATCGCTTTGCCAAAAGCCCGCCGCTCTTTGGAATAGCGGATCATGTGACCCAGTGCGTGGCGCGCGCCGCCGATGCAGGCAACACCAAGTTTGAAGCGCCCAACATTCAAAACATTGAATGCAATGTGGTGACCCTTGCCGATCTCGCCCAGCAGATTTGCGGCAGGAATCTTGCAATTGTCCAGCACCAGCGGACAAGTGGAAGAGCCGCGAATGCCCAGCTTGTGCTCTTCGGCGCCCACTGTCAGCCCCGGCGTGTCGCGCTCGATCAGGAAGGCGGAGAATCTCTCGCCGTCGATTTTTGCAAAGACAGTGTAGAGGCTGGCGATGCCGCAGTTGGTGATCCACATCTTTTCGCCGTTGAGGGTGTAGGTGCTGCCATCAGGCGAGAGAGTTGCGCGGGTGCGGATGTGCATGGCATCGGAGCCGGAAGTTGCCTCGGAGAGTCCGTAGCCGCCGATCCATTCCCCTGAGGCGAGTTTGGGAAGGTAGCGCTGCTTCTGTTCTTCGCTGCCGTACCAGACCAGCGGCAGCGTGGCGATGCCGACGTGTGAGCCGAAGGTGGTCGAGAAGCTGGCCAGCACGGACAAGTGGTCGGTGACGAGTGTGGAGGTGACCTTGTCCATGCCCATGCCGCCGTACTCCTCGGGAACGTCAACGGAGACAAAGCCCAGCTCGCCCGCCTTGCGGATCAGCCCCGCCAGGACGCCTTGCTGCTTGGCCTCGATGGCCGCTGTGTTGGGCAGAATCTCGTCGCGGGCAAACTGCGCGGCGGTCGAGGCGATCTGGCGCTGTTCCTCGTTGAGGTCTTCGGGGGTGAAGACCTCGGCAGGGGTACGGGACTCCAGCAGAAAACTGCCACCCGCGGCAGCAACGATGGGCGAAACCGAAAGTGTGGGCATAAATAACTTACCTTCTGGCGCTACCGGCTACGTCTTCGATACGGGCGGCCATATTAAAGATGCAGCGATTCTTTGCCCATCGCTGAGGAAATACAATCAAGGAGAACTTCGAGCGCTGAAAGATGACTGAACCAACCTATGAACATGCCTCAATTCACCCTTGACGATTACCAAAAGAACTTCGCCGATCGGCACCTGTTGCAAGGCGTAGTGGCAAAGTGGGCCAACGAAAGGCCCGCGGCCGCTGCCCTCATCGGCGCAGAGAGCGGCAGGGCAGTCTCCTGGAGCGAGTTTGACTGCATGACGACGGAGCTGGCGAAGGGGCTGCTGCGCTTGGGATTCGTGAAGGGCGATTTCCTGGTCACGATGCTGCCCATGTCTGTAGATCACGTGTTGCTCGAATATGGCTGCTTCAAGATCGGCGTCATCGTCGCCCCGCTGGATCTGCGTCTATCTTCCGCCGAGGTGATTCGAGCGATCGAGATTCTGCGGCCGCGTGGCTTTGCCGGTCTGGGCGTGAAAGCGCCCTTCGATTTTCGACCGATGTGGCGAACTGTTCAGGCGCAGTGCGATTCGATCGAGCATTTCATCGCGGTGGACTCAGACGAGGCGATACCGGACACGCGAGCCTTTGCCTCAATTGCTGGGGACGAGCCGGACGATGCAAAAGATGCGAGCATTGAGGCGGACGTTGCCGGGACTGACGTGACCGAAGAGGACGGTGCGCTGGTCATCTTCACCACCGGTTCGACGGGCTCACCCAAGCCGGCCCTACTCTCGCACCGCAATATCACGGTGCAGAATATGTGCATCTGCGGGGCCTTTTTCGGCGGAGACCGGGGCTCGAGCATCCTGGTCAATCTGCCGGCGTCTCACGTCGGGGGCCAGACGGAGGCGCTGATGAGCATCCTCTTCGGAGGAGGCACGGCGGTTCTGCTGGAGGTTTTTGACGCAGGCCGTTCCATGCGCGCAGTAGCCCAGCATCGCGTGGAGATTCTGGGACAGATCCCTGTCATGTACAACCTGGAGTGGATGCTCAAGGACTACGATCGCCACGACCTCTCCAGCCTGAAGTTAGCGGTATACGGCGGAAATTCGGTGTCGCGGCCGTTTGCGGATCAACTCGCTGCCATGGCGCCGGTAATCGGCACTGGGCTGGGACTGACCGAGGCGGCCGGATTCTGCACCTATATTCAAGCGGGCGCGGACGGCCGGGAGACGATTGTCGCCGGGCTTGGTTGGGATATGCCCGTCTATCCGTGCACTATTCGCAAGCCGATGCGCGCCGATGGCTACGCCGGAGACGAGTTGCCAGCCAGCGAAATCGGCCACGTCTGCTTCCACGGGCCGCAGACCTTTCTTGGATACGTGAACGATCCCGCTGCGACTGCAAATGCGATCTCTCGCGACGGCTTTCTTTACACCGGCGATCTGGGCTTCAAGGACAACGCCGGCTTGCATCTGACCGGGCGCGATAAATGGGTCATCAAGTCGATGGGATATCAGATCTTCCCCGGCGATGTGGAGCGTCACATCTGCGCTCTGGCGGAGAAGGTTGCCAACTGTGTCGTAGTCGGCGTGGCGCATCAGGTCGTTTCCGAGGCTCCCGTGGCAGTCGTGGAAAAGAAACCGGGCGTAGAAGTGACCCTACAGGAACTGGATCGCCACGCGCGTGCGTTGGCTTCTTATATGCGGCCGCGCCACTGGATTATTCTCGAAGCCGGCCAGATGCCGTTGAATCGGGTGGGAAAGCCGGACTACCTTCGCGCCCAGGAGATGGCTCGCCAGCAAATCGCGGGGCTGCGCGCCCAGGGTGAGTGGGACAGCGGATTTGACACGGGCGGAGCGAAGACGTCAGCCTGATTTGCGAAGGCCAGCTAGGGTCAAGCGGCGGGCATTCACTTGAGCTCAATCGGCATCCCGGTGCAGGCCGATTTGCCCGTTCTTAAGAATGCGTCGATTGCCTCTCGGTTGGCTTTTGCCTGAGCTGGCTGATCACCGGGTAGACTTCGTCATGGGTATTGAGCACGAAGCTATCTGCGATGGGGGGAATCTTGTCGGCCTTGATCTTGCGAAGAGCATCCAGCAAAGGCACTTCAACCACCTCAAATCTCAGCTTGAACAATGAGGGTTTCGCTTCCAAAACTGCATCCCGGACGCGGATCGCATCGTAGTCGCTGGTAAAGAAGCGAACGGGCCTGCGGCCGGGAAAGCGCGAGTCGGAAAGGGCAAGGAATTTTCCACTCCAGGCCCGAATCGCCCAAACCTTTTGCTGCTCGGTGTATTCGCCAAGAAGCACATCAAGCGACTGCGGTTGGATCATGCGTGGCTGCCTCCTCGAACCATGCCGTGGCCCGCCCGGTTGTTTCTGGCCATTCATGGCGCGGATCGTGTTGACTCCCAAGATCTTGCGTTTGATGCCGGGGAGCCTATGCACCAAATCTACTGCAAAATCGCCGGTTAGTCATCTTGCAATTCCTCGGAGATGATGACTGCGGCGATACCTCCCATGTTGGACGAAGAATATTCCATTGCGGATCAAAAGGGTACCCTTTCCCCGGAAATTGGCGTCATGATGGATTGTTCTTATAGATAAGGTGCGCCGGATGATCGTAATTCTCAGCAAGGTGTGGACGGCAAATTGGTATTTACTTTTGGTAGATGCTTTTCGGAGGGTGCGATGGCTACCTGCGCTGGTGCGAGCGAAAAACCGACGGATGCGCGGCTCTTCTGGAATGGCCGGAGCCAAGCCGTGCGCTTGCCCAAGGCCTTTCGCTTCGAGGGCGACAGAGTACGTGTCAGCCGCATGGGTGCCGGCGTTTTGCTTGAGCCTGTGCCGGTGGTCGTGAAGGAATCGCCAGAAGAGCTGTTTGCGCGGATGGATGCCCTGTGCGGCGATCCGATCTTCCCGGAGGGCCGAAAGCAGAGCCTCGCGCCCATCCGTGAGTATTTCAAGTGAACTACCTGCTCGACACCAACATCTGCATCGCGCTGATCAACGGAACGTCGAGCATGGCTCGACGGCGTTACTTCCAGGTAACAGCCCAGAAGATCGTCCCTCAAACCTCTTCGATCGTTGCGCATGAACTCTGGTATGGCGTGGCCAAGAACGGCCGCGTTGCCCAGAACGCAAGACGGCTGACAGCATTTCTGACTGGCGCTGTTGCTGTGCTTGACTACGCCGAGCAGGATGCGCAGGCCGCAGGCGAGATTCGCGCGGAGTTGGAGCGGAGGGGTAAGTGCATCGGCGAGTACGACACGCTGATCGCCGGACAGGCCTTCAGCAGAAATCTGGTTCTGGTGACGGCCAATGCGCGCGAGTTCAAGAGAGTGAAGCGGTTGATTGTGGAGGACTGGACACTCTAGAACTGGGGCGCCCTGAAGTCAAAAAGGAACATAATGGAATCGTACGGGGCGCGATGGTTTTATGGGCCGCTTTCCCAGGATTGCATCCTGGGCTATTTTCGCCCACTCCCCACGGGAGTGAATGGGGTTCGCTGTTTCCCGGGTCTGAAAATCCAGACATGGCGCGCCCGCCGTTCAATTTGATTGAAGGCTCTGAGATCCTGGCCACCTGCCGATCCCGTCAGTAACTTATATGCCTTCGATAGCTTGCCCGATGAATCTCACTGACTTGCACCGTAATGCTACATCTCTGTTCGGCAAGAGATTTCGAAAATGCCGGGATGAGAATCTCCAACGCCATATCGGATAGCTCATTTTTGAAGTGATCGCTTCGACCGTCCAGGATCTGCAGATTGAGCGCGACGAAGCATTGATTGTCACCGCCATCTCCAATTACATACTCGTCGTGCCTGATAACTCGGCTCTTAATATCACCGGTGACAAATTGGCCAGTTGATATCAACTGGTCGTGAATCTGCCTGATTATGTGTGGCCAATCCGGCTGATCCGCAATGTTGGCCGAATATTCGAAGATGCAATGAGGCATCTTTCAATCCTCTACCTGTGATGCCGGGCCGGGAGGCCCATGTCTCGCAACTGAGACATGGGGAATGATTCTCCACATCTATTGCAGCAGCGTCGGTTCCTCATCCTTGCCGTTCAGTTCTTCGGGCGGAATGATGACGGCTGCGGCGACCTTGTCTTCCGGCTCGAGATTGAGCAACCGGACACCTTGCGTGGCGCGGCCGGCGGCGCGGATGGTCTTGGTGTCGATGCGAATGATCTTGCCGAACTGGCTGATGACCATCAACTCCGAGGCGTCGTCGACCAGTTGAATGCTGCTCACCTTGCCGATGCGCGGAGTGACGGCCATGTTTTTGACGCCCTTGCCGCCGCGGGTCTGAAGACGGTACTCCTCGACATCGGTACGCTTGCCAAATCCGTTTTCAGTAATGGCGAGGATGCGGTATTCGCCTGGCTCATGCTCCTTGGGCGTGACAGCCACGCCGACCACGTAATCGTTCTTGGCCAGGTCGATGCCGCGCACGCCGTAGGCCGGCCGGCCCATGGAGCGGACATCGTTTTCGTCGAAGCGAATGGCCATGCCGAGATGAGTTGCCAGGAAGACGATCTGACTGCCGTCGGTGATGCAGGCCTTGACCAGCTCATCGTCCTTGTCAATTCCAATCGCAATAATGCCGCGGGCCATGACGTTCGAGAAGTCCTTGAGCGGCGTCTTCTTGACCGTGCCCTTCTGCGTTGAGAAGAAGATGAATTTGCCCTCTTCTTCAAGGTCGCGGACGGGAAGTATGGCTCGGACGTTTTCTCCGGGCTGGAGATCGAGGAGGCTCTGCATTGACTTGCCCTTGCCCGCTGCGCCCACGTCGGGAATCTCGTAGACCTTGAGCCAGTAGACGCGGCCGGTGTTGGTAAAGCACAGCAGGAAGGCGTGCGTCGAATCGACGATCAACTGGGCGACAAAATCCTCTTCGCGCGTCTTCATGCCCATGCGCCCGGTGCCGCCTCGGCGCTGCTGGCGATAGATGCTGATAGGTGTCCGCTTGAGGTAGCCCTGATGGCTCACGGTCACAGCGACCTGCTCGTCGGCGATCAGGTCTTCGAGCTGCAACTCGGCGCTCTCGTCGATGATCTGGGTGCGGCGCGCGTCGCCGTACTTGTCGCGAACCTCTTCGAGTTCCTTGACGATCACCGCGCGCAGCTTCTTTTCGCTGGCCAGGATCTCTTCGTATTCGGCAATCTTCTTGCGAATCTCGGCAAGCTCTTTGAGGATTTCATCGACCGAGAACTGTGTGAGGCGGTAAAGTTGCAGTTCGAGGATGGCGTCAACCTGGCGGAGAGTCAGGCCTTTTTCCTCTTGTGGAAGGCGCTCGCGGCCGAGGTTGATGACGATGTCCTTGCCCTTGCCCCAGGCGTAGAGATTCTCCCGAGCCTCGACGCGCGAACCGGAACCGCGAATGATGCGGATGACGGTGTCGAGGTTGTCGATGGCGATTTTGTAGCCTTCGAACTGGTGTTCGCGCTCGCGTGCCTTGCGCAGCAAAAAGACCGTGCGGCGCTGCACGACATCGATGCGGTGATCGATGAAGCAGTCAATCGCCTGATCGAGCCCCAGCTCCCGCGGTTGTCCGTTGAGCACCGCGAGGAAAATCATGGAGAAGCTCTCTTGCATCTGCGTGTGCTTGTAGAGCTGGTTGAGCACAATCTCGGGCTGTGCGCCGCGCTTGAGCTCGATGACGATTCTCATGCCGTCGCGATCGCTCTCGTCGCGCACGTCGCTGATGTCGTCGATGATCTTGTCGGTCACCAGTTCGGCGATGCGCTCGATGAGCTTGGACTTGTTCACCTGGTACGGAATTTCGGTGACGATGATCGCCTGTTTTTCTTTGGTGAGGTTCTCCTGGGCCACCTTGGCGCGCATCATGAAGCGGCCGCGGCCGGTCTTGTAAGCGTTTGGAATGCCGGACTTGCCGTAGAGGAAGCCGCCAGTGGGAAAATCCGGACCTTGCACGTGCTTCAGCACGATGGCCAGCGCCGTTTCACGGCTATGCGCCGGAACCTTTACCAGTTCGATGGCTGCATTCAAGACTTCTGTCAGGTTGTGCGGCGGGATATTGGTGGCCATGCCAACCGCGATGCCGTTCGACCCATTGACGATCAGCGTGGGAATCCGCGTAGGCAGCACCGTTGGCTCGTCGGTGGTCTCATCGAAGTTGGGCGTCATATCGACGGTTTCCATATCGATATCCGCCATCATCTCTTCGGCGATGCGCTCCATGCGGCATTCGGTATACCGGTAAGCCGCCGGAGGATCGCCGTCCACAGAGCCGAAGTTGCCCTGCCCATCAACCAGCGGGTAGCGCAACGACCAGGGCTGCGCCATGCGCACCAGCGCGTCATAGACAGACGAGTCGCCGTGAGGGTGATACTTCTTCAAGCACTCACCCACCACGCCGGCGCACTTGGAGTATCTCTTGTTATGCTGCAGGCCCTCGCGGTCCATGGCCGTGAGAATGCGCCGGTGCACGGGCTTCAACCCGTCGCGCGCATCGGGCAATGCGCGTCCCACGATCACTGACATGGAATAGGCAAGATAGGAGCGGCGCATCTCCTCTTCAATGTTCATGGGGAGGAAGTTGGTGCCGCTATTGGGCGGAGTCCCGCCTTCGAGAGGGAGAAGTGGATTCTGATCGTCTGCCATAAGGTCGTTTCAGGCCCTGCGGAAGGCGGCAGAAACGGTCCGGAATAGGCGGGGCCGGGTCCGCGGGCTGTGCTTTTATTTTACCCGTTCAGCGTGGGTTTTAGCAAGGTGAGATGAACGAAATAAGTCCTTATTTTGCTTTAATTTATGGCCATATTTTACTATTCTTCCCGATGAGTTCGATTCCTTAGAGCGCAGACCACGTAGAGGTCCTGATTTCCAAGTCTGCCGCAGGCTGCTTTTGCTCCCTTTGGTCCGATCACAAAGCGGGAAGAATCCTCTCACAGACGGTGAGTGATTGCCCCTACAGCAGCCCTGGCAGGCTCAGCACACAGAAGACAGCCTGCAAGAGCAGAATGGCCCCGGCGGCGGCCATCGCCAGACGGCTGTGCCGGCTATCGTAGGCGTCGGCGAAGACTCCGCCTATAAACGTAAGCAGAAACGGAAGCGCCCACAGCCACGGTGCTCCGGGTGCGCCGGTCATGATCAGAACCACGAGGATCGAAGCACAGATCAGAGGAACCGAGTTCCCGAAGTAGCGCGACCGGCGCAGGCCCACATAGAGTGCCAGCGCGGCAGCGGAGGCCACGGTGATGCCGGCGTTCGCGAGCGTCGAGAAGAAGCGCCGGGCCGGGTCGAGTGAAAACCACAAAAAGCCTGCCGCTGAACGGAAGAGGTAGCTGAAGGCGTCCGGCGAGAAGCCGTAGCATGCAAGGACCAGCAGGAATGCTCCGGCCACCGCTGCCAGGACCACCGGCATTACCTGTGAACGGCGACCCTCGGCCACCCAAAGCATAGCCGCCAGTCCAAGCAGGGCGACGATGGGCAGCGCGGCAATGTGCGATGCCGCCGCAAGGCCAAAGGCCGCCGTCAGCAGCACGATGCGCGGACGCCATTTGGCGACCGGCCCCTGCATGGCATGAGCCACGCCGATGCAGGCATAGACGCCGCCATAGACCCCCAGCGCGCAGAGCACCTCGGGGTTGGGCGCGATACATGCCCGCAGCACGGCGGGAGAAAAGCAATAGAGCGCCAGGGCCGTGTAGCCGCCCCTGTTGCCGTAGAGCCGCCGCGTCACCCACCAGAGGCCCGCGCCCAATAGGCATCCTGCGCCCAGAAAGGGAAGCCGCATGAGAAGCAGAGTGTGCGTGAGCTGGTGGCGGAGCTCCCATGCGGAGAGTTCGCCCTCCACGAGCACAACCCGGTCTTCCGGTTTGCGGTAGTGATCCAGCCCCCGCTCGGCGAGCAGGTTGAGAGTGAGCGGCAGGCCAGCCATGCGGTAGGCCAGAATCCCGTCATGAATGTTGCCGCAACTGGTGAAGTAGCCGGCCAACGGCGAGGGCCGCTCCCACATCTCACGCCCGCAGCGCGCATATTGGTAGTCGCGATCGGTCAGCGTCTGGCGGCCGGTGAGCCACAGCCCCTGGATGAGAAACACCAATAGAAGCCCCGCCGCGATGCGCTGCGGCAGATTGAAGCGAAAGCGGCGAAGACGGGCAAAGCGGTGGGTCGTCATGCTCGAACGAACGTTACCAGTCTAAACTGCGGAGCTTGAACCCCGGGCCAGTCTCTCCTGATTGTTCTGCCTCATGGAGGGATTTCGCTCGCCAACAGGAAAGCCGCCCCGAAGGGCGGCTTTCGTTTTGGCGAGCGTCAAGCTTGCCTGGGTCTAGTTGCTGATGGTGATCGGGCAGGGCGTCTCGGCCGTGGTGCCGTTCTTGTCCGCCGCGGTGATCGAGAAGGAACCGGCGGCTGTCGGCGTGCCCGTTACAGCGCCTGTCGCTGTATCCAGAGTCAGCCCGGCCGGAAGCGTGCCCACCACCGAGAAGGTGTAGGGACCCGTGCCGTTGCCCACCGCAATCGCGCCGCTGGTGAAAGGAGCGCCCACGGTGCCGCTCGTCGTCGCTGAGCAACTCAGAGTCAGGCCGTAGAAGAGAGCGCCGGCGGATTGATTGCCGAAGAGTCCTGTGGGAGTGGCGGCATTAGGAAATGCGCAAGTGGAGGCCAAATCTGGCGTTACAGGGGCGATATCGGTATCGCAGTTCGCTGTCCAGCCGCCAAAGGTGCTATCGAGTGGCGCTCCAGCCAACGATGCAGTGATCGTCACGGCCGAGCCGGCGGCATAAGTGCCTGTGCAGACCGAGTTCCCCAAGCCGGCGATTACCGAGCCTGGACCGCAGTGGATCAGGTTCGGCACGGGTGGCGTGTCGTCGGAGGGGGCCGTAATCAGCCAGTTGGTGTTGTTGCTGCCTGCGTTAAAGACAGTCAGCGTGGTCAACAATGAAAGGACCGCCGTTTGAACGCATGTGGGCGGGTTGCTGTTAGGCAAATCGCAGATAAACGTGACCGGGTTGGAGAGGACGAGAGTGCCGTCAGGGTTCGAGGTCGTGTCTTCGGCATAGATGATGCCGGTACCCTCTTCTCCCATTGCCGTTGCGATTCCGGCGGCCTCTCCAAGTGATCCGGCAGAGTTGATGGATGCGATGTTGGGGTCGAGGGTGATCCAGGTCACCGTGTCTGTGATATCCCGAACCGTTGGAATGGTTGTGAAGGTTCCAAAGGCTAGGTATTGCTGAGTCATGCCCTTATTTGAAACCTGGACTGAGGGCGGCACAACATTGATTGAAATCAGAGGTTCCGGCGACGCACCGATGGTCAATGTGTAGGAGGCTTGCGCCACGACCAAGCTGTTGTCTGTGTTTTGATAGATCGCTTTGATGGTGGTAGTGCCTGGGTTCCCAGCCGTCGCCAGGCCGTCAGTGTCCGGGGTGCAGGGTAGAGGATCGTTCTGGGAGCAAATGGTGGCAACCGAAGGGGTTTCCGACTCCCAGGTGACATTGGCGGTCACGTCGTACTGGTGGCCATCGGCCTCGGTGGCCAGCGCAAGGAACTGGTTTTGTTGACCTGAAGACGTAACCCCCAGGGCAGCCGGAATGATCTGGAGAGCGGTGACCTGCTCGGTGGTCCCACCCGTCACCGAGAACGGCGCCGTGGTGGTCACCAGTGAGCCGTCTCCTGTGTTCTTTGAGACAACCACAATAGCGGCCGCGCCCTGGTTGACTCCAGTGACCAGCCCTGCCGGAGTCGTGGGATTGAGAGTAGCGCACGATGGGCCGGCTGGGACAGCGACAGTGCCCGACGGACACGAGGTGCAAACTCCGGCCGCGGAAGCGCCGGGGCAAGCGGAGATGGTGCAGGATAGAGCGGTGAGGCCGGTAGGACAATCGGTTGTCACCGTGGCCACCGACGTGTCGCTGGAGCTCCAGGTGGTGGTTACCGGAGGGGTGGCGAGGCCGTTGGTCACATCCTGCGTGATCGGCGCGGCCGAAAAGGTGCCAATGGCGAGCAGTTGGCTCGATTGACCCGGAGCTGACACCGATTGAGAACCGGGTACGATCGCAATCGAAAGCAGAGGCTCAGAGTTGCCAGTCGTAGCGACCGTGAGGGGCACGGTTGCTGTCTCCGAAGTCGTGTCGGTGCTAAGGCCGCCGGGCAGACTGGAATTCGCGACGTTGGCAACGATAGCGGTGACGCCGTTGGAGACTGCCTGGAACTGCCCGGCAGTTTCGCCACCATGAGTTCCGGTGAGTTTGGCAACCGAAACGTTGCTGCTTGACCACGTTGCATAGCTGGTCAGATCCGCCGTAGCGCCCGTCGCCGTTGTGCCGATGGCGAGGAAGCTGGCCGTTTGGCCGACCGCATAGAGCGTCTGCGCGGCCGGAACGATAGCCAGAGACACATAAGGCTCCGCAGAGGTGGTTGTTGTCCCTGCCACCGTAACGTTGGCCTGGCCTGTTACGCTGCTTCCGTCCGGATTCGCCACGGTCGCCGAGATGATGGCGGCGCCTGGACCTGTAGTCACAAATGATCCGGTCGCCTGGTCGACGATCTTGGCAACCGACGAATTGCTGGAAAGCCAGACAGCGGGCGCAATGATTTGATTATTGATCGTTGCGCTCTGGCCTGTGAGATTGACGGTTGAGCCTGTGCCCGTCGTAGCAAGCGCGAGGAATTGAATAGTCTGGCCGGCCGCCGAAGCTGTCTGCGAAGCCGGAGAAACGGTCATTGAGACAATGGGCTCTGCCGGCCCTGTCCCTGTCGTCGCGGTCACAACCAGGGGCGCGCTGCCCAGCGCCGCGGTGCCGTCGGCATTGGCGAAGGTCAGTGAAATCGTAGTTGTGCCTGCTGTGCCTGTGGTCACCAGGCCAGAAGTCGGGTCTGCGATAGATGCAACCGCTTTGTCGCTGGAGGCCCATTGGATCAAGGCATTGTTGGTAGTTGCGTACCCGCTTGTGAGCGCGTGAGTGCCGCCGCTGGCGTCTGTTCCGATCGCTTCGTATTGAACCGGGACATTCGATGATGAAACCGTCTGCGTAGCGGGAATGACAGTGATTGCGACGATATCCGTACTCCCGCCGGAGCAGAATGTGCACGGAGTCACGGTAAACGTCGCGGAGTTGCTGACAATCGTGCCGTTGTACCCAGGCGCGCTGGCGGTGATATTGGAGAAACCTGACCACGCTAGAGGAACCCCTTCGAAGACATTGGAGGGCGTGTAGCCGGTCACGGTTGCAAGGCCGTCCATCGCTGGAGTGCAGGGAGCGGAAGACCCGTTCGAACAAATCCCAACCACCTGGGAGAGGCTCGATGACCAGGTCACCTCATCGGTTATATCCTTGGTGACCTGGTGGCCAGCGTGGCCATAGTACCCGATGGCTGTGAACTGAGCGTGAGCCTGCGGAACACCCTTGGGCACCAACGTCGCCGTAACCGCACTGGAACCACTGGGACTGATGACGATTGTGGTGAGGGCAGTAGAAGAAGAAGTAGTGCTGCAACCGGTAACCAGCCCCGCAAGGCCGACGAGGAGGAACGCCCCGAAGCAGAAGCGATTAAACATTTGAGTCTCCTGGCAACTCCAAAAAAGCTCCGGCTCCGCTAGAAACCAGCGGTGCTGGTCATTCTTTTCCACATTAGACTATAAACCCATCTTACCCAAATCGGCTGTAACCGCAAAACTATGCCGATTTGCCGGAATCAAGACAGTCAACGAATCCCCCTTCGACGGCCTCGCCACTTTGCCCGCATTGACCGCCAACGGCTACACTTCTGGTCAGCATGGCCATTGCACGCGACAACACGCCGGGGCCGGGGTTACCAACCACAGATTCTCGTGGTCGGGGTGGGGAACGGCTGGTCAGCGCCTCGCGCGCCGACGAAGAGCAGGGCTTCGAGCTTAAACTGCGTCCCCGCTGGCTGGGAGAATTCATCGGCCAATCGAAGGCCAAAGAACAGCTCGCCATCGCTCTCGAAGCCGCCAAATCACGTGGCGAGGCGCTGGATCACGTCCTCCTCTATGGCCCTCCCGGCCTGGGCAAGACGACCCTGGCCACCATCATCGCCAATGAACTGGATGTCGGCTTTCAGCAGACCTCAGGGCCGGCCCTCCAGATTCAAGGCGACTTAACTGCGATTCTGACAAATCTGCGCGAGCGCCAGGTGCTCTTTCTCGACGAGATCCACCGCATGCAGCCGGTGCTCGAAGAGAAGCTCTACACCGCGCTTGAGGACTACAAGCTGGACATCATCATTGGCCAGGGCCCGGCGGCGCGCACCCACGTGATGGAGATCCGGCCCTTCACCTTCATTGGGGCAACAACGAGGCCCGGCCTGCTGTCCTCGCCCTTGAGGTCGCGCTTCGGCATTCTGCTGCGGCTGGAGTTCTATACCGAAGACGAGTTGCGCTTCATCGTCACGCGCTCCGCCGAGGTGATGCAGATTCCAATCGATCAGGACGGCGCGGCCGAGATCGCGCTGCGCTCCCGCGGGACTCCGAGAATAGCCAACCGGCTGCTGCGCCGTGTGCGCGATTTTGCCCAGGTGCGCGGCTCCGGCATCATCGACCGTCCCACGGCCAACGCCGCCCTCACCATGCTTGAGGTGGACGCGCATGGCTTCGATGAGATCGACCGCCGGCTGCTGCTGGCCATCATTCAGAAATACGATGGAGGGCCAGTCGGGTTGAGCACACTGGCCGCCACTCTGGCCGAGGAGCAAGACGCGCTGGAAGAGGTCTACGAACCCTTCCTGATTCAGATCGGGTTTCTCGATCGCACTCCGCGCGGCCGTGTGGCTACGCGGTTGGCGTATGAGCATTTTGGACTGACGATGCCGGGCCGACAGACGCCGCTGTTTTGACGGAAGCTGCGTTGGCAGAGCTAAGCCGGTTTCACGATTGTTTACCCAAGGATGGAAGCCGCCAATGAGGTTATTTCTTGCGAAGCGCAGTTCGCGGGGGATTTGCAGAAGATTATCCTCCGCCGGCGCACAATCGAATTTGCCGGAAGCACTGAAGATGGCGAACAACGATCAATGCCGAAACAAAAAAAGTCAGGCGATGAGAGCGGAACTCTGGCCGCCCGGTCTGTACACTGCTGGCCCCCCCACCCCCTATTAATATTTTGAAATGCTTGCAGGTAATTATTTGGTAATCGATCCTTCCGGATACTGCAAGCCTGGAAAGGCCATGATCAAGGCAGATTAGGAGGAAAGGCAATGGCACTAACCGAATCCACCATGCTGGAACTGGGCACGACAGCTCCTGACTTTGCGCTTACTGAGGTTACGACCGGCAAGACCGTCCGTCGCGATGACTTCCGCGGATCGAAGGCTCTGCTGGTAATGTTCATTTGCGCTCATTGCCCCTATGTCAAGCACATCGAGAAGGGCTTGGCGATCCTGGGCAAGGACTATGATGGTAAGCCTCTGAACATCGTCGCCATCAGCAGCAACGACGTAACAACTCATCCCGACGACAGCCCCGCAGGACTGAAGCAGCAGGCCAAGACTCATGGCTTCGTCTTTCCCTATTTGTACGACGAGACGCAGAACGTGGCTCATGCCTATAAGGCCGCCTGCACGCCGGACTTCTTTCTCTTCGACGCCGATCTGCGGCTGGTCTATCGTGGCCAATTCGACCGCAGCCGTCCCGGCAACGGCATCGCAGTCACCGGCGAAGATCTGCGCGCCGCCATCGACACCGCGATCGCTGGCAAGCCCCCTCTGAAAGATCAGCGCCCGTCGATCGGATGCAATATCAAGTGGAAGTCGTAAGAAGGTGGAGTTAGCGTTGCTGGCAAAGTTAGCATTGAAGCCAGAGCTAACTCCGCTAACCCCGCTCTATAACTCCAGCCCCTTCAGATACGCGCGGAAATGCGGCCCGAGATCCTTGCGCTTGAGCGCAAACTCGACAGTCGCTTCCAGCATGCCCAGTTTATCGCCCGCGTCGTAGCGCTTCCCTTCGAAGGTGTAGCCAAAGACCTTTCCTTCCTTGAGCAGCGCTTTAATTCCGTCTGTCAGTTGAATCTCGCCACCGGCGCCCGGAGTCGTCTGCTCCAGTAGATCGAAGATGCGCGGCGTGAGCACATAGCGCCCGATGATAGCTTGCTTCGTAGGCGCATCTTCAAGCTTCGGTTTCTCCACCATGCCGGTGCAATTGAAAATCCGCCAATTGTCAGCGTCCTGCGAGCCGGCCAACACGCCATAGGCGCTGATTCCCGGCCCCTCGACCGTCTGCGTCGCCAGCACTGAGCCGCCCTTCTCGCTGAAGACGGCCAGCATCTGTTTCAGGCACGGCACTTCGGCGTCGATCACGTCGTCGGGAAGCATCACGGCAAACGGTTCGTCGCCGACCAGATCCTTGGCGCACAAGACGGCATGGCCCAGACCCAGCGGTTCTTTTTGCCGGACATAACTGATCCGGGCAAGCGACGAGACGCCGCGCGACACGGCCAGCAGTTCATGCTTGCCGCGGCTCTTCAACGTTGCGTCCAGCTCGAAGCTATGATCGAAGTGGTCCTCGATCGCGCCCTTGCCGCGGCCGGTGACAATGATGATGTGCTCGATCCCGGACGCGATCGCCTCTTCAACGCCGTACTGGATGATCGGCTTGTCGACAAGCGCCAGCATCTCCTTTGGGATGACCTTTGTGGCCGGCAAAAATCGCGTGCCCAGCCCGCCTGCCGGAAAAACCGCCTTCCGAACTCGCTTGTTCATTGCGTCTTCCTCATCTCAGCGATCAATGCGCAATCTCCTCAGTGGTTCTTGACTCATAATGCCGGTGAATCGTCACCCAGCAGCGCCTGCCGCACAATCTTGATTGGCGGAAAACCCTGCTTCAAAAAGTCGTCGTGAAACTTCTCCAGAGAAAATGCCGCGCCCTGCTTCTTCTTCATGTCCTCGCGCAGTCTCATGATCTCCAGCTTGCCCAGAGTGTAGTAGAGATAAGTCGCGTCGCTGGCTCCGCGCTTGGTCTCTACCATGGCCGTCTCCTTTGGCTGGTAGCCTTCCTTTTGGAAGAATTCCACCGCTTCGTCGAAGCTCATCTTGCCTCTATGCATTTGGATGCCGACGATAAAGCGCGCGTTGCGTAAAAGCGCATCTTGAAGCTGGCCCAGGCGCAGAAACTTCGATTCGCGCTCATCCTTCGCTCCCGCTCCGGGCTGACCGTATCCCTCGTCGAGCATCATTTGCTCGCAATAGTGCGCCCAGCCTTCAACGTCAGTGTTCGCGCCTAATAGCTTGCGCACTCTGCTCGGCGCCTGCGGCAACCACAGAAACTGGATGTAATGTCCCGGATAAGCCTCATGCACCGCCGTTGAAATCACCGTGCCCACGTTGAACGAATGCATGTAGCCCTCAACCTCCTCGGGCTTCATCTTCGGGTCGGGCAGTGTCACGTTGAAATAGGCTTCAGTGGCGTGCGTCTCAAAGGGGCCCGGCGTATCCATTGAGGCAAAAGTCGTGGCGCGCATGAAAGGCGGCGTCTCTTCCACAATAGGCCGCACATCCGACGGAATCGTTACGATGTGGTGGCTGTGAATGAAACTGACCAATCCGTCGAAGGTAGCACGGAAGGCATCGAGAAGTTGATCGGGAGCGGGATGATTCTGGCCTAACTCCTCGAGCACCGCACTGGGTGTCTTGTCCGGTTCAAGCTCCTTTGCCACCTCTTTGAAGTGGGCCTGATTCTTGCGCAGATCGGCCCAGCCGATTTCGAGCAGCTTATCCAGCGGAGTGTCAACCATCTCGTCATATTGGAGCTTCTTCGAGAAAGCCTCAGCGCCGATGCGGAAGTCGCCGTTGGATTTCGGAAGCAAGTCTATCTTCAGCCACCCAAGATAACTGCTGAGCGCGGCAATCACGGCTGCATTGGTCTGCGCAAACTCGGTCTTCAGCACCGTGTCTTGTGCATCGGCGAATGCCAGCGGTACATCGTTCTCAAAGAATGTGATAATGTCCGGTAACTGCTCAATGGCGATCTCGGTGAAGATGCGCGGTGGATTCTTCAGATTCACGCGCGCACTCCCGAGCAGCGCAGGCATCTGCTTCTCGCGTGCGATCAGCGAGCGAAGCCGCTCGTCCGGCGATGCAAACTTGCGCTCCATCAGTGTGAACGCGCCGTTCGCGCAGGCACTTGAATAGTTATCTGCATTCTTTTCCCACGGGCGAATCGTCTCCAGAGTCAGCAATCGTGAGCGAATGTTAGACTGCACCATCTCGCGATCACTCCGCGGAACAAAATCTGCCGCGGTCTCATCGGGATGAATGGCCTCCACACGCATCTCGAAAGCCCTGAGGGTAGCAATTTCAGCGTCGACATTCTTGCGCGAATAATCTTCCAACTGTCCATCGTATCGATGATCGCCAGCTAGCGTTCCCTGTGTGGGTTGATAGTGAAAGTACACCTGGTCGAAGTACTCATCCGAAACCTTCTCAAACTGATGCTTCCAGGTCTCTTTTTCTGCGTGGGAAGCTATCGGGGCAGCCATAAGAACTCCTATCGCAAACTCGGCAACGAGTTTCTTCATGTTTCCTCCCAAATCTAACGCGCATTTTCTATGCATTCACCGGCGCCGGCGCCAGATTCCCGATTAGTTCGTGAATCTCAAGCAGAACCTCATCGGACCTCGACGTAGCCAAAGGATACTTCAGCAGACCCTGCGGCGTGAACTGAGCGCCGCGTTTTGCATTTCGCGCGACCAATCGCATCAAATGCTGCGGATCGACCGCCGCATTCTCCGTAAAGCGAATGTGCAATTCGGCTCGTTTCCGATCCACCTGCGCAATGCCGATCCGTTCGCATTCGAGCCGAATTAGCGAAGCCTCCAGCAGGTAAACCGTCGCATCCGGCGGCGAGCCATAGCGGTCTTCCATCTCCGCACGCACCTCGGCGACGGACTTTTCGCTTGCAGCTCCGGCGATTTTTTTGTAGAGCCGCAACCGCTGATTCTCCTCCGGAACATAACTCTCGTCGATGCGCAGTGCAATGCCCAGGTTAAGCTGCGTGGCCGGCCGCTCTTCGCTCGCCTCACCCTTCATCTCCTTCACCGCGGCCTCGAGCATGGAGGTGTATAACTCGAAGCCAACCGCCTCGATGTGGCCGCTCTGTTCGCCGCCGAGCATGTTACCGGCCCCACGAAGTTCCAGATCAAGCGCGGCGATCTTGAAGCCCGCGCCGAGATCGCTGAATTCTTTGAGAGCCGCCAGCCTTCGGCGCGCAATCTCAGTCAGTTCCTGCTCTGGGGGAATCAGCAAATACGCGTAGGCGCGACGATTGGAGCGTCCCACGCGGCCGCGCAACTGGTATAACTCGCTCAGACCGTGCCGGTCAGCGCGATTAATCAGCATCGTATTCGCCAGCGGAATGTCGAGTCCGTTTTCGATAATCGTTGTGGCCACAAGCACGTCGTACTCGTGCCGCATGAAGGCGAGCATCACCTTCTCAAGATCCGTCTCACCCATCTGCCCGTGACCCACCGCGACGCGCGCGGCGGGCACCAACTCCTGAATCCGCGCGGCGATCTCGTAGATTGACTCCACGCGGTTATGAACGAAATAAACCTGCCCGCCGCGCTCCAACTCCACCTCGACCGCCGAGCGGATGATCTTCTCGTCGAACTTGGCCACCACGGTCTGAATCGCCATGCGGTCTTTCGGCGGAGTCTCGATCACGCTCATATCCCGCAGGCCAACCAGCGACATATGCAGCGTGCGCGGGATCGGTGTGGCGCTCATGGCCAGCACGTCGATCTCTTTCCGCATCTGCTTCAGGCGCTCCTTGTGGCGCACGCCAAAACGCTGTTCCTCATCCACGATCAGCAGGCCAAGATCCTGGAACTTGATGTCTTTCGAGAGCAGCCGGTGCGTGCCGATCAGAATGTCGATCTTGCCGGTCTCCACGCGCTCGACGATGACCTTTTGTTCCTTTTGAGTTCGAAAGCGTGAGATCATTTCTATGTTGATGGGGAATTGCGCAAATCGCTTCTTGAATGTTTCGAAGTGCTGGAAGCTCAGAATCGTGGTCGGAGTCAAGACGGCCACCTGTTTGCCGTCCTGCACGGCCTTGAAGGCCGCGCGCATGGCTACCTCGGTCTTGCCGTATCCCACATCTCCGCATAAAAGGCGATCCATCGGCGTAGTCGATTCCATGTCGTATTTGATGGCCCGGATCGCCGATAACTGGTCGTCGGTCTCGCTGTAGTCGAATGAGTCCTCAAACTCGCGCTGAAACTCATTGTCCTTTGAGAATGAAGTCCCCTGCGCCGTCTTCCTCTCGGCATATAACTTCAATAACTCGCCGGTCATATCCTGCATGGCCTTACGGACTCTTGCTTTTGTTTTGGTCCACTGCTGCGAGCCGAGTTTGTTCAGCACCGGCGCGGGCCCCGCGTCCGTCGAGCGGTACTTCTGAATCAGATCGAGCCGGGTCAGCGGTACATATAACTTGGCGGACTCGGCAAATTCCAGGATCATGAACTCGACCGAAAGCCCGTCTTGTTCTATCTCCTTGAGGCCCTGATACTGCGCGATGCCATGCTCCACGTGGACCACGTAATCGCCAACCGTAAGGTCGCGGAAATCGGAGACAAAAGCCGCTGTCTTCGACCTCCTCGGCTCGGGCCGAGCCGCTACATCCGCCTCGTCGGAGAGATCGTTGGCCCCGAAGAGAATCAGGTTCGAGTCGAGAAAACTCACACCCGCGGCTATCGGAGTCCGCACAATGACCGGCACGCGCAGGTCGCCGGCCAGATAACTCGCCTCGTCAAGCATCGCCTCGCCGGGATGCGGATTGCGGCTGCCGAGTCGGTAAGGAATCTGGTACTCGCGCAGCACTGTTGCGAGTCTGTCAACGTCGCCCTGGTGCGGCGCGGCCAGTACAGTGCGCGTCTCAGCCGCCATCAGGGCGCGCAGTTGTTCGGTCAGCGCTGGAATAGAACCATGAAACCTGAGCGTCGGCCGCGAGTTCAGCTCGATTTCACCCAGCGTGTTGTCTTCGTCGAGCAGGTCCACGACGCCCAGTTGATCGAGGTCGAGGCCCATGTGGGCGTTTAACTGCGCTTGTAACACTTCGGGGCGCAAATAAATATCTTCAGGAGTTATCAACGAACCCATCGCCGATCGCTCATGGCGCTGCTCGACCTTGTTCCACCAGCGTTCGATCTGGTTGCGCACCATCGCCGGCTCTTCGATGAACAGCGCGCACTTAGGCACGAGGGCTAGCAGCGACTTATCCGCTCCAGCCACCGCAGAGAAAAACTCCCAGCCGGGAAAGACGCTAACTCCTCCGGCCGCCGCTAACTTGGCTTCCATTTCACGACTTACATCTGAGTCTTCTTCCGTGCCGTGCAACTCAACTCGTTGGCGGCTTAGACGTCCATGCACCGCGGCCAGCAGACGCTCGGTCACAGGCGTTTCGGTCAGCGGCAGCAGTTGTGTCTCGTCGAGACCTGATTGCGATCGCTGCGTCTCCGGATCGAATTTGCGGATGGTCTCAATCTCGTCGCCGAAGAACTCGATGCGCACAGGCCGGTCCGATTCGGGGGAGTATACGTCGAGAATCCCTCCACGCCGCGTGAATTGGCCCGGCATCTCCACAAGATCCATCTGCGTGTAACCAACCGAGGCCAGATGCCCGGTCAGCACCTCCGCATCGACCTCTTCGCCGCGCTTGAGTGTTACCGCCAGGCCGGCGTAGTAGTCGCGGTCAAAGAGCCTGAGCGCCGCCGATTCGACCGGCGCAATGAGAATAGAGACAGCCCCGGTGGCCAGCTTCCACAAGGCTGCTGCACGCTGCTCCTGCACATCCGGATGAGGAGAAAGATTCTCGAATGGAAGCACATCGTGGGCTGGCAGCCGCACCACTTGCGCTGGGTCCACAGCGCCGGTCAGTTCGCATCCGGCGCGCAGCATCGGTTCGAGCGACTCGGCGGCCTTGTTGTCGGCCACTACCACGATCACCGGCTGTCGGGCCGCCCGCGCAAAAAGAGGAATATAGATGGAACGAGCTGTATTGGTGAGTCCGGAGACACGCCTCCGCCCCGTGCCGAGGCTTAGATGCCTTCGTACGCGCTCAAATCCCGAAGAGTGCTCCAGCTCCGCAAAGATCTCGCGGACGAACGGGAGAATCATGTGACTTAAGTTTATCAGCGTGGATTGAGGGCCTGGTTAGCGCGGCGGAGACGAGAAAGTTCTAACGCCTGCGCACAGCCTTCACAGAAGGGCATTTGTAAAGAAATCTTCTGGGCCGATGGCCCGTATCACATCGCGGAATCCATTACTTAAGATTCTCAAATGCTTACCGCAAATCCCGATAGAAAGGATGAACCCAAGAACCATGGAGGGAACATGAATTACATCGACTCATGCCTCGACAACATCTGTGCGCGACCTGTTCTGACCAGGCTGATGCAAACGGCCGCGTTGACGATTCTGATCGCGCTGGCGGTTCCAGCCAATGCAGCGGAAGAGCGCGGGATTCAGATGCGGGCCATCCCTGCGTATCCTGCGCTGGCCGCGCGCATGAAAATCACAGGCTCGGTAAAAGTGGAGGCGACCGTTGATTCCCAAGGGAATGTCACCGATGCCAAGGCAATCAGCGGAAACAGCATCTTGATGCCTGCAGCGGAAGATTCCGTGCGGAGATGGCAGTTCAATCCCGGAAAGGGCACCGTCAAGGTGGAAGTTGAGGTAACATTCCACGAGTGATGCGATCACTGAGCGGGCCACGTCCATCTTTGCGTTGCTGATGCTGAAAGCTTGCGTGGATGAATGAGTGCATCCACGCAGGAGGTCAACAGTTCATTCGACAGAGACTCATTGCCCACCGACCGCTTTCAGGAACGAGTAGAAGAAGTCCAGCGACTTCCAGTAGGAATCCATCGGCAGGCGCTCATCTTGCCCGTGGGCGCGCTCGTCGTCGCGTTCCAAGGCGATGGCGGAGTAGCCGTAGCAGGGGATTCCAGCCTGGGCAAAGTAGATCGAATCGCTGGCTCCGTTCTCCATGATTGGCGTGACGGGAACGCCCGCCCAGAGCGTCTGCGTCAGCCGGGTCAGCGGGGCAAAGACTTCTTTGATCGGCGGCGGCGGGACCATGGCTTTGCGTTCGGGCGCCGTGTCGAAGACTTCACCGCTGTCGGAGACATACTTCACGGTCAGCTTCGGATCGCCGAAGATACCCACCAATTGCTGGCGAATCTCTTCCGGTGAGTGGCCGGGAAAGATGCGGCAGTTCACATTGGCCTGGGCGGTCTGGGCAAGTGCGTTATTGGCGTGGCCGGCGGCGAGACGCGTGGCCACGCAGGTGGTGCGGAAGTTCGAGTTGAAGCTGGGATCGGCGCTCAGCCGGGCGGCCGCAGCCAGGTCCGACGGTGTGGCGAGAATCGCCCGAATATCCCCCGCCGTCTGCCCCGTCTCCTGGCCGACCAGGTTGCTGAAGTAGGTTCTCGTAACCTCATTCATCTCGAATGGAAACGAGTAGGCGGCCAGCTTGTCGAGCGCCGAGGTCAGCTCATAGATGGCGTTGTCCGGCCTTGGTCGCGAGCTGTGCCCGCCGGGATTCACCGCCGTGACCTGGAAGTCGGAGTAGACCTTTTCCGTGGCCTCGACATCGGCCACCACGGCGCGCCCGTGGTCCAACTCGATGCCGCCCGCGTCGGGATTGATGACGTAGGCCGCATCGACAAGCTCTCGATGCTGGCTTACCAGCCAGGAGGCGCCGTTGAACTTGCCGCCCTCTTCGTCCGCGGTGAGGGCCAGGATCAGGTCGCGGCGCGGCTTGTATCCCTCCCTGTGCAACCGCAGCAGGGTGAAGACCAGGGCGGCGTCGGAGTTCTTCATGTCTTGCGAGCCGCGGCCGTAGACATAGCCGTCTTTCTCGACAAACTCAAAGGGATCGGTGTGCCAGTCGGAGCGCAGCGCCTCCACTACGTCCATGTGGCAGAGAAACAGGACCGGCTTTTCGCTGGAAGGCCCGACAGCCCGCAGCCGGACTACGAGGTTCTGCTTGCGCGGATCGGGGCCGAGCAGGTGCACATCCTCAGCTGGAAAGCCCGCGTCGAGAAAACGCTGCTGCATGGCCGCAGTTGCGGTGGTCACGTTGCCCTTCGGCGTGTCGGTGGTGTTGATCTCGATGAGCTGCTTGAAGATTTCGCGTGCCAGGGCGCGGTCTTCGGCCGAGGCAGTGGGCAGAGTATTCTGGGCGCGGGCGGCGGCCCCGAGGCAAGCGGCTAGGGCGAGCGCGGCCAGAGAGGCTGGGAAGACAATGGTGCGCATGGAGTTATTGTACGGCGGCTGCGGGATCTCCTGGCTTGCGCTCCGCGTAAAATCAAATTATTGTGGTTCGGCCACAATTCTCGAGGTGCAGAATGAAGTTCAGGTTTCTCGCTGCCGCTTTTCTCGTCGCTTTCACTATCGCCGCCGCCGCTCAATTGCCAGACCCGCCCATCACTCGCCCGAAGATCACGGGCATCTCTCACCTGGCCGTCTACACTTCGAACGCAGCGGCAGCCGACCACTTTTATCGCGAGATCCTCGGCGCGGCCAAACAGTCCGATCCGCAGAACGCCAAGGGAGTGCGTTATGCGTTCAGCGCAACGCAGTTTATCGAGGTATTGCCGTTACCCGACGGCCAGGGCATCAACCGGCTCGACCACATCGGCTATAACACCGACAACGCCGAAGGTCTAAGGAGGTTCCTGGCATCCAAGGCATACAAGGTGCCGGGCAATGTGGAGAAAGGCGCCGACGGCAGCCGCTGGTTCACGACGCAGGACCCGGAGGGCAACAAGGTCGAATTTATCGAGCCGCCCCATCTTCCCAAGACTGTGGAGGCTCCCAATGCCATTGGCAGTCACATCATCCACGTCGGCTTCATGGTGCATAACCGCGCCGTCGAAGACACCTTCTATCGCAATCTGCTTGGCTTCCGGCCTTATTGGTATGGCGGCATGGTCGAGGGCCGAATCGATTGGGTGAGCCAGCAGACCCCCGACAGCCACGACTGGGTAGAGTACATGTTGAACGCCAAGCCGGATATCTCGGCGCATGACCTGGGCGTGCTCGATCATTTTTCGATCGGCGTGGCATCGGTGGATATGGCCTTCAAGACTCTAAAGGAAAGCGGACGGCTGGTGAACGTGGATGCCCAGGAACATACGCAAATGGGCAGGGACGGCAAGGGCCAGTTCAACCTCTTCGACCCAGATGGCGTGCGCGTGGAACTGATGAACTTCCACGCCACGGAAAAGCCCTGCTGCTCGGGATTTACGGCGGAAGATCCGGCGGAGTAAGGCTGCGAACTGAAAATCTGGGACTTGCCGCTGTCCCCAGCAGCATGCGGTGGCTGAGTACTGAGGCCAGCGCACCAAGGCTTTCGCATGAATCCCGCTGCGGAAGGCGCCGTTTATTGACCAGTAACTGACGGAATGGCTGACAACTGAGGGTAGGTAAGGGATTTGGTATACACTTGCCAGAAGATGACTCCCAAAGCAGCTACAAGGAATCTGATGGTCTCAGGCGTTTGGGCCGGGGCACTTGGAGTTTCGCTGCTCCTCTGTGGCTGTAATACGACGAATCGCCCGTATCGCATGGACGGATCATCAATGCTGCCACTGCTCCACTCGGGAGACAGGATCTTTGTTGATGAATCGGATCACGCCCGCTCTGACTTACATGATGGGGACATCATCGTTCTGCGCCGCAAAGATACCATCGTTCTGAAACGGATTCTGGCAATGCCGGGCGAAACTATCGGTGGTGCCAATCGGAAGGTATTCCGCAATGGCAAGCAGCTTGATGAGCCATATCTTGCTCCAGCTACAGGAGAAGTCATAACCGCGCCGATTACCTTTGTAACTCGCACAGTTGATTCAGGAGAGTTGTTCGTCATGGGAGATAATCGTGATCGCAGCGCAGACAGCCGGTTGCCAGGATATGGGCCGGTCCTTATGTCAGACGTCGTTGGCAAGTATCGTTGGACATACTGGCACACATCCTCAGTAGGCAAGTAGAAGTTACTTGAACCTCATCTAACATTCCTGATGAGTCACCGGC
>JBEKOA010000049.1:0-26862 GCA_049522255.1 Occallatibacter sp.
AAACATACATTCTTGTGGAGTTAAAGGGGAGTTAAATATACTTTTGCCGGTGGGTTAAGGAAGTTAAACATTGATCATCATGTGTTTGAAGATCGGAGCTTAACCTCAGTGGAAATGACTTACTGCGCTTTCTCTTGACAGCCGAGATCTTTAACGATTATTTACCTCTCAGGCAAGATGGCTGAATTATTGGGAGTTATATCTTTACTTTCAGGTGAGATACCAGATGGACCCTATACATCTATGAATTCTGTTGCCTATGATGCGTGCTGACCTTGAGGCCGGCCTCTGGATTTATGACACAGAATGAAAGCAGAATGAAATGGGAAGCCCCCATTCATCATCCTTGGAGTCGGTGACCTTCAAGGCAGGAGGTCATATGAACAGGAAAATGCGATTGTTTTCACTCGTCCAAAGCCAGTGCGCGAACATCCGCGAGCTGACAAGGCGACTCACCGTTCTGCTGGCGATCACAATACTCGGCACCACGTGGGTTCATGCGCAGTTGTCCACGGCCGACATCATCGGAACCATTACCGACGACACGGGGGCCGTGGTTTCCAAAGCGACCGTCACCCTGGTGAATCTCGATACCCAGGATCAGCGCATAGCAATCTCGAACGATAGCGGAGATTTCCAATTTGCCCAGGTTCCCACCGGCCACTACTCCGTAACCGCGAAGATGGCCAACTTCAAAACATCGACCTTGAGTCTGTCAGTCGAAGCCGGTGATCGCGCCCGTGCCGACATGCATTTGACAGCCGGCGGCACTACCGAGACCGTAGTCGTGGAAGCACAGACTCCGCTGCTACAGGCCGACAACGCAACCGTCAGTTCGACGGTCACTTCGTTGGCCGTGCAGGATCTGCCGCTTAATGGACGCAACTTTGTGCAACTCGTTCAGCTCGTGCCAGGAGCCAACGAGGGACCCGGCAACGGCCTTACCAGCGGCGGGCGCCCGGACGACCGCCGCTCGACCAATGGATTCTCTGTGAACGGCCAGGACGACACGCTGAACAACTACGTTGTCGACGGTATCGACGATAATGAGCGCGTGATTGGCACCATTGGCGTCAAGCCATCGGTAGAAGGCATCCAGGAGATCACCGTACAGACCAACAGCTACGCTCCCGAGGCAGGCCGCACGGCAGGCGGCGTCGTCAACCTGGTTACCAAATCGGGCACCAATCAGCTTCACGGATCTGTATACGAGTTCTTACGCAACGACATCCTAGACGCCCGGAATTACTTCCAGACGACCGGCAACACGCCCGAGCTGCGCCAGAACCAGTTCGGTGGCAGCATTGGCGGCCCCATTCTCCGCGACAGGACCTTCTTCTTCGGCGACTATGAAGGCTTTCGCCAGGTGAGCGGCACCACCTACACGACCAGCGTACCCACGCTCGCCGAGTACAACAACATCAACAGCCTCGACGGCGGATCGCCGGCGGCGCTGGTAGCGCTGGGCAACGGCATCCCCGCCGGTACCCCTGTCGATCCAGTAGCTCTCGCTTTACTGCAACTGTTCCCCGCGCCCAACGCCGGCTCGCCGGGGCAAATTGGATCAAACTATACCATCAGCCCCAACAAGACGCAGTTCAGCAATCTCTACGATGTTCGTGTCGACCACACATTCAATCAGAATAATCACTTCTTTGGCCGCTACAACTACAACAAGGTCAACACCTACACTCCGGCTGCTATCCCGGCGGGGGCAAATCCTGATGTGCCGTCCGCCTTCAAGGCAATCGTTCCCGGTGGCGGCCGTTACAACTTCTCCGGTGCGGCCGCGGATGGCGCGCAACAGTATGCTTTTGGATTTACGCACATCTTCACGCAAAACCTGCTGCTCGATCTGCGCGCGGCATTTACACGCATCAACAATTTTTCGACGCCGCTGAACTACCTTTCGAATGCCGACACCACGGTCGGTTTTCCATCCAACGGCGCGTTGACCACGGGCCTTTCGCCCGTTGGAATCAACGGCCTGAGCGACCTGGGCGATGGGGCCTATGTCCCATTGCAGGATATCGACAATACCTTCCAATACGCAGGCGCCGTCAGCGACACGATCAGGAGCCACAACCTGAAACTGGGCGCGAGCTTGATCCGCCGCCAGGCGCGGAATGTGCAGAGTGCATTCCCATTTGGCCAGTACGGGTTCGGCCTGTCGACGGACAGCAACCAGGACCAAATCCTCGCATCTACGCTGGTCGGAGCCTTCAACACATCCAGTTTCAACCTGGATCTGGACGTGCCCGACTACCGCGGCTGGGAGCCGAGTTTCTTCGCGCAGGACAATTGGAAGATCAATCCTAAGCTGACTGTGGTCTATGGCCTTCGCTACGACATCTTCACGCCTTTTACGGAAGCGCATAACCACATCTCGAACTTCGACTACACCCAGGCCGTCGCCTCAACACCAGCGACCGTGGCGTCTGCCCTGAAGGTCGCGGGCGTCAACGGCGTCTCCTCCACGGCCGGAATCCAATCCGTCCATACTGACTTTGCGTTTCGCATCGGCTTCTCCTACTCCATTCGCCCCGCTACCGTCATCCGCGGCGGCTATGGGCTCAGCTTTTTCCCCGGCAACTACACATCCAATGCCGACTTGAAGAATGCCCCGTTCACCTCTGTCTACTCGCCGGGGTGCGAATCGGATCTTGCATTCAGAATCCAGACGAACGCTGGAGGGACGAGCTTCCTGCCGAGCTGCGCTACAGGCGCAGGATTTGGGGCCGGCTTCCAATCCACATTCGACAGCGGGCTTCCAACCCCTGCTCCGCAGACCGTAACCAGCTCAGGACTCGCGATGGTCGCTGAGGATCCCAATTTCAAACCGGCCATGATTCAGCAGTTCAACTTGCAGGTTGAGCAGCAGTTTGGCCCCAACGTGCTCACTGTAGGTTATGTCGGCAACATCGGCCAACATCTGCCTGAGACCATCAACGACATCAACATGCCAACGCCGGCTGAGGTCGCGGCGGGTCAGAATTTCCGCCCACTCGGACAAGGATTGCCCACCGGCCAGGGGATTTTGCCCAATCTCGGTACGGTGGATTGGCTTGCGAGCGAGGGCGTCTCCAACTATAACGCCCTGCAAACCTCCTTCCAGCGCCGCTTTGCAAAGGGCCTTGCATTCGACGCCAACTACACCTGGGGACATGCATTGAGCGATCAAACCGGCTTCTCTGAGGAAGGCCAACAGGGCTGGGGCGACGCCGACCCGACCAGGATTCGTCAGATCGAGTACGGCAACGCGGAAAACGATATTCGCAACCGTTTCGCTCTTTCGATCGACTACGAGTTGCCGGGAAAAGAGTTCACAGGCGCCAGAAAGTATGCGCTTGGTGGCTGGCAGACCAACGCGATTGTGGCATGGCAAAGCGGAAAGGACTTCTCGGTCACCAACAGCAATGCCAGCGGCGGCTTTAACAACTGGGCCAGCCCCACATACAACAACGGACCCGATCGCCCAAACCAGATCCACTCTCCCAAGCTCTCTCATCCCACACTTGCGGAGTGGTTCGACACCACCGCTTTCCAGGCTCAGCCGGAGGGCACAGTCGGCAGCACGGCCCGCAATTCGCTTTATGGGCCTCACTTCCGCCATGTCGATTTCTCTCTGTTCAAAACTTTCCCGATCACAGAAAGGCTGGGGATTCAGTTCCGCGCAGAGGCATTCAACATTTCCAACACGCCGAGTTTTTACATGGACAACAATGTCAACAGCGGCCCAGGAACGCGGCTGGGGAACGGCAGCTTCGGGGAGATCACTGCGACCGACCCGAATTACGTTCCGAGACAACTGCAGTTTGCTTTGAAGCTGCAGTTCTAACTGAAAGCACCAGATCGGGAAGCAGGAGGAACTGCTGATCCATAGCAAACACCTTCCCGGTCAAACGTCCCTAAGAGAGGAAGGGCTCTTCCGCTAAGATCGAGAGCCCTTCCTTCCCGTCCCCGCGGCATCCCCGTTACTGGCTTCACATCCTCCGCCACAAACTGCGGCACAGCCTAAGCCCTTGAGGGCTGCCTTTGGGCTAGGTTGATGGGGTTTATACGAACAGTTCTAGAAAATCTTCATGCGGATCACAAGGTACTTCTTCGGGTCCTCGCGAATGCTCTTCACCAATTGCTGGGTCTGGTCCAGCGTCTGGTCGGCGTGGTCGTAGACCGAGCGGTTCTGCACAAGCTGCCCCAACGTGCCGTTGCCCTCGTCCACGCTCTTGAGAATCGAGTCCAGCCGGGTGACGGTGTCATCGAGCTTCTGGGCAAATTCAGGATCCTTGGCGATCTTGCCGAGCGCGCCCTTGCCAGAGTTGATCTCGGCCACCAACTGATTTGTATTGGCAACGGCGGCGTTCAGGTTGTTATAGAGCGCGTCGTCCTTGAGCAGCTTGCCTGCGCTGCCCTTGCCCTCGTCCAGCGCGATCGTGATTTTGTCGAGCCGGTCGACGGCCGAGTTGGCGCGGGTGTAGAGCGTGTCGTCATTGATCAGCTTGCCCAATGAGCCCTTGCCCTCAGCAATTGCGCTGGTCACGGTCTCAAGATCGGTGGCAATGAGCGTTATCTTCCTGGCCAGCTCGGGGTCGTTGATCAACTTGCCCACCGTGCCGCGGCCGGAGTTGAGCGAATCGACCAGAATCTCGATCTTGCGCGTCAGCGTTTGCACCTCAACAATGGAGTCGTTGCTGGTGCGGATCACGTCCTGGATGCTGGGTGAGCCGGAGGCCTTCAGTTCGGCACCGTTGGCCGGAGGGGGTCCGCTGGCGTGGGTCGAGTTGATATCGACGTAGCTGTCGCCGAGCACACCCGCCTGGGCAATCGCGGCCGTCGAATCGGTGTGCAGCCGGCTGAGATCCTTGTAATCCACCCGCATGGATACCTCCACCGGAGTGGGATTGCGGGCAGGGACCACGCGAACGTGGATTACGTTGCCGATGGTCACGCCCTCAAGCGTGACCGGCGCGCCGTCCTTCACGCCTGCAGCGTTCTCAAAGTAAGACCGAAGCACCAGTTTGCGTGCAAAAAGCCCGCCCGACGAGCCGGACATGAGAAGGATCAGCCCGACCAGAACGGCCATGGCCACGAGCACTAAAGCTCCTACCCTGAGTTGCGACCACTGAATTTCTTTCCGGCTGGGCACGGCACTCCCCTCACTGAAAAGGAACCGGTTAACGCCTTGAGAATAACAGAAAAGGCGGAATCAGCGCCCGTCCTCGAGCACAACGCTGGCCAGGGCAAACATGGCTGTGTGTGTAATCGAAAGCGCCGCTCGGGCAGCACCCAGGCGGCTCGCAAACTCGGCGGCGCGCCCGTGATACCGGAGAGTGGGTTTTCCGCTGGATTCGCGCACGACCTCGATTTCCAGCCAGCTCACTCCATGACTGATGCCTGTTCCCAGTGCCTTGGCTCCGGCTTCTTTGGCGGCGAATCTGGCGGCAAGGCTCTCCGCGGCCTTGCGTTTACGCAGGCAATAGGCCTGCTCCGTCGCAGTGTACACGCGGTCGAGAAACCTCTTTCCGTAGCGATCCACCGACTGCTGGATGCGCCCGATCTCCACCATGTCGATTCCTGAGCCGACGATCATGCTGTTTATGAAGCTACATCATCTCCCTTATCCGTGCTTGAGGATGCCCCGCTCCTGCCATTCCTGAGCGGAGTTGCGACCTCAACATCCGGGGGCGAATGAACCTCCAATTACCAGCGCAAGAGGCTTTCACGTTGCGATCCACATGGTTGTCTCAAAGCCAGTCAAGCTTCGTTCGACTCCGGCACAATCGTTACGCTGTGCCGGATGGCTCCGATAAGGCGGATGTGAGGCAAACGTTGCAGACCCCATCCACAAACCTGACGATCAGCATTCCTTGGGCCATGCAAATGAAGGCCATCTCCATCGAGGATCCCTCACGGCTGGTCCAGACCCTCACGGGCGCCATCCTCGGCTGTGGAGGATGGGTCCTCAGCCGCGGCGCAAACGATGCCGGAACCGTAAGCATGTTGTTTGAATTCGAGCGCCAGGCCTGTGTGGATATTTACAGCGTGATGATCGCGGCCGGCCTGGAGTTGAGCCAGAACGGGCACGTCCGCTTCACCGAACTCTGTCAGTGCACCCGCAGTCATCCGCAGGAGTGCGGCACCGAGATTGCCAGCATCGACCTGGAGATTCAGACCTTCCCCTTCGAGATGACACGCGACACGCGCGCCAACGGACCGGCTTGACAGGCTCTAGTTTTTCGTAACCTTTTGAAGAGCATCGACGACCTGCTGGTATCGGTCCGCCGCTTTTGGGTCCGCCATACTTTTCAGCAAAGCTGGATCGTCAAGTCCATTCTGGCGCAGTGTGTCTTCCATGCGGGAGGGAGGAATCTGGCCTATCAAATCGAGGTTTGCCCGTGCAATCACCAGCGGCTTCAAAGAGATGACCGAGCTCGTCTGACCTTCCAATGCGCCGGTGTAGTTGGGATCGGCGCCGGCATTGAGAAGAAGCTGGACAATCTCGACATTGCCATTTCTGGCTGCGTAATGCAGCGCGCTCCAGCCCGTCGGCGATACACGGCTATTGGCGTCAGCGCCTTTCTGGATGAGCTTTTTCGCCTCTTCGGTATTGTCAGCCTTGACCGCTGCCATCAGCGATGCCGGAGTGGGTTTACAGCCAGAAACAGGAAAAAGAAATAGTAAAAGAGCAAATAGAAAGAAAGGCCTATATCTCATTTCAGCGATTGATCCTTTCAAAGCGTCTGCCAATCCTGCCGTGCGCGATCTTTTCGGCAGACAATACGATGAGAATATCCTTTGGGTTCGCCTGTCTCGGATCGTGAAGAGCTAGAGCGTTTTCGATTCTGCTCTTTACAGAAACCATGCAGCCATGCAGCTTGTTCCTGTTCGGTGTCCCCGTCGGCGGGTATTGTCATAGGGAAGAAAGAAAAGCCACACTCAATACTGCCCGGAAATCTAAATGTGAATCGAAAAGCTCAAGGCAGATGCTATCAAACGGCCTCTTGTAGGGTCAACCGGCCTCATCCCATTCGCTTCAACCCTGAGGACGCCGTGCTCCCGCTTTTTTGCCTCCCGGCATTCTGATTCTTGCTTGCCCGAGACGGCAACATCCCACCTCAGCGACGGGGGGCTGTCGCGCGGGTGGGATGTCCCTGTTTAAATTCGAGGCTCAATTCCGGGAAAATGATCAGCTACGACTCCTTTGTGACGGTCGTCAGAACGTCGACAACCTTTCTGTATCGGTCAGTGGCATTGGGATCTGTCATGCTCTTCACCAGAGCTGGGTCGTCCAGCCCGCTCCGGCGCAGCGTATCTTCAATGCTGGAGGGTGGAACCTGACTCACCAGATCCAAAGCTGCCTGCGCAAGAACCAAAGGCCTTACCGATACGACTGACTCCTTCTGACCTTCCATGGTTCCCAGGCAGTTGGGATCGGCGCCCGCATTGAGAAGAAGCTGGACAATCTCCGCATTGCCATTCCTCACTGCGTAATGGAGTGCGCTCCAGCCATTTGCAGACGTGCGGCTATTCACATCGGCACCCAATCTGATCAACTTCTTTACTGCCTCGGTATTGTCGGTCCTTACAGCCCTGATCAGCGAGGCCCGCAAGATCTCTGCTTCGGAGCCCATCTTGCTTAGTCCTGTGGCCGAATTGATGTTGCCGGCCATGTTCGTCGTCTGGGATGCCTGCGTGTCGTCTGAAAAAGAGACAGCGTTCGGGGGCATTGTTGCCGCTTGAGCGCGGCTGCCATTGAATGCCGCCATGAGCGTTGCCCTCAATTGTGGTGAATCCTGCCTGAATCCAAAGGCGTACACAAGAGAGAGAGAGAGAGAGAGAGCAAAGACGAAGAAAAGCTTGAATTTCATGTCAGAGTTCTATCCTTTCTTTGCGCCAGCAGGTTCAGAGGGGTTACTGTCGCATGAGTACCTTCGACGAGTATTACATAAGTATTCTCTGGATAACGGTACTAAGGCTAACTTTAGTAACCACACCAACTCTAAGTTGAAGATAATTAGACAACTTGCCTCCAAATAGTGAAGGCGAAGTTCAGCCGGCTTCCACCAATCCATAGCGCCGCTGCCAGGCCTCTTTGAGCCGCGCCCAGACCAGCCTCCGCTCGGCTTCGGTAGCCTCCATTTCAGCAACCGGAGCGTTGGCAAAGTGGGCTGCCTCCATCTTGGCCAACTCCAGTAACTGCCTGTCGCGCAGCAGGTTGGCCACGCGAAAATCGGGCAGGCCGGCCTGACGCGTTCCAAAGAACTCCCCCGGTCCGCGCAGGGTAAGATCCAGTTCCGCCAGCTCAAACCCGTCCTGGGTGCGAACCATGGCATTGAGCCGCTCCTCGCCCGCCGGCGAAACACGATCGCCGGTAATCAGAATGCAAAAACTCTTTGCCGCTCCACGGCCTACACGTCCGCGCAACTGATGCAACTGCGCCAGGCCGAACCGCTCCGCGTGCTCGACCACCATCACCGTTGCATTGGGCACATCCACGCCCACCTCGATAACTGTGGTGGCGACAAGCACGTCAATCTCGCCGCGCTGGAAGCGGCGCATGACGATCTCTTTCTCATCGGCATCGAGCCGCCCGTGCAACAAACCAACGCGAAGGCCGGCAAGCGGACCGGTGCTCAGTTTTTCGTACATCTCCACAGCCGACTTCAGCCCGGACTTCGCGCCCGGATTTGCCTCCTGCGCCGCCTTGGGAAACAGTTCCGCCGTCTTGCCCTTGCGAGCGGATTTGGGTGCCCCAGCGCCTGTCCTGAGCTTGCCGAAGGATCCAGATTTTCGGACCTGGGAAGGAGTGACCACCTGAGACGCCTCGATGCCAGCCTCCGGATCGTCGCGCGAAAAGTCCAGCTCTGGCTGGTCGTCCTTGCTGCCTTCGATGACCGGATAAACGATGTAAGCCTGACGTCCTTTCGCCGCCTGTTTGCGGACGAAATCCCATACCTCCCCGGCCATCTCGCCGGGAACGCGCCGGGTGACAATGGGCGTGCGGCCTGGCGGCAGCTCGTCAAGAACGCTCACCTCGAGATCGCCGTACAAACTCAGCGCAAGCGTCCTCGGAATCGGCGTCGCAGTCATCACCAGCATGTCGGGCTCAGCCTGATTGGGTTTTTTCATTAGCTTGAACCTCTGCAAGACACCGAAGCGGTGCTGCTCATCGACGACGACCAGACCAAGCCGGTCAAACTCGACCCTTTCCTCGATCAGAGCGTGAGTCCCGATCACCAGTTGCGCCTCGCCGCGGTTGATCTCGCCGCGGGTCGCGCGCTTGCGGTCTTCAGGCAGTGAGCCGGTCAGCAGGGCGATCCGGTATCGGCGCGAAGAGCGCTCAAGCAACTTGCGCATGGCCAGAAAATGCTGTGTCGCTAGAATCTCAGTTGGCGCCATCAGCGCAGCCTGGTATCCGTTCTCCATGGCGACCAGCATGGCTTGCAGAGCCACAATGGTCTTGCCTGAGCCAACATCTCCCTGCAACAGGCGCCGCATGGGGCTGGCCTCGCGCATGTCGGCGACAATCTCGCCCAGTGCCCGCTTCTGCGCCGCCGTGGGATGAAAGGGCAGCACCTCGCGAATCGCCTCGCGCACCTTGTCGGTGGTGGCAAAGCCGATTCCTACGCGCTCCCTCATGCGGCGGCGCTTGAGTTCCAGACCAAGTTCCAGAAAGAACAGCTCCTCGAAGATCAGCCGCCGGTGAGCTGGTGTCGCCCAGCTTTGCAACTGGGCAAACGGTGTGCCTTCGGGCGGAAAATGAGCCTCGCGCAGCGCTGTCTCACGATCAGGAAGGCCGAGTCTCTCGATCATTGCCAGCGGCAGGCACTCGGGCACCGCGCCGCGCAGCCCTTCCAATAAGTTAAAGATCGTCTTCCGTTGCCAGCGCGAGGCCAGCCGCGCCCCGCCGAGAGACTCATAGACCGGCGTAATGCGCCCCACTTCGAGCAACCGTGTCTCCGCATCGTCGGTCGCGTCGGGCAGCACTTCGAATTGCGGCTGAATCATCTTGAGGTTGCTGCTGGAGCGGGAAGGCTCGACCCGGCCGTAGACGGCCACCGTCTGCCCGGCGTGAAATTTGCCTTCCAGATAGCCGCCGTTGAACCAGATGCACTTCAGCGCCAACCGCCCTTGTCCAACGGTCAGCTCAAAGATGGGAGCTTTGCGGGTGCGCAGTAGGGCCGAGCCTCGCACCTCGGCGATCACGCTGGCTGTCTCGCCGGCCTTCAGTTCGTCGAGGCTGCGCGGATTCTGGCGGTCCTCATAACGAAAGGGAAGGTGGTAGAGCAGGTCCTCGGCCACAAGGATCTCTTTAGCCTTGAGCAGCTCGGCCACTCGCGGACCCACGCCCTTCACATACATCGCCGGAGTGTCGAGCGCAGCCACACTCCGGATGCTACATGTCCGATCTCAGGTGGAACAAATGCGACAGGATCCCGAGTGATCGCGCTCTGATCCTGGAGTCCACTTGCTCTCAGAACTGCTATGAACGCCACGATCGCTTCCAGTCCCACAGGCGCGCAGCATCCGCCGGGTGCCCATCCTTTCCGCTTTTTATTGCGGAAAGGGTGGGAAACCTCGGATCTGCACTAGCGCCCTTTCTCAGCCGGCCCAGCCTTTTGCCCGCTCCACGGCCCGCTGCCATAGCCCGCGCCGCTCGGCTCGCTCATTGGCATCCATCCTGGGCTCAAACCGCACATCGCCCCGCCGCTTTGCCCGCAGCTCCTCCGGTCCCGGCCAGAAGCCAGTCGCCAGACCCGCCAGATACGCCGCGCCCATCGCCGTCGTCTCCGTCACCTGCGGCCGCACCACCGGCACGCCCAGCACGTCGGCCTGGAACTGCATCAGCAGATTGTTCACCGCGGCCCCGCCATCCACACGCAATGCACCGAGCGGCGTCGTCTCGCTCTGGACCGCTTCAAGAACATCGGCCACCTGGAAGGCGATCGACTCCAATGCCGCTCGTGCAATCTCTCCGGGCTTGGTGCCCCGCCGCAGTCCGATCAGCATTCCGCTGGCGTGAGGGTCCCAGTGCGGCGCACCCAGCCCCACAAACGCCGGCACAAAAACCACTCCGCCCGAGTCCGGGACAGAGGCCGCCAGCGCCTCAACCTCGGCCGACGATCCGATGAGTTTGAGATTGTCCCTGAGCCACTGAACCACCGCCCCACCGATGAAGATGCTCCCCTCCAGCGCGTATTCCAGCCGGTGCTGCGCGCTTGCCGCCAGCGTCGTGATCAGCCTGTGCTTCGAACGCACAAACCCAGTGCCGTCCCCATCCAGGCCAGTCCCGATATTCTGCAACAGAAAGCAGCCCGTCCCGTAGGTGTTCTTGGCCTCGCCGGCCTTCCAGCAAAGCTGGCCAAAGAGCGCCGCCTGCTGATCCCCGGCAATCCCGGCGATCGTCACGCCACCGAGTCCAAGAGTCGTAGTCACCTCTCCCACCCGCTCGCTAGACCACACCACCTCGGGCAACATGCTCTCGGGAATGTTGAAGATTCGCAGCAGTTCCGTATCCCACTCACCCTTCACAATGTTGAAGAGCAGCGTCCGCGAAGCATTTGTCACATCCGTCACGTGTCTTGCGCCGGTCGTCAGATGCCAGATCAGCCAACCATCCACGGTTCCAAAGGCCAGCTCACCCCGCTCGGCTCGCGCCCGCGCTCCCGGCACATTGTCCAGAATCCAGCCGACCTTGGTCGCCGAGAAATAAGGGTCAAGCACCAGGCCAGTCTTCGCCGAGACCGCATCCTCGACTCCACTCTCGACCAAAGTGCTGCACTGCGCGGCAGTCCGCCGGTCCTGCCAGACGATGGCTGGGTAAATCGCCTTGCCCGTCTTCCGATCCCAGACGATCACGGTCTCGCGCTGGTTGGTAATCCCAATGGCTGCAATATCTTTGGGCACCGCCCCTGCCCGGCCCAGTGCCTCGACTGCGCAGGCCAGTTGGCTGGTCAGAATCTCGGTCGGATCGTGCTCAACCCATCCCGCCCGTGGGTAGAACTGCTCAAACTCATGCTGCGCCACGCCAACAATCGTACCCGCCTCGTCAAAGAGAATCGCCCGCGAGCTGGTTGTGCCCTGGTCCAGTGCAAGAATGGTACTCATCTCAAGTTCTCCGCCATCGGACCCAAGTCAAACACGAGCAACCGGCTGCGGGCAAGTTTAAGATAGACCCATCATGCCCGAGCCAGAAAACCAATCCGGAGAAGCTCAGCTGCGCGGGTCTGTGTTGGTGTTATTGCAGTTTGACGTGTGTGAGGCAATTCGCCTCGACCTGTTACAGGAGCTTGTCAGCGCCCGTAAGGTCGACAAGCCGAGCATGAAGCATCCTGCGCCAGGGTATGTTCGCTATCAAAGGCCCCCGGTAGTTGTGCCTACGGAGCCGCTGGTGCTGGAAAGCGGCGAGCGGCTGCAAGGCGAGATCAAGTACTTCGACTACGGCGTACTTAGCGTGATCTTCGAGCTCCCTTTTTCGGGCGATTGGGAAAAGCTGGCCGGGCTTGCCAGCCGCTGGGTCTGGGATATTGATTTCGCGGCGCAAGCCACGGCAATCGTTCGCGCCAGCCTCGCACGCGCTGCCTCAACTCTGATCAAACCCTACGACGAGTGGTTGAGCGAAGACTACCTGATCTTTCATGTGCGCGAGATTGCCGGCTCACCGTCAGTCACCGAGCTGATTCAGAAGCAGGGCGCGCGGGTCGCGCAGGTCGTTCGCGGAGACACGGGGCAACTGGCTGAAAGCGAAATCAACGAAGTGCTGCAGTCGCGCATTTCCTACTATTCAAACGACCTGGCTGTCATCGGGTGGAACGCCGCGTTTCTCTATGACACCACATCGGGCGCGGAGATGGCTGTGCAGTTGCTCGAATATGCAAACTCCCAACTGCTCGAATTTCGCTACTATGACGTCCTGCTGACGAAAGAGCTGGAGCGCGTTTATACGCTGCTCGACAAGGGCACCGGCATGTTGGCGCGATGGCGGCTGGCACGCTCGGCGACACGGCTGCATACGGTGCTGTTGGACGTGGCTGAGCTTACCGAACACGCCGATAACGCTATCAAATTCCTCAGCGACATGTTTGCGGCGCGCCTTTACAAACTGGCGGCCTCCAAGGTCGGCGTTCCCGACTACAAGGAGCTGGTCACCCGCAAGGTGCGCACAGCCGAGGAACTTTACCGCTTCATGGTGGACCAGTTCAACCAGAGCCGAGCATTCTTCATGGAATTGACGGTCGTGATCATTCTGGTGGTCGAGCTCGTGTACCTCTTTCGCGGCTACACGTTTTAGCGAAGGCTAGAGCCATCGCGGCAATTCTCCTTGCTAAGTCAACAAGATTCAAGTCAAGACTTCGCTGCTGGCCGCCACCCCCTCCACTCCCATTCTGGTACCGGATGTTGCGTCGCGAGATACGCCGAAACCGATTCAGATGGCGTGAACAGGAGGAGTTTTGTATCCTGTAGACGATGCCCCGCAACTTGGCGGCCACCCCCCAACCGAGGAGATTGACATGGCAGATACAGTGAAGAAGGCAAAAGCACCCACGAAACCCCGCAAAACAGTAGCGAAAAAGGAAAAGGTTGCTCAATCGCCCAAGGCGACGATGCCCTCTCGCGAGGAGATCGAGCGGCTCGCTCGGAGCTATTGGGCTGCGCGCGGATATCAGGATGGATCGGCGGAGCAGGATTGGCTGCGCGCCGAGCAGGAATTGCTCAAAATGGCCTCATAGAAAAGACCAATCGTTCCCATTCTCGCGGTCGGCGGGTGCCCTACATCTCGATTCTGAGATGTGGGAGATCCTGACCCGCGCCAATTCAGGTGAAAGAACAGCCTCAATCGACTGAGCCGGCTTAGCTTACTCGCTTTCCCACCCTTTCTGCGCCGTTTGCAGGAAGGATGGGAAACCGTTCGACCCGATCAGACTCGCGCGCTCCCGGCCACCAGCATCGACTCAAGAATCTGGTCCGAGACCTCTTTGACTGCAGCAGGCGAGTGAGCCAGAAACAGCGTGTTGGTTTTGTCGCTCTCGCCGATCGACTTCAGCGTGTCGAAGTACTGCGTAACCAGCACCAACTGCATCACTTCCTTTGACGAGGCACCCTCGACCGCCTTCTGGAACTGCTCGACCGAAAGCTGCAATCCCTCGATGATCGCTTTCCGCTGGTTAGCGATGCCCTGGCCTTGCAGAGCCTTGCTCTCGGCCTCTGCCTCGGCTCTTTTCACCACCAGGATTTTTTCCGCCTCGCCTCTGGCGTTCGCGGCAACCTGTTCGCGCTGCGCCGCGTTAATGTCGTTCATTGCCGATTTCACCTTGGCGTCGGGAACGATGTCAGTCACCAGCACGTTCACAATCTCGAAGCCGAAGGTCGCCATGTCCGCGTCGAGTTCCTGCTTCACCGCCGCGGCGATCGACGATTGCGAGGCAAAGACCTCATCCAGCGTCATGCCGGGCACGTGGCCCAGAATCACCTGTTCGACATAGCTCTTGATCTGCGCCGTGGGGTCGGAAAGTTTATAGAAGGCGTCATAAACCTTCTCCGGGCGCACACGATTCTGGACGGAAATCGGAATCGTGACAAATACGTTGTCCTTCGTCTTGGTCTCCATGGTCAGCGAGATCTGGTTGACGCGCAGGCTCACGATGCCTTGCACGCTGTCGAAGAACGGCATCTTCCAATTCAATCCGGGCTGTGCAACACGCTTGAATTCGCCGAAGTGCGTAATCACGGCGACCTCAGCCGTGCGTACGGTAAAGTAGCTGCTCAGAAAGAGAATCAGGACAAAGAGAACAATTGCCCCCAGCGGAATAAAGATAATCGGGTCCATTCAGTTCCTCCGTTGCGTCATTTTGAGGCAACGGAGAATTATACGCGTCCGCTAATGCAGCCGGATTACGCCGGGTAACAGGGGAATCCAGATACCCAACTCTATTGCTTTTCCTCCGGCTTCATCCGCTCAAACTCGATCCCGAACTCCGGCGCCTCGCGCGTTCCCTCAATATGAATCGGAACCTCGGTCCCCGCTCCGTCTTTCTTGAAATAGCGATCGGCAGGCGTCAGTAGCAATCCCTTCCATCCGCCCACCATCTTTGACACGGAGGCATCCATCCTCGCACTTCCGGTAAAGTCGAGCCTGCCGCCCTCCAGCGTATACGTGCCCTTCAGTTCGATCTTCGCGCCGGGCACGGTATAGTCGAGCGCCGGCAATGCAATCACCCCGGCTTTCATTTGGAAACTGCTCTGCATCTCCGACAAAATGCTCGCCGGATCGGCCGTCTTCAGTTCATCCGGCCTTCCCTGCCCGCGCAGGCTCAACTCCGCGATCCGTCCCTGAATCTTCTCGCTGGTAAACAGCGCATTATCCAACGAAAATCGGCCATCCAGCCTGAGCCGCTCATGGATCGGCTCGGGCCCCGGCGGGATGTGCAATGTGGTCTTCACGGTCACGTCGCCAGTCATCAGAACCTGGTTCGAATGGCTGGCGTCCGCGTGGCTGGCCAGCCGCAGAAAGTCCTCGATCCGCCCTTTGTCCACGTTGACCTTCAAATCAATATCGTGGCCAACGCTATGCGGCGTTTCGCCAGCCTTCGCCGCTATCACGCGAACAATCTGCCCCTGCGCGGTAAAGTGCGAGTGGCCCAGCGTCGCATCCACCGGCTCAAGCCATGTATCTCCATTGGTCCCATCCACCTGCGCATGGAAGCGTGTGGTCAGCGGCATCGCGTTCCCAAAGTGTGTCAGCCGAAAATCCGGCGTCTCCGCCTGCCCATCCACCGTCAAATCGCGCAATGTGCCCTGATAGTGCCCGGTCGACGTGAGAATCCCCGCAATCCCCTTGAAGCTGGCCAGATCCGCATGCTCAAACCGATAAGTTCCGTCAATCGGACTCGCCCCCAGGTCCGTTCCAGACCTTGCACTAAAGCTCCCCTTCGCATAGATTGTCCCTTGAGGCCGCGGGTTGGTCAGCTCCGCGTCAAACGCGATCGTCGATCCCGACGCAATTCCGGTCAGTTTCAGGTGCGCAATCTGAAAATCCAGCGGCAGCTTACCCGGCTTGCTGGTCTCCATCACCAGTTCGGCCACGGTGCACTCCATCGTGTCCACCTCATAACTTACCATCGTCGTAATCGCGCCCTTCGGCCTTCCGGCTGACTCGAAGTCGCCTGCGAGCGCCGGATTTTCAAAATGCGACTTGGGCGGCAGATCGACGCGCAGGCCCTTCAACTCAGCCACAGAGATATGTATGGGTTTGCCAGGTGCAAAATGCAGAGGCGCATGAAAGCGAAACTCATCGAGGCGAATCAACGGTTCGCCGCTTCCCGCCGGCACAGAAACACCGGCAGCCCGAGCTGGCGGCCAGATGCGAAGCCCCTTGCCCTCCGCCCACAGCCCCTTTACTAGCGACACATGAAAGCTATCCAACTCCACGCGTGCATGAAAGTGATCTTCCAGCTCCTCGATGAGGCGCGCCCGCAGGAACGGCTCCGCCCGGCGAAGCCCGAGATCCGCGATCACGGTTGCCCCCGCCAGTAGCAGCAGCAGTCCGCCGGCAACCCATTTCACCCACCGTCGCCTGCGCCCAAACGATTTCCGACCCTCTGCCACTCCTGCCTCCTGATTGGTTTCCATTCTCGCAGAACGGGTTGCTTCAGCCGCAAACGCGCTGTCACGCTGACTCGCGATTAGTCACCCTCATTTTCTGAATGCATGCCCAATGCCGTAGACTTCATAACACGGATGCAAGAACAAATTGAAAACCTCGTAAAACTGCAAGCGGTAGAGTTGGAGCGAACCCGCGTCACTCTGGCCGCTCGCGCCCTGCCCGCGGAGATCGCCCAAGCCAAAGCTACCTTGGCTGCCGCCGAGAGCCTGGCCGCAGAAGCCTCAGCCGCCCTCAGCAGCGAAGAAACGCTGCGCGCCAGCCTCGATCGCGAGATCTCCGCTCTTCGCAAAAAAGCCGCTCGCTATCGCGCACAGCAGGACTCTCTCACCACTCCCGAGCAGGCCACCGCTGTCGAGCATGAACTCCACTTTGCCGAAGCCGAGGCCGAGCGCCTTGAGAATGAGGACTTTGCCAGCCTGGAACGCACCGAGGCTCAAGAGACCGCGCTAGCGGCCGCCCGCGCCCATGTCGAGTCGCTCGCCGTCGCCCTCGATAACACGCGAGCCCGCATCGCCCTTCGCCAGGCCGAGTTCGATCGCGAACAGGCCGAGCTTACCTTGCAGCGCGATGCCCTCCGTCCGCTCATCGAGCCCGACGTGCTCACTCGCTTCGACCGCCTCTGCGGCTCCCGCGGCACCGGACTGGCGCGCGTCGACAATCAGCAGTGCACCGGCTGCCGCATGGGCGTTCGTCCGCAGATGTGGAACCAGCTCCGCGAGGGCGAACTTCTCACCTGCGACAGTTGTTCACGATACCTATACTGGGATCCGTCCATGGCGCCCGTTCCGCCTATTGAAGACATCAAACCCAAGCCCAAACGCAAAGCCCCCAAGCCACCAACCGAAGAATAGAATCCCTTCTCGTCCGCTACGCCTGGGTGGCCCATATCCGGCACATCTACATCGCGCCAGATGCGGGATACCACAAACGCCCGCTATCGGGAGCGTCGCGCGCCACGGCTGCTACCCTTGTCTTGGGCCTTCCCAGCCCGAGCTTTTCAAAGTCAAGGAGCAAGCCTTGCCGCGGATCTGTGTGGATATGGATGAGGTCATGGCGGACACTCTCGCCGAGCATCTCCTCCGCTATAACCAGGCCTTCGATGAAGAGGTTACGGCCAGCGACCTGGCCGGCAAAGGCCTTTGGGAGGTCACCCCTCTCGACCGCCGGCAACAGCTTCGCGACTTGCTCGACGCAGAGGACTTCTTCGAAGACCTGGCCCTCATGCCCGGCGCGCAAGAGGTGCTCGAGCAACTTTCCGGCCGTTTTGAAATCTTCATCGCCACCCAGGCCATGACTGTCCCCAACTCGTTCGGCCCCAAGTACCGCTGGCTCCAGCGCCACTTCCCCTTCATTCCGGTCAGCCATTACGTCTTTTGCGGCAACAAATCCATCCTCCGCGCCGACTATCTGATCGACGATCAGCCCAAAAACCTTCTCCGATTTGAAGGGCAGGGCCTGCTCTACTCGGCGCCGCATAATTTGGACGCCACCGGCTTTCTGCGCGTCAACAACTGGCAAGAAGTGGCCGAATACTTCGCCGCTATTCCTTCTTGAATGTCGCAGCTCGACCCGGAAGGAAGCGGGGAGTCAGCCCTCCGCCAACCCGCCTCGAAACATCTTCCAGAATTCCAGAAGCCCCTTCAGACGCACCACCTGAAAGTAGTCGCTTGCCACGAGGTAAAAGACTGTCGCCACCGCCCACACACTGTACATCGCGTCTGGTCCCAGTTGGTCACTGAAAGGCAACGGCGCGGCCGACAGCACCATGGCCACCACAATCAACGCAAGATTGACGATGCCCATCACGAGATTGATCTCGATGAGCTTGCCGCTGAAGACCTTTCCCAACTGGAAACTTTGACCCAGCGCGGACAACGCGGTATCTTCGTCTTCAAGCGAAGCGATCAGCGGAGCGATGGTGAAGGGCCAGCTCAGCAGCGCCCACGCTGTGAAGAAGCCCAGCGACAGGAAGATCGCCCACATCGAGTAGCCCACCAGATCGGGCTCCGCTCCGGTGGTGATATGCGTGGATGCCACCCATTGCATAGCGCAGAGCCAGCCCCACCATGTTGCACAGAATAGAGCCAGCCACGCGGCTTGCAGGACCATCATCCGCAGGGGACGGAAAGGCAACATTGGATCGAGGCGTTTGAAGACAAGGCTGCGACCGAGTCCGGAGATGACCACCCAGGCGAGCGCCGCTGATGGCATGAGCCACGCGAATGCCTCAACCAGAACCGGGCGGTAAAGCGAGCATGCATGGGCCAGTTGCACCGAAGCAACCCAGGGGTTCTGGAAATCGATGCTGGGAAGTCCGGATACGTACAGTTCGTGTTTGTCGAACATCACCTGCACACGGAACCAGCACACGGCGAGAAAGGGAATGCCGAAGAGCCAGCGCCAGCCCAATTCAAGCGCAGTGAGCGAGGGTCGTTCAAAGACCCAGCCCATCTGGCCGACGAGAGACTGGGTTCCGCGCAATGGCGCGGCGGCTTTCATTTGACCACCAGGTTCACCAGTTTGCCCGGCACGACGATCACCTTGACCACGTTCTTGCCCGCAGTCCGCGCTTGAATCTTCTCGCCGGCCAGCGCCGCAGCCTCGATGGTCTTGGCGTCGGCATCGGCGGCTACGCGGACCACCTCGACCAGCTTCCCGTTGATCTGCACTGGAACTTCGAGTTCGTCTTCCTTGGCCAGTTCGGGATCGCTCGTGGGCCAGGGAGCGCGCAGAATGGAACTCTCTTCGCCCAACTCCTCCCACAATTCGGCAGCAAGATGCGGAGCAAACGGCGCGAGCAGCAACACCAGTGTCCGCAAAAGTTCCAGCATCTCCGGCGCAGGAACCTCGCCCGAAGCCAATTGCGCATCCGCTGCCTGAATCTCGTTGACCAGCTCCATGATCGCCGCCACGCAGGTGTTGAAGTGCCAGCGCCCCTCAAAGTCCTGTGTGATCTTTGCGGTCGTCTGGTGCAGTTTGCGCAGCAACTTGAGCGAAATGCCCGACGGCGCCTCAACCTGCCGACCGCGGCCTTCACGGGCCACCGGCGCATACTTTGTGGCCAGCCGCCAGACGCGGGCAAGGAAGCGGCTCACTCCGGCCACTCCGTCTTCCTGCCAATCCAGATCGCGGTCCGGTGGAGCCGCAAACAGGGAGTACGTCCTCGCAGCATCTGCGCCGTAGCGGCCCACCATCTCATCGGGTGAGACGATGTTGCCCTTCGACTTGGACATCTTGGAGCCGTCTTTGAGTACCATGCCCTGGGTGAAGAGCCGCCGCGCCGGCTCGTCGTTCTCGATCAGCCCCAGATCGCGCATCACCTTGGTCCAGAAGCGCGAATAGATCAGATGCAGAATCGCGTGTTCCACCCCGCCGATGTACTGGTCGATGGGGAACCAGTACTTCGCGATTTTGGAGTCAAAAGGCGCATTCGCATTCTTCGCGTCCGGATAGCGATAGAAATACCAGCTCGAATCGACGAACGTGTCCATCGTGTCGGTCTCGCGCTTTGCCGGACCGCCGCACTTCGGGCAGGTGACGTTTACAAACTCCGGCACGCGGCTCAGCGGCGATCCGCCCTGCTGCGTAATCTCAATCTGGTCGGGCAGGAGCACCGGCAACTGACTGTCCGGCACCTGCACCAGCCCATCCTTTTCACAATGGATCATGGGAATCGGAGTGCCCCAGTAGCGCTGCCGGCTCACGCCCCAATCCTTCAGCCGGAACGTAACCTTCGCCTCGCCAAAACCCCTCGCTACTGCAATCTCCTGGAGGCGCTTCTCTGCTTCCGCGCAACTCAGGCCGTCGTACTCGCCGGAGTTGATCAGCAATCCCTCTTCAGAACAGAAGGGCAGTTTCTCATCGGCGCCCTGCTGTGCGGGCTTGATCACCTGCACAATCGGCAGGTTGTATTTAGTCGCAAATTCAAAGTCGCGCTCATCGTGCGCCGGAACGCTCATGATGGCGCCGGTGCCATAGTCGGCAAGGATGTAATTGGCCACCCATATCGGCACGCGGCGTCCGTTATACGGATTCACGGCAAAGCGCCCGGTCTGGATGCCATGCTTTTCGATTGCACCCAGATCGCCCGCCTCGCGCGCCCTTTTTTGCTGTTCGAGTAGTTCGTCGACTTGTGTCTTGAGCGCAGGATCGGCCGCCGTAAAGGTTGCCACCAACGCGTGCTGGGGCGCAAGTTGCACACTGGTTGCGCCAAAGATCGTGTCGACACGCGTCGTGAAGACGCGAATCCTCACACGATTGTCATCCTGAGCTGAGCGCAAAGGAGTCGAAGGGCCTGCGTCTGATCCCTGTTCCCTGATCCCCGTTCCCTCGTTGATTTCTTCAAGGAAGAAATCAACGTTCGTTCCTTCGCTGCGGCCGATCCAGTTGCGCTGCATGGTGCGCACCTTTTCCGGCCAGCCGTCGAGCTGGTCGAGGCCGTCGAGCAACTCTTGCGCGTATGCTGTGATGCGAAAGAACCACTGCACCAGGTCGCGCTGGTCCACTTTAGTCGCTTCGTGCCGCCAGCAGCAGCCATCGACGACCTGCTCGTTGGCCAGCACAGTGGCGCACTCCGGGCACCAGTTCACCTTGCTCTTTTTGCGGTAGGCCAGACCTCTCTCGTACATGCGCAGAAAGAACCACTGGTTCCAGCGGTAGTACTCGGGCAGGCAAGTGGTAACCTCTGTTGCCCAGTCAAAGCCCATGCCCAGGCGCTCAAACTGCCGCTTCATTCCTGCAATGTTCGAGAGGGTCCATTCGCGCGGAGGTGTGTTGTTCTTGAGCGCGGCATTCTCGGCCGGCAGTCCGAAGGCGTCCCAGCCCATGGGATGCAGCACGTTGTAACCGCGCATCCACATGTGACGAGCCAGCGCATCGCCGATTGAGTAGTTGCGCACATGGCCCATGTGCAACTGACCGCTGGGATAGGGAAGCATCTCCAGCACGTAGTACTTGGGTTTGCCGCAGGAGACTGGCTCTGCCGCATACAAGGTGGGATCGGCCGCCCACCGCTGCTGCCATTTAGGTTCAATTGCCGCCGGGTCGTAACGCAGTTCGTTTTCTTCCGCCATAACCCTATTAGTGTAAACGGGAGGGCGTCTACTGTTCGGGTGCTGGAGGCGGCGCGATGGGTGCCATCGGGATATCCGTTCCTTCATTGCCCGCGCATGTAGCTACTAGCGCCTCCCGATTCACAATCTCGTACTCCGCGGGCGGCTGGAAGAGGGATGAATCCGGTTCACTCTGATTGAGGCTCACCAATTCCTTGGTGTTCTGGCCCATTTGAGGGTCATCGGTCAGCTGGCGCACGATGAGAGCCGACAAGCCTGGAGCGACCGCCATCCACGTCTCATTGGTGCGCACGAGAGGTTCATTGTTCCCGATTGCGCCTGCTGGAGTCGTGGTAGTGGTTCGGCGGCCGTGCGCTTCAACCCCGTTGATCGTCTCCGTTCCCAGCTCTTCAACAACAGGTCTCTCTCGTGGGACGCCTGCCGTGGGAGCAACATGTGCCGGAGCGGCCGCCGTTGCGGTGGTCGCACAGGACGGACGCGCCGATCCCGGAGCGGGCATTGATGTCACTGTGGCCTTCTGGCCAGGCACACTCCAACTGCTATTGGTGCGACCGAGAGGGTCAAAGACCATGATATGCGTCCGCGGCGTCTGGTCTTCGGAACTTGGAATGGTCGTCGTTGCAGTCATCCGCCGGCCCTGCGAGTCCAACGCAACCACCTCTCGAAATTCGTGGGTAATGGTGGTTCCATCGGCGAGTGTCTTCACCTGCGTGGACTTGTACTCCGCCGTATACGGCAGCCGTGCGGTGTGCGCATGGGTCATTTCAACGTTTGAGGTCCGGCCCCTTGCAACCTGTCCCACGACCGGCAGCGCCATTCCAACGGTGGCAACCAACAAAAAAACCATATTGTTGCGTGCGCGCATAACTCACCTCTTACACAACATCTTGACGGCACACACAGTTTGACGCCGCCCAATGGAGAATACAAGCGGAATTGCGCCAGAAAGAGTTGTCAATGTCTCGCGAAAAATCCCGGTATAGGGCTACGCGACCGCCTGCAACGCCTTGGCCTGCTCGATCCGTTGCCGCCGCTTGGGTGTATGCAATGCCTCCCACAGGTCCATTCGGCGCTGCACATTCAGCCAGAACTCCGGCGAATTGCCGAAGACTTTCGCAAGCATTAGCGCCGTATCAGCGGTGACGGCGCGGCGATCGTTGCATAGCTCATTGACCAGCTTGCGTTGCACGCCCATGGCCGCGGCCAAAGCGCCTTGTGTCAGGCCCATGGGAGTCAGAAACTCCTCTACGAGCATCTCGCCCACGCTTACAGGTTTTCTTTCCGTGGTCAGCATGAACTCACCTCACCGGTAACTGTGAATGTCAAGATAAACATCAACGGCTTCTCCTCTAGCTCCGTCCCACTGGAAGATCAGTCGCCACTGTTCGTTCACCCGGATTGAATGCCATCCTTTGAGGTTTCCTCACAGCTTCTCAAAATGATTGCTCGGTGGAACGCGCAGGTCGGCATCTGAAGTCGCGTCGTCAAGCAACTGCAACTTTCTAAACAGGCGCGACTCCAGATCCGCCGGAACGCTTTTGCCGGTCTGATCGTGAAGGAAAAACTCCCGCAGCCAGCGGTCCCGGGATCCGAGAATCATGCGGCAGCCTTTCTTTCTTGAACCACTGTACCGCTCGATGGTACAGTGGTCAACGGGCCAGCAAATCGGACTGATAGGAGCCGGCTCGGAAAGCCATCGCCCAGAATCACTTCTTCGGCCGCGACTCCGGCGGCACGAGCCCTGCCACACGGTAGTAGACGACAAGCTGTCCATAATGCTCGCCTGAATGCTCAACGAACTCCCAGGCGAGGTCAGAGAAGCGGACCTGCTGGTTGGCAAAGGGATCCATGAGGAGGTCGTTCATTCCGCCATCTCCCTTGGTCTTGATCAGCGCCGCGCCATCCGCAAAGGACTTTTTCACAAATTCGACCACGGCAGCTTTGGTCTTGAAGTCGGAGCGCTTCGGGTCTCCGGTTGGCATCTTCGCACCGGTCACCGCGTTCAAGAAGAAGTAGTTTGCACCCGAGGCATGCAAAAGCTGTTCGGCAAACGACCGCTGGACGGGATTGGGCTTGAAGTCATACTTGTCCTCGGGAAAGTCCTCGGCCATTGCGATCAGTTTGCGGCCAATGTCGTTCCATGAATCAAGCAGAACTTGAGATGGGCTTGATGGGGGCTTGGGGGCCGTGTCCTTGGTTGGTGCGGTCTGGGCATTCGCAATCTGCACGAAGAGCGCCGCCGCCAGGATCAGGGGAAAGTTCTTGGTTAGGCTTTTCATTCAATCATCTCCTTTGAATTCGATTCAGACAATAGCGCCACTCGACGACGCGTTGCTATTGGATTTGCTTCGTGCGAAAGTCTGCTTCCTTCACGACCATCGCACCGATTGGCCCAGCGAATTTACACGTTTCCCACAAGACTCTTCAGCACCCGCACATTCCGCTCCTCGTCGCCGGGCTCGTCGACCGGGGTCTCTGCGATGAAAGCGCTATGGGCGAAGTGCTCGTCATTCAAGAGGCGCCGGAAGGGTTCGAGCCCGATCGTGCCCTTGCCAATCTGTTCGTGACGATCCAGCTTTGACCCGCGCGCGGCCTTGGCGTCGTTCATGTGCCAGACGCGCACCGGGTCGAAGCCCACGGTCGCCGCCACTTGTTTCATGGTCTCGGCATAACCCTCGGCAGTCACAATGTCGTAGCCGGCGACATGGGTGTGGCAGGTGTCCAGGCAGACGCCCACCGGGGCGGAGACCTTGAGCCGCTCGACCAGTTCGGCCACCTGCTCAAAGCTGCCGCCAAGGGAGAACTCCGCGCCGGCCGTGTTCTCAATCAGGATATGAAAAGGAGTTCCCTGCCACGGAAGGCTGTCGATGGCTCTCGAGATCGAGTCGGCCGCCAGCTTGAGGCCCTCGTCGCGCGTCAACCCCTTCCATGAGCCGGGATGCAGCACCAGATATTCGGCGCCCAGAGCCAGCGCGCGCTCGATCTCGCCGCGAAAGGCCACGATGCTCTTTTCGCGCACCTCATCCGACTGGCTGCACACGTTGACCAGGTAGCTTGTATGGATGACTAGAGGCCCCACATCGAGAGCGGCGCGCAGATCTTTCATTCGGGCGGCCTGTTTAGGGTCGACCTTGGGAGCGCGCCACATACGCGGGCTCGATGAAAAGATCTGAAGGGTGTTGGCGCCAATCTCACGTGCCATTTCGATGGCATTGGATGCCCCGCCGGTTGTGCCAAGATGTACGCCGATCCGCTTTGTCATGGCAACAGTGTAATCCGGTCAGCAGCGTAACCAGCCCCCATTACCAACGATCATTGCTCGTAATCAAGCGTTTTTTTCGATTTGTGGTTAGAATTTACTCATGGATGACCCATTTGTTTCCCTCACACGGGTTCTCACCGACGTTATCCTGCCCAATCTGCAGAGCGTACAGGTAAGCCAGGCGGAGCAGATTGCAGCCAATGACAGGCTGGAAAACGCCATCGAGGAACTGCGCCTGCATCTCGAGTCGCAATTCGCCCACCTTTCGGCGCAGCTTACGGCCTGCCGTGCGGAGTTGGCTGCGACCCAGGCGGCCTTCCAGGCGGTGCAGTTGCAGAACGGATCCCTTACGCCGGACCGCGCCCCGCTGGTTCACTGATTCCTTAGTTGACCCCTCAGAGCGCGTCGCGCCTCACCAGGTGAGCGCTGCGCCTGCAATAATTCTTCGGTATGCGAACCGTGCTCACCGCCGAGCGGCTTTGGGATGGAGCCCGGCTGCTCGACCTGCCCGTGGTCGTCGTCGAAGACGGACTGATTGCCTCCATCCGCACACGTGCCGAAGGCGAAGTGCCCAGCGAGGCGCGCGTTCTCGACTTTCCCGGCGCGACTCTTGCTCCCGCGTTCTTTGACGTGCACCTTCACGGAGCCAAAGGCTACGACGTGATGGAAGCCACGCCTGCGGCGCTTGCCGCGATCGGCGACTTTCTGGCCGAGCACGGCACAGGCAGCTATCTGGCGACCACAGTCACCGCGCCGCTGGATGCGACACTGCGGTCGCTCGCAGACATCGCCAAGCTAGCCGCGCAGCCGCCGGTTGAAGGCCAGGCGCGGCTGATTGGGATTCATCTGGAAGGGCCGTTTCTTTCTCACGCCAAGCGCGGCGTGCAGCCTGCGGAGCATCTGCTCGCACCCGACATTGCTACCTTTGATCGATTGTTTGAGGCAGCCGAAGGCCAGATTCGGCTGATGACGCTGGCACCGGAGCTACCTGGAGCTGTTGAGTTGACCGCTCACGCTACTTCTCGCGGAGTGCGCGTTTCATTGGGACATTCAAACGCCACGGCAGTCGAGACTCGCGCTGCGATTGCTGCCGGAGCCGTGAGCGCTACGCATACCTTCAATGCCATGCGTCCGTTGGACCACCGCGAGCCGGGAGTTTTGGGAACCGTGCTCAGTGACGATTCGCTCTTTGCCGAGCTGATCTCGGACGGCATCCACGTTGCGCCGGAGATGGTGAAGCTTTGGTGGCGCTCTAAAGGATTGGAGCGCGCGATTCTGGTGACGGATGCGATGAGCGCTGCCGGAATGCCCGATGGCACATACCAGTTAGGCGGATTCGCGGTCGAGGTTGCGCAAGGACGAGCGATGGCTCGCGGCGTTCTGGCTGGAAGCGTTCTGACGCTGGATCGCGCGCTCGAGAACTTTGTGGAGTTTACAGACGCGCCGTTGGAATCGGCCTTGCGGCTGCTGACCGTCAATCCGGCTTCGATGAGTGGAGTTGGCGATCTGGCTGGTTCTCTCGCGGTTGGTCAAGCTGCCAGTTTGGTTGCTGTCGATCAAGCGGGAAAACTTGCTGCTTCGTTTGTGAATGGAAAGGCTGCATTCTTGCGGCAATAAGCGGGGAAAAAGATAAGAATTCGAGGGTTTTTCGGCCTGAAAACGAGGTGCTTTTGAACCAGATTCGTTGCTTTTTATGAACAGCGGTCTGTGATAAGTCGCCGAAAAACCATGATTTTAAGTTGGTAGGGGTATTTACTTGACGCCACCAGATACAACAGATTGTGGTTTGACCAATGTTGCAAATGGGACGGGGCCTACCTGCACTGCTTGTTGAGCCAACCGATAGAAAAGTTGGCCGCGTGATT
>JBEKOA010000050.1:0-33101 GCA_049522255.1 Occallatibacter sp.
AAGATGAACGCCAAAGTGCGGCGCCCTTGACCCGGTCCCGACCACCAGAGGGAGATGTCGCGCGCGAAAGAAAAAATCGCGCTTGACAGAAGCCGAAGCTGTCATACATGGGGCACCCGGCCCCGAGCCAGCTTCCCAGCTTGTCTATTGTCAGCCTTATGCCGATGAAGAACTGGCCGAAAAGGGCTTAGACAGCGCCGGCTTCGCCGAAGCGCAACACTACAGTCTAAGCGAAAGGCCCGTGGCTGAAGCCGGTTCATTGTGATAGCCGCTTTTCAGCGGCCTGAAGGCCACTGCTCCCTCCGACGGAGCGAGCGGGCGTTCTCCGGCCGGAGTCAGGGTTCAGGTGAGAAGGCGGGCACGTTTGCCTTGCGACTTCAGCAAGGAGACAGCTTGCTTGTCGAAGCTGACAAACTCTTCGGCGCCGAGCCAGTGGCCTTCGTAGGCGATGGCGCCATCCGCAAAGTCACCGCCCTGATCAAGCAGTTCCAGTCCTGCTTCGACTGCCGGCCGGTTCGTCACTACGCTGGCGCTGCGCAAGAGTCTTCGTATGGCGCCTGCGATCTCCGCAGCGGATTTCTTATAACCCTGCCGCAAGACCCACACGAATTCACAGAAAACGGTCACTGGTATGGCGACTAGTTCAGCTCTCTCCAGAACCTTTGCCGCCATTCCTGCCTGCAGGGGGTCGTCATGGAGCGCATCCCGCAACAAAACGTTCGTGTCTGCGACGATCTTCATCGTTTACCTGCCCACGCATCTTCGGTAATCTTCTTGATTTGCGCGATGGTGAGCTTTGGGGTACCTTTCTGAGCCAGACATCCGCTGAAATCGGCAATCGAGCCTTCTTGGGGGGCAGGCCGTACAGTGAGCCTTCCGTCTGGAAGCTTATCGACCTGGACCTTCTGGCCGGGCGTGACGTTCAGATGCCGTAGCAACTCCTGCTTCAGCGTGATCTGGCCCTTGGCGGTGACGGTGAGTGTAGCCAAAGTCAAGCTACAAGCTGCCGCTGAGCCAACTGCCTAGCTTGTCGATGGGCAGCCTTATGCCGATGAAGAACTGGCCGAAGAGGGCGTAGACGGCGCTCACCTCGTCGAAACGCATCTCGTAGATGAGCTTTTTGAAGACCACCGGGTCGTTGGCGAAGAGGTCTACACCCCACTCCCAGTCGTCCATTCCGATCGAGCCGGAGATGATCTGCTTGACCTGGTCGCCGTAGCGACGGCCGATCATGCCATGGTCATGCATCATGCGCTGGCGCTCGGCAAAGGGCACGGTGTACCAGTTGGCCTGCTCGCCTCGCTTGCGGTCCATGGGATAAAAGGTGAGATATTTTCCATCGGGGACGACAGGGAAGAGGCGCGGGGCCATGGCGTCGAGCTGACGGTCGAGCGTGGCGGAGATCTCGGCGTTCCACTCGGGCGTGAACTCGACTAAGCCCTTTTCGGCTGCCGCTTCATAGCTCTTTCGGGTGGACTCGTAGAGGCCGAGTTCGACGACAGAGACGTAGGAGTGGCGCAGCTCGAAGAAGTCATAGAGCTCGGTCTGGGCTAGATCGAGTTCGACCTGGTTGAGGGCATCGAGTGTGGGGCGGAAGTGGATCAGAATCAGGTCGCCCTTGTGGCCGAGCTGGGAGTAGATGGCCGAGCGAAGAGGCGCGTCGGGAGCTTCGCGTCCGAGATGGCGCAGAGCGATCAAGGCATGGGCCACGATGCGGTCGCGCTCGGTGGGAGGGGTTCGGCGCCAGGCCTTCCAATCGAAGCGGAAGAACTGGTGGAGGAGGAATGAGCCTTCAAGGGTCAGGGGAACGGGAGGGAAGCTGGCCACGGAGATATCTCCTTTGGATACCAAATCATAGTAGCAAATCGACTGTGCAGGACGGAGGGCGCGGTTGAGATTCGTGGTTTCCCGCATCTGGCGCGATGGTGCTGCGCTAGATATGGGGCACCCAGTGGTGGTGGGCTTCGTGGTTTCCCATCCAGTCGCCAGAAAGAAGGCGAATGGATGGGGCACCCAGATCGATTTTGGATGTCAGGCTGGGGCGAAGCGGGACTGAAGCTCAGCCTTATATACTGATTACGCCCATGAGCGAAAAGATTATTGGCTTCCTGGTTGAGTTTGTAACCCACGTGATCGACATGGGTGGCTATGGCGGGATTCTCCTGCTGATGGGGATCGAATCGGCCTGCATTCCGCTGCCTTCCGAGATCATCATGCCGTTTGCCGGCTATCTGGTTTATCTGGGCCACTTCAGCCTCTTCTGGGCCGCGACGGCGGGGGCTGTGGGCTGCAACCTGGGCTCGGTGGTGGCGTATTGGATCGGCGCAAAGGGCGGCCGTCCGCTGGTGGAGCGTTACGGCAGATGGGTGCTGATGAGCCACCACGATCTGGACCGGATGACCTACTATTTCAACCGCTACGGATCGATTATGGTGCTAGTGGGCCGGCTGCTGCCGGTGGTGCGGACATTTATAGCTTTTCCAGCGGGCATTGCGAAGATGCCGCAGTTGCGTTTTCACATTTACACATTTGCCGGCTCGTGGCCATGGTGCTTTGCCCTGGCATACGCAGGCATGCGGCTGGGACAAAGCTGGAACGACCCGCAGTCGCCTTTTCACGCTGCATTTCATCGCTTCCACCTGGGTGTGGAACTGGCGCTGCTGGCGGGGATCGTCTGGTTTGTGTGGTCCCATGTGAAACGCGGCAGAGGGGTAGAGGCGGCGTAAGACAAGCATTTGGGACGAAGGCGAGCGGCGGGGTTTAAACTGTTCCATTCGCCGGTAGAGGTTCTAAACGGTTCCGCAATCCGGAGCCAACAGAATGAGGTTAGGAGAAACAATGGGAACTGAAGAGCAAGGCGGCCAGAAGACAGCAAGCACGGTCGCGCCCGCCACGGGCAAGCTGGGAGTAATGGTGGTCGGCATGGGCGCGGTGGCCACTACGTTTATCGCCGGAGTCGAGGCTGTACGCAAGGGACTGGCCAAGCCGATCGGGTCGCTGACGCAGATGGGGACCATCCGGCTCGGTAAGCGGACGGACAACAGGTCGCCGCGGATCAAGGATTTTGTGCCGCTGGCGAATCTGAACGATCTGGTCTTCACCGGCTGGGACATCTTCGAGGACAACGTCTACGAGGCGGCCTCGCATGCCGCGGTGCTGGAGAAAGAGACGCTGGTCCAACTGAAGCCCTTCCTGGAGACGATCAAGCCTCTGCCGGCGGTCTTCGACCAGTACTACGTGAAGCGGCTCAATGGCACGCACATCAAAAAGGGCAAGAACAAGAGAGAACTGGCAGAGCAGGTGAGGGCCGATATTCAGGCCTTCAAAAAGACCGTGGACAGAGTCGTGATGATCTGGTGCGCTTCGACTGAGATTTTTATCGAGCCGACGGATGTGCATCAGAGCATCGAGGCTTTTGAAAAAGGGCTGGAAGAAAACGACATCGCCATTGCGCCGTCGCAAATCTACGCTTATGCCGCGTTGACCGAAGGCGTGCCCTTTGCCAACGGGGCACCGAACCTGACGGTGGACTTCCCGGCCATGGTCTCGTTATCGAAAAAGAACGCAGCGCCGATCTGCGGCAAGGACTTCAAGACTGGGCAGACGCTGATGAAGACGGTGCTGGCGCCGGCCTTCAAGGCGCGCATGTTGGGAGTATCAGGCTGGTTCTCGACCAACATTCTAGGCAATCGCGACGGCGAAGTGCTGGATGATCCTGAATCGTTCAAGACCAAAGAGGAATCGAAGCTGGGTTCGCTCGACTACATTTTCCAGCCGGAGCTTTACCCCGATCTCTACAAGGACCTCTATCACAAGATTCGCATCAATTACTATCCTCCTCGCGGCGACGAGAAGGAGGCTTGGGACAACATCGACATCTTCGGCTGGCTGGGTTACCCGATGCAGATCAAGGTGAACTTCCTCTGCCGCGACTCGATTCTGGCTGCGCCGATCGCGCTGGACCTGGTGCTCTTCATGGACCTGGCCAAGCGTGCGCCGGAACTGCGCTCGAAGGGCATTCAGGAGTGGCTGAGCTTTTATTTGAAGTCGCCGCAGAGCGCGCCGGGGCTCTATCCGGAGCACGACCTGTTTATTCAGTCGATGAAGCTGAAGAACACGCTGCGGCACATCATGGGCGCGGATCTGATCACGCACCTTGGCCTGGAATATTACGATTAAGGATTTGCCCCTTCGACTTCGCTCAGGGCAGGCTATCCAGGCAGACGCTCCAGTTGCCACCTGCGGTGGGGCCGGACGCTCCCGGTGGTCGTAAAAGCAAGAAGCAAAGGCGCCTCATCCGATTGGATGGGGCGTTTTTCTTCTGATCAGAACTTCCCATCGCGGAAACCTTAAGAATTGTTATGACTCCACTTGTTCAATCGGAACTGTGCGACAATTTGGACTGGCAAATGCAAATCCAGGGCAGGACATGAGACCGTTGCGATGGTAACTGGTGAAAAACCGTTGTCGTTGCTGCTGGTGGATGACGATGTCGAGTTGTGCGCGATGATGAGGGAGTTTTTCGGCGGGGCCGGGCACTCTCTGGATTCGGCTCACAACGGCCGCGAAGGGCTGGCGCGCGCACTCCATGGCAGCTACGATCTTTTGATTCTGGATGTCATGCTTCCAGAGATCGACGGATTCGCCGTCCTCCGGCAGTTGCGGCGCAGCAAGAGTCTGCCCGTGATCATGCTGACCGCGCGTGTTCATCGCGATGACCGGATACTCGGATTGAATACAGGCGCAGACGACTATCTCCCAAAGCCCTTCGACCCCGACGAGTTGATGGCGCGGGTTCAGGCCGTCCTGCGACGGGCGTCGGCGGACGTGCGGCAGGGAGATTCGACTCTCAGCGTGGGCAAGATCCGCATCGATCTCAACACACACGAAGTGTGGAGCGCCGACTCTGCGGTGGAGCTGACAGGGATGGAGTTTGATCTGCTGGAGCTACTGATGCGCTCCAAAGGCAGTGTTGTTTCACGGGATGCGATTACGGCGCTGCTGTTTGAGCGCGAAGCCACGCCGTACGACCGCTTTCTCGATGTTCATATCAGCCATCTGCGCAAGAAACTGCATGGTGGCCGGGGCTTGATTCGCGCGGTTCGCGGGGTTGGCTATGTTCTTGCCGGAAAAGATTAGAGCAATCACCGTCCGATCTTTGAATGCCCGCGTGGCGATCGCCATGACGGTCATACTTTCTATCTCCTTTCTTGTGTTCCATATGGTTTCGGATCACATGCAGAACCAGTTGCTCAACCCTCTTTTTGAGAGGTTTGACGAACTCCAACTAAGAAGCGCGCGGGAGGCGTACGAAGAACACGGCAAGACGGCACTGCACGAATATTTGATGAGCCTGGACGCCACCTTCGGCGGAGGTAGTCATTACCTTCTGAACGGATCCGGGATCGATCTCTATTCGGGAGAGAACAGGTCGGCTCTTCTTCCACCGCCATCGGTTCCCAGTCTACGGACAAAGGTGCGCGGGACATGGATCATCGCGCATCGGTCTGAAGATGGAAGATACTGTTTTGCCGCCGAGGGTCAGGTTGCCCGGCCGCACATCTGGACATTTCTGCCATACTACTTCATCGTTCTTGGCGCCACCGGCATTCTTGGCTGGCTGGCCTGGATCGGCATTGTGCTGCCGATTCGCAAAGTGGCCGCCACCATAAGCGGCTTCGGCAAGGGCAATCTCTCCCTTCGCGTTCAAACGCGGCGAGAGGATGAGATTGGGCAGCTTGGCCGGTCGTTCAATCAGATGGCAGAACGGCTGGAACACCTGATTTTGAGCGAACGGAGGCTGCTCGCCGACATCTCGCATGAGCTCCGTTCGCCGCTGGCGCGTCTCAAGTTTGCCGTAAAACTGGCCCGGACTTCGCAAGACAGCGACGCGGCGCTCGATCGGATTGAGCGCGACATTAATCGCATGGCGTGCCTGGTGACCGATCTACTTGAAATCACCTCCGTCGAAGACGATCCAGCCATGCAGGAGATGGACCCGGTGCCGCTCAGGGAGATCGTCGATGAGGTGGTGCGGGACTGCTCAGTGGAGGCCGATTTTCGCGGTTGCTGCATCCAGGTGGAAGGCTCGCTGTTTCGCGCGCTCATGAGCAACAGGGAGCTGCTGCGCAGGGCTGTCGAGAATGTGCTGCGCAATGCGATCCGCTATTCGCCGCGCGATTCCACGATCCACGTGACTATCTCAGAGACCGATCATAAGGCCCTCATAGAAGTACGGGACTACGGCCCGGGAGTTGCCCCGGAGTTTCTCGGGCGGATCTTCGATCCCTTCTTTCGCGCGGAAGAGGCGCGCTCAGCCAATGGTGGGGGTTCGGGGCTAGGACTCTCGATTGCCAAGCGGGCGGTGCAACTGCATCGAGGAAGCATTGAGGCCGAGAACGCCTCGCCAGGCCTGCGAGTTTGCATCACGATTCCAGGTCAAACGGCTAAAGCGTAAATACTTCTTGATGAAAAATTCACTTGGCATTCATGGATACGGGGACAGTCACTGAAGAACCGATGCAGCCGCGCTTAAGCTTTCTTAAGCTTCAAATCTCGCGTTGAGTGGTTTACTTATCTCAAATGCTTCGCAGATTCCGTAAGAGTGGCGGGGCAATTGAGGAGAAAAACATGAAGCGCATTTTCGGATTCGTACTGGTTTGTTCACTTCTTGCAGTTCCAGCATTGGCAGCAAATAAGTCGCAAACGGTAACGGTTCCTGTTGCCGTGCAGGTTGGCTCGACCGTGTTGCCGGCTGGAGACTACAAGGTCACCTATACGGCCACCGGTACCGCTGCTCAGGTCACGCTGGCTAGCAAAGGCGTTGCTTCAGTCACGGTGCCAGCGAAGGTAGTGGAACAGAAGAACAGCCACCCCGGCGTATCCACGGGCACTCAGGATGGCAAGCAAGTGCTCCAGACAATCTTATTGAACAACGTCAACCTGGTTCTCTAGAATCCTGCCACGAAGCCCATCTCGCAAGCATTGGCTGCCGTGACGGCGCAGCCCCACGATGCAGTGCCCCTGATCTTGAATTGGTGATCGCTTCCTTCCCCCTTTCCTCCCACGGAGAGGGGGCTTTTTTGTTCGGGATTGATGGCCGAAGCTCCAGCCAGAATCCGCTCGCCGCCAAGGCGGCTCTCACGCCGCAACGGCATGTGCCAATCTTCTGACGGTGAGTACGGTGATGTCGTCTTCCTGGCCGAATTCCTTGGCGGCGTCGGCGATGTAGAAGGCGCTCTGATTGCTCAGGTTGTGCACGCGGTCAAAGCCGAAGAGTTCGCCGGAGGGCTGGCGCGCCTCGACCACTCCATCCGACATCAGCAGGATGCGGTCGCCGGGATGCAGATAGAGGCGGACTTCGGGATAACTGACATTTGAGAGAAAACCCAGAGGTAGACCACCGGGAAGCGCGACCTCCTGACTGTTGAGGTAGGGCGGCAGGTGGCCGGCATTCGCCACCACAAGCTCTCCGCTCGGGCCAAACCAGGCAGCCTGGCAGGTGGTGAAGCTTTCGCTGCCGACCAGCACGCGGTTTAGAGATTCGAGAATCTTTGCCGGGCTTCGCTCTGGAGTGCTGCGCAGCGCTCCCATCAGCATGGAGACGTTCATGGCGGCTTGCAGGCCTTTGCCGGCGACATCGCCGATGACCACCAGCAGTCCGCCGTCGGAGGTGGGTTGAAGATGGTAGAAGTCGCCGCCCACTTCGTTGGCCGGATTGTAGACGGAATCGACTTCGTAGCCCGGAGTTTCGAGCTTCTCCTGGGGAATCATGAGCTCCTGCACGCTGCGAGCGGCTGCCAGTTCGCTCGAGGCTCGCTCCTGGTCGCGCTGCACGCGCAGGAAGCGGCCGAAGATGATGAGCACGATGACGGCGATTCCGACGAAGCCTGCGATCACTTCAACGGTGATGGGGATAGGCCCTGCCTGGAAGGTGAGAGGGGAGTGGTATGCCTGATCGCCGAAGGCGCTCATGCGGGTCGCCAGCAAACTCTCGATCCAGGCCACTCCGCTGAGCATCAGCGAGAGCAGCAGCAAAGCCGCCTCAAAGTTACGCTTCAGTGTGGCTATGAGCAGCGTGCTGAAGATAAATATGATCCATCCCAACACCCAACCAAAGCTGGACAACAGGATCACAGCCAAAGCGATCTCCATCAATGTGCTGTGACCGGCCAACAGGAACACGGGGAGGATTAAGGCCATGATGGGGGCGGTGAAACGCAGCAGGCGGATATACCAGCGCCTGCGCAGCGAGAGAAAGGCGACGAGGAATTCAAAGTAAAGATAGGCCGACGCCAGAAGCAACTGAAGGACGATGCCCTGGAACCAGAGATGGTCAAGGGAAGCCGTGCTGCAGGCCATCTCCACAAAGCTCATCGGCGCCTGAACAAACTCAAACAGGGCCAGCCACAGATACTCGACGTGGCCCTTCTGCGTGAAATAGAGCGCCAGCAGGAAGAGCGCCAGGACGGTGAGCAAGAATGCGTCCACCAGCCTTGGAATGCGAAGAAAGAGATTGTGAGAGGACCACAGCTCAAGCGAGTGGGCGAGATCTTCACGGTTACCCAGGAGGATTTTCCGGTTGGCAAAAAAACTAGTGTAAGCCCCGTAGCCGAAGGGGAAATAAAGGGCGCGCACCGCCAGGGTCAGAGAGGTCTCTGAAGGGTCAAGGTTCAGTGGGTAGATGCGAGAGACCTGCTGGTAGCGCTCGGGAGCGTCTCCGTGAGGTCCTTCCGGGCGGATCTGGCGGCCATTGACGAACACGTCGGCGCTTAACAACTCCGGACCCGTCGAGGCATTCTCGTTGGGTGGCAGCTCGATCATCAGCACGATCGGTCCGTGGTTGGGGGCCAGCTTGATGTGCTGGCGAAACCAGGCGAAGGGGCGCTGGTGGCCGTTGGCATGAGGGGGACCCTGGTCCTGATTCGGAGCACCGGCGGGATGATCTTCATCGGGGACTTCGGCAAAGGCCTCTTTGGCATCGCGGATGGCCCAGGCGGAGTCGTCGAATTCCGGCAAGGCAGCGGCCGGATTGGCGGTGATGCCAACCCGCCAGCCCTTGTCGAGCAGCAGCGGAGATCCGAGGCTGGTGGCGTCGAAAACGGCCTCCGGAGTGCGCTCCGCATTGGCCGGAGCGGGGCGGGCGTGCGCGTGCGGGTGGAGCAGATCTGCCAGAGGCGAATGAGGGTGCGAATTGGCCGGCTGGGCAGCCAGTTGCATCGCCGCAAACAAGACTATGGCTGCGATCCCCAGAATGATTCGGCGCAAGTTCTCTCTCCTCACTGCTCTGTGTACTCAACTTTAACGCAGACAGATCAGGTCTCCAAGAGAAGGACGCTGACAAAGGGACCAGGTGAAAGCTGAGCGGACTCTTGCCTTTCAAGGTGGCAACCGGGCCTGGAAGAAATTATTCTGCAGAATTGTGCCAAAGAGGCAGATACTTGCGTCTAAGGATTGGGGCAGTGCGGCTCGGAGGTCAGGAGCCTGTCAGACTTTGGAAGAAGCAAGAGGATCGGCGACTTTCCCGAAAGACATCTTCAAGGGCCTGAGCCCGCGCTCTTCTTGAGACATTTACGGCACGACGAGGTCGTACCCTCATACGAAGAGGTGTTCTTCCGAATTCAGAATAAGCTGTGAGGATGCAAGGGTACCGGAGGTGAGGTCATGAGGACAGTTCGGATAGCTTCCAAAGCAACGGTGCTGGCAGGATTGGCTCTGGCCCTTGCCATTGGTACGATATGCCGCGCGCAAACGACAGCGTCGAGCGCGCCTTCAGCGGATACCTCTGCGGCGCAGCCTGCGCCGGGATCGACATCGGTAGGAGGGGATGCGCCCGCTCCGGCTCCGGCGGCGTCAACTTCAAAGGACGCTAAGCCTGCGACAACCAAAACCGACAAGCCTGCGCCGGGAACCACTCCGGTGGGAGGCGATAGCCCGGCCAGCAGCACAGTGAACCCGGAGAAGGTTGTGGAACCGGGCAGCCAGAAAGTCACCGTCAAGCCGGGCTCAATCGACGACGTGAGCGCTGTTGGCAATCGCGATATTGGAGGCCGCGGGCTAGGGAACTGGTACTCGACCGACTCTGAGATCAAGATGGGCAAGCAGTATGCCATGGATATCGAGAGGAGCACCAAGTTCATCACCGATCCCGTGGTGACCGAATACGTGAACCGCATCGGCCAGAACATTGTCAAGAACTCCGATTGCAAGGTGCCGTTCACGATCAAGGTCATCGATTCGGACGAAATCAACGCGTTTGCGCTTCCGGGGGGGTTCTTTTTTGTCAACTCGGGGTTGATTCTGAACGCCGACGAGGAGGCTGAGCTGGCGGGGGTGATGGCCCATGAGACGGCGCACGTCTGCGCCCACCACGCGGCCCGCGAGATGACGAGGCTCAACTACACCCAGATCGGCATGATTCCACTGATCTTCATCGGAGGCTGGACGGGTTACGGCATCTATGAGGCGGCCAATTTTGCCGTGCCAGTCACCTTCATGAAGTTCTCCCGTGAGTTTGAGGGGCAGGCCGATTATCTGGGCGTGCAGTACATGTACCGCGCGGGCTACGATCCGCAGGCCTTTATCACTTTCTTTGAGAAAGTGCAGGCGCTCGAGAAGCGCAAGCCCGGCGCGGTGGCCAAGGTCTTTGCCGACCACCCGCAAACACCGGACCGCATTCTGCACTCGCAGGAGGAGATTGCCCGCATCTTGCCGCCTCGCGATGAATACACGGTGACCACCTCGGAGTTTGATGACGTGAAGGCGAGGCTGGCGAGGATCGAGAACAAGCGCCGTCTGACCGACTCCAAGGATACGAAGAAACCGTCGCTGCGCCGGGCAAGCACCGACGGCGGCGATCCGACCAGCACAACGAGCACATCGGACCCTGGCAGTTCCAGCGGCGACGACAAACCAACGCTGCACCGGCGGGACGACACTAATTGAGATCGACGCACCATCCGTCGTAATGACCCGAGGGATTGTGGTAGTTGGAGCCGGCGACCCTACGGGTTGGGTTTTGTTGTGATAGAGTGTCGGTTTGATTCCAAGAAGAGGGGCGCGACGCTCCGTTAATTTCCTGCAACTGCCTGAAAAGCCTTGAAATTCCGGGTGAATCCGCGCTATATACAAGAGTACCGGCAGGATTGCCGGAATCTCGTCCGGGGGGTTCCCCACCTCCAGGAGCTAAACATGCGCAGCGCTGCTCTCCGTTCCAATTTGCTTGTACCCGAAGTGCGGGAGGTCATGGACATTCGCCAGGCTTCGGAGTACCTGGGCATCTCGCCCGACACGCTCTATAAATATGCCTCCGAGGGGTTCGTGCCCGCTTTCAAGCTGGGCAACCGCTGGCGCTTCAAACGCAGCCGTCTCGACGAGTGGATGGATCGGCAATCGGACCAGCACGCCGCCGATCTGAACGTGGACCCCGAGCAGAGGAAGCCGGTCCGGCCGGCGATGTAAGAGCAGAGATCAGGGATAAGAGATCAGTCGCAGCTGCTTCGACAGAACTCCTAATCTCAAATCAAGGGAAAACTTCTCTGCCACTCAAGTCTTGCATCGGCGTCACTTGCCAGGTCCTGCAAGAGATCGTCAAGAACCGCATAGTAATGCCATTGAGGAATCCCCGTGAGCTCCGCCAGCGTTTCTGTTGCCAGTGTCTCAAGATCGGTGACCCTCTTGCCCTTCCAGCATTTGTCCGCAAGAGCTACCAGAAGATCTTCTATCTTTACTGAAACAGACCCCGTCCAGTTATTGTGGGTGTATGCAAAACGGGCCAGATCCTCGGGCACACCGAGTTCTCTGAGCAACTCGACTCCGCGAGACTCGTGGAGCATCCCCGACTCGCTCAGTTCAACGGAATGAATGGTCTTACCGAGATCGTGCGTAGCGGCTCCAAAGTAGATAGCCTCTTCGTCGAACTTCAGCGCTGGAAATACAGCATGAACTCCGTTGACTAATCTTCGAGCCGCATCGTGGACGAGCGTCAGGTGTGCAACGAGGCGCGGAGGTGCTCCGGTCATCCTGCATAGCTCGAGGGCCTTGTCGGGAAGAGGGGCATACCTGCCGTCGGATGAGCTTTCGTTGGTCATGTTCAGAGCACCTATCTCTCCTCGCTACGACTGGAGGCAGAAAAGCAGAAATCTGCCTTCTGCCAAAGTGTTTAAAGCTTATACGGTATCCGAACATCGGGATCGCTGCTGGGAAAATCGCGGGTATTTCTGGTGATGAGGAGGCGGTCCTCAATCTGTGCTGTGGCTTGGATGATGGCGTCGGGCAACTTGATCTTTCGTTTGCGGCGTAGAGTAACGGCCTGTTCCGCCACTTCCGATGTGAGAGCCAGAACGCCGAAGGTCAGCAAGAAAGCCCGGATTTGCTGTTCATCGGACGGAGTGGTTCCGGCCATCACTTCCATCCAGGTGATGACGCTGATTGCGCGGTTGGAATATCGCCCCATCTCAATCCGCGCCTGCGGAATGCCGCACAGATAGTCGATCAGGATGTTGGTGTCGAAGAGAACGTTCCTTCTTGCCATTCTTCGCGCATCCTTTCCTGATACTTCAGGCCGTCAACGGGTTGCTTTGACCACAGTCCGAAGGCTTCCTGTTTTTGAGAGAGGCGGTGCGGCTCAAGGGACTTCGCAATGGCGCGGCGCACGAACTCGGCACGAGAGATGGCCAAGGTCTTGACGACCCCGTTGAGGAGCTTCAGATCGTCCGCCGGAATGTCCACAAGCGTGCGCATATCGGACCCCCTTTGATATACAACGATGATAACATACTTCAAACACCCAGTCTCGGATTTGCGCAGGTGATCCGGCATCTTCGCTCCCCTGTTATTCTTACCCCGTGGATCACTTTCGCCGTATCGGGCTGTTGCGCCGCCGTCTGACCAAAGCCGGGCTTCATGGCCTGCTGGTCACGCATCTTCCCGATCTGCGCTATCTCTCGGGATTTACCGGTTCGAGCGCCGCACTGGCCATCACGCGCAGGAACGCGCGGCTCTATACCGACAGCCGCTACAGGACGCAAGCCGCAGAAGAGGTTGCCGACGCTGAGGTAGAAGTCGTCTCCGGTCCTCCGGCGGTTGCGGCGGTCGAGTGGCTGGCGGCGCAGCCGGGCGTCGTCTTCGCCGGCTTCGATCCCGTCAGGACCAGCGTGGCCGATCTGGCTCGCTGGAGGGCCGCGTTGCCCACACGGCTTCGCCGGAGCCTTCTGACTCCGCTGGCCGCTTCATTGATAGAGCCGTTGCGCGGGGTCAAGGACGACGACGAGTTGGCGCTGATGATCGAGGCGGCGTTGATGGGCTGCAAGCTTTTTGAAGGCATTCTGGGGTTTATCGAGCCCGGCCTTAGAGAGTTTGAAGTGGCCGCTGAGCTTGAGTACCAAGCGCGATTGCTGGGAGCCGAGGGGATGTCGTTCGAGACGATCGTCGCATCGGGTGTCCGTTCCGCTCTGCCGCATGGCCGCGCCACCGCTGCAAAGCTGCCTCGCAACGGGTTCGTAACGCTCGACTTCGGTGTTATTCTCAAGGGTTATTGCTCGGATATGACCCGTACCGTGCACCTGGGCAAGCCGGCGGTGAAGGAGCGCTTCGCTTACGAGGCGGTCTTGGAGGCGCAGGAGGCCGGGATTGCCGCTGTGGCTCCCGGTACAAGCTGCGGCGATGTGGACGAGGCAGCGCGCGGCGTACTGCGCAATGCGGGACTGGCCGAGGCATTCTCGCACTCCACCGGCCATGCTCTTGGCCTCGAGATTCACGAGCCGCCACGGATCGGCGCCGGACAAGCCATCAGGCTGCAGGCCGGCATGGTTATCACCATCGAGCCGGGAATCTATCTTCCGGAGCGATTTGGCGTACGCATCGAAGATATGGTGGCAGTGACGCGAAGCGGAGGACAGGTGCTCACGCCCGCGCCCAAGGCATTGATCGAACTTTGATTGCACCCTAACGCGAGAGAGTCAAGGACGAATGAAACCACAAGACATTGAGGATCTGAAACAACTGATTGAGTTTCTGAAGCAGTATCAGGTTGCCGAGTTCGATCTGGACCGGGGCGACCTGAAGATACGTCTCAAATTCAACCCGCCGGAGGCTTCATCGGCTGGCTTGGGTGATCTGGCGCGGGTCCTGGCTTCTGCCCCGTCTGCCGTGGCGAGGGCCGCGGCTGCCCAGACTCCAGAGCGGGTTGACCCGGGTGCCGGCACCGAATCGAGCGATGCCGGCCTCGACTCTGGGCTGCACATCGTCAAGTCGCCTTTGGTCGGGACCTTCTACGGTTCGCCTGCGCCCGGTTCGGAACCGTTCGTTTCTCCAGGGGATCAAGTGGTCAAGGGACAGGTGATTGGTATCGTCGAGGCGATGAAGCTGATGAACGAGATCGAGTCAGACGCTTCGGGGGAGATCGTCAAGTGCATCGTTTCCAACGGACAGCCGGTCGAGTATGGGCAGCCGTTGTATTCCATCCGCGTGGGGTGAAAGCTCTGCTGAGTTAGCGCGGTTTGCGCGTGTTGGCAGAGTTAGCCTGGCCAATCAGCACCGCGAACGCCGATTGCACCGCTTAAAGTAGCTCTGAACAGGGCTTGATCGCGCCCCCTTCATTCCCTCAGGGGCTAAAGCCCACGCTGAAATTGGGGCATTTGTGGCACGGCTGAAGCTGTGCCCTTTCAAAACATTGGGTAATCCAGAAGCTACCTAAAGGAATTCCATGTTTCGTAAGGTACTGATTGCCAATCGCGGCGAGATCGCTCTGCGCGTGCTGAATGCTTGCCGTGAACTGGGTGTTCGCACGGTCGCTGTCTACAGCGAGGCCGACCGCAACTCTTTGCACGTGCGGTTTGCCGACGAGGCTATCTGCATTGGCCCGCCGCGGCTGGCGGAGAGCTATCTGAATGTGCCGGCCGTGATCTCCGCCGCAGAGATCGCCGACGTGGATGCGATTCATCCGGGCTATGGACTGCTCAGCGAAAACGCCAACTTCGCCGAGGTCTGCCGCGCGTCGAATATAAAGTTCATCGGCCCGCCTCCGGAGATTACCCGTCTCATGGGAGAAAAGGACAAGGCGCGCCAGGCGATGAAGCGGGCCAATGTGCCGATTCTTCCAGGCTCCGACGGGGTGATCGCTACCGCGGAAGAGGCGCAGGAGTGGGCGAAGAAGGTTGGCTTTCCGGTCATCCTGAAGGCCAAGGCAGGCGGCGGCGGGCGCGGCATGAGAATTGTGCGCGCGGTGGAGGAGCTGCCCAACCTCTTCCATGCCGCGTATACCGAGGCGGCCAATGCATTCGGCAACGGCGAGCTCTACATGGAGAAGTTCATCGAGAACCCTCGCCACATCGAGTTCCAGGTGCTGGCCGACGAGCACGGCAATGTGAGGACGCTTTTTGAGCGCGAGTGCTCGATCCAGCGACGGCACCAAAAACTCATCGAAGAGGCGCCAAGCCTGCGAGTGACGCCGACGATGCGCGAGGAGATCAGCCAGACGCTCTGCCGCTGCCTCACCGAGATCGGCTATCAAAATGCCGGAACGGTTGAGTTTCTGATGGACGAGGAGGGGCAACTCCACTTCATCGAGATGAATACCCGCGTGCAGGTGGAGCACCCGATTACCGAAGCGATTACCGGCGTTGACATCGTGAAGGCGCAGCTCCTGATTGCTTCAGGCGAACGGCTGGATGCGATCTTGCCTGAAAAGCTGGAGATTCGCGGTCACGCGATCGAATGCCGCATCAATGCCGAGCATCCGGTAAAGTTCACGCCCTCGGCGGGCAAGATCACGGCCTTCAACGTGCCGGGCGGAAATGGCGTGCGTGTGGATACGGCGCAGTATGCCGAGGGGGTTGTGCCGCCTTACTATGACTCGCTGATCGCCAAGCTGATCGTGCATGGGCGCGACCGGGCCGAGGCGCTTGCCAAGATGGAGCGCGCGCTGAGCCAGTTCATTGTTCAGGGAATTGAGACCTCCATCCCGCTGCACCAAAGGATCTTTGCCGACCCCGGTTTCCGCGCGGGCGAGTTCGATACCAGTTTCATGGAGAACTTCCTGGCCCAGTGATTGGAAAGATAGGCTGCGAACCCGAGATTCATCCAAATCGAATTTAGGAATGAGGGCTGGATTCCGGCAAGGGATCCAGCCTTCGATTTCTCGATGGAGATCGAGCCCACCTGGGAAGACAGGATCGGATCATCTGGCCCGCAAAGCGCCAAGATTTCTCTTTACTGTCCCGCATATCGACTGTAAAGTTACCGGATGAAAGGGGATGTGACTCATGATCCTATCGAATCTTCCTCAAGCGATTACGGCAATCGGCGGGTTAGGCACTGCGGCCTTTGGACTGCTTGAAGCCGTCAAGCCGGTGTTTCCGGGGATCAATCACATGGGGTTTGGGCGAATCCGGGCGACAGTCTCGGGGCTGACGCCCGATGAGGCGGGGGCTGGCCAGCCATTGAACGCGCTGCCGCAAGCCAATGTTCTGGAATCGCTGCTAGCCAATTGGGTGAATGGAACCGATCTGGGCAGCCAGAAGTCGATTGCCAAATCCCTGATCAAGCTGCATCTGAGCGCGGGGAATGCCGCGGCGCTGGCGGCCAAGACGAACGTCGATCCGGCTCTGCTGACCGCGGTGGCGCAGAGCATCGCCTCGGCGACAGCGCTGACCCAGCAACATGGCGACGCTTATGCGCGTTTCGACCTGATCGTGACGGCACTGCTCGATGAGGCCTACCAGCAGGCAGACCAGGTCTATCGCAACAGCACACGCGCGCTGGCTGCATTGATTGCGGTAGGGCTGGCATTCGTCGGCGGTTTGAGTCTGATTGGCTCCTGGGGAGCGTACTGGTGGAAGCCGGATATGTTTCTAGCTCTGCTGGTTGGATTGCTGGCTACGCCGCTGGCGCCGATCGCGAAGGACATCTCCAGTGCGTTGTCGACGGCTGTGAACACCATGCAGGCAGTTAAGAAGTAGGCGGCCATGAGTCTATTCTTCGATCTTCGTCTTCAGCCGGTTGGCGGGGGCCTGGCTGCCTCGGTGAGCACCAACCAGGGAACCAATATTGCCAACTACACCGGCCTCAACCTGAATGAACTGCTGGGTGTGATCCAGGGGCGGCACATCCTGATCGCTGCCCATGGCTTTAACGTGAATCGCGCCGACGGGATCGCGCACCTGTCGAATTGGGGCAGGCTGCTCCAGCTTCCACAGCCGGCATCGGCATTTTTGGGCTTGCTTTGGCCGGGCGATTCAGTGTGGGCGCATGGGCTCGATTATCCCGACGAGCCGAAGATCGCCGACGAGGCAGGCAGCCTGGCAGCTGAATTCATCAATGCATACTTTCAGGGTGCGGCAAGCATCTCGTTTGCGTCGCACAGTCTGGGAGCGCGAGTGGTGCTGGCGACGATTTCGCATTTGACTCTGCCGGTTCGCCGCGTGATCTTGATGGCCCCGGCGATCGACGACAATTGCCTGGCGACCGAATTCCAGGCAGCGGCAGGGAATATTGGAAGCATCTCTGTGCTCGCCTCGAAGGAGGATGAGGTGCTGTCGGCATGTTTTCCGTTGGGCAATTTCTTTGCGGGCATCATAGCCGCTGGCCATCCTTGGTGGCATGCGGCGTTGGGACATTGCGGCCCCGTTGCGCCATGGCCGGCGAACTTCCAGGCCCCCTTTGAGATCCCGGACGGCTGGAAATTCGAGCACAGCAACTACTTGCAGATCGACGACCCTGAGCCTCCGGCCTGGCGGTTGCCGGTCGATGTGCCGCCTCAGGTCACGCCACCGCCGGCAGGAATCGGCTGGCAGGAGTCCTTTTCGTCGGCATTTGTTTCGACTCGCTTCCGATAGGGATAGGAAACTGCTTTTTTAATGCGAAAATAATTTATCGCTTTTTCTTCGCTTTTTGGGCGAACCTGTTGTATGCTGGCTTCGCAACACAGGAGGTTGCCCGAATGGACATTCAACAGGAACTGATTGCCGAATACGACCGCGAGACCGCCAAAACCCGCAAGATGCTTGAGGCGATCCCGGCCGATGCCGATTTCACCTACAAACCCCACCCCAAATCCATGAGCCTGGGCCGCTTGGCCGGGCATCTCGCCGAGACTGCCGGGGAGTGGGCGACGACAACCTTTACCACAGATAAGCTGGAGTTTCCTGCAGACCACAAGTTCGAGGCCTACATCCCTGCCTCGACGACGGCTCTACTGGAGCGCTTCGACAAGGAGACAGCCCAGGCCAAGAAGGCATTTGCCGACTTTGCGCCGGCGAAGTGGGACGAGAATTGGAAGTTCATCGCCGGGGGGCAGGCCTGGATTGACGAATCAAAATATCGTGTCTTCCGCAATTGGGTGCTGGACCACCTGATTCACCACCGCGCCCAGCTTGGCGTCTACCTGCGGCTGCTCGACAAGCCGATTCCAGGGGCGTATGGGCCCTCGGCAGACGAAATGCCAGGACAGTGAACAGTAGTCAGTGTTCAGTGGTCAGCGCCTTGGGAGATTTGGCCCGGCAGGCTTCAAGGCCTGGGCAAGAGAGCTTTTGCCGGACGGGAGCTTAACCGGGCTGACCACTGACAACTGAAGGCTGCTGCATCTAATCTAGTTCCATGACTACCTTCTCATTTCCCAAGATTTATCCCATTCTTGACGCGTCTTTCATTCCGGCCACTGACCGGTCGCAGTATCTCAAGCGTCTGGGTGGGGAGCTAACCGACGCCGGCGTGACACTGCTCGAATACCGCAACAAGACCGGCCCTGACGCTGAACTGCTGGCAGACGGGGAGACACTCCGCGCAGCGATGCCCTCTGGAAAGGTGAAGCTGATTCTAGATGATCGAGTTGATCTTGTTGAACAACTGAGATTTGACGGCGTTCATGTGGATGCAGGTGACCTGAAGCCGGACGAGGCACGCAAGCTGCTAGGGCCGGATCGAATCGTGGGCACCTTCGGCGGCGGCGCAGCTGGCATGGTTCCGGGGATTCTCGCGGCTCCGGTGGATTACTTTTCGATTGGCGCCGTCTTCGCAACGCGGACCAAGCAGGTCAGCTCGCCATTGATTGGCATGGAGGGCATTCGGCGGCTGCGTCAGGAGGCTGGCGCTGGGCCGGTGCTGGTGGCGATCGGGGGCATCACCATGGCCTCGGCGGCTGAGGCGCTGGCCGCGGGAGCGACGGTTGTAGCTGTCGCCGGCGGGATCTTTCGGCAGCCGGACCCGGCGGCTGAGTTTCGGCGGTGGGTCGCCGAATTGCGGTGAGGGCTACAGGCCTGGGTTCATGGTGTCCCACCCTAGCCGGAAAAACAAAGACGCGGCGAGGGTGGGGCACCCATTATTTCCCGGGGCACCCAGCCGTCTCGCGCCTTAATTGATTTCATTCCGAACCGCTTACTGGTTGGGGTGCTGGTAATGATGATGGTGGTGGTGGTGATGGTGGGGATGTACGACCACCACGACCTGGGCCTGCGCCGCATAAGGTACCGCGAGACAGAAGAGAAGCATTGTTCCGAGCATAATTTTTTTCATGCCCTATGATGACGCGCGGCTCGGATGTTGACTGAGCTACTATGACCTGTCTGTTTTGCAGGCAGAACGGCGCATAGTATGCTTCTTCCAGTGACGGACCGTAACCCCCTCTGAATCTTGCTTCAAGTCAGGAGACCGCCTTGTTGGGGCGCGAGATGGACAACAATCCGGCCAGCGCACCGAGACTGGTTCAGAGCCTTGGCTTGTTCTCTTCTACCGCTCTGGTGGTTGGGTCGATGATCGGGTCTGGCGTCTTCATCGTGGACGCGGATATTGCGCGCGGCACCAACTCGCCGGCGCTGCTGCTGGGCGCGTGGGTGTTGACGGCGGTTCTGACGATGACAGCGGCGCTAAGCTACGGCGAGCTGGCGGCGATGATGCCCAAGGCGGGCGGGCAGTACGTCTATCTGCGCGAATCGCTGGGACCGCTGTGGGGTTTCCTCTACGGCTGGACGCTGTTCCTGGTGATTCAGACGGGCACTATCGCTGCGGTCGCCGTGGCCTTCGGCAAGTTTCTTGGCGTCTTCTTTCCGGCAATTTCGACGACCCACTGGCTCTGGCACATTGCGCACGTGCCCGCGCTGAGAGTGGGACCGATGGTGCTGGGCAACATGGAGATCGGCGTCAACACGGCCAACCTAACGGGCATTGTCATCGTCGTTTTCCTGGCCATCGTGAACATCTTCGGCGTCAAACTGGGCGCGCTGATTCAGAACATCTTCACAACTGCCAAGGCGTTGAGCCTGGGGGCCCTGATTTTGCTGGCCTTTACCGTGGGACGCAATGCAACAGCCTGGCAGGCGAACTTTGGCGCTGGATGGGGCGAGTTCTGGAGGAATGCGGGCTGGAGTTCGCTGCACCCCGTCCAGGTGGGCATTGGCGGGCCGCTGGTGCTGGTGAATCTCTTTGTCATTCTGGCTGTGGTGCAGGTGGGTTCGCTTTTTTCCGCCGATGCCTGGAACAACATCACATTCACGGCCGGCGAGGTGAAGAATCCCAAGAGAAATATTCCGCTTTCGCTGATTCTGGGCACGGGATTTGTACTGACAGTCTATTTTCTGGTTTCGCTCGGCTATCTGCTGGTGTTGCCGATGCATGGCGATCCGAACGGCGCGACGGTGATGACGCGGGGGATTCAATATGCGACGGAGGATCGCGTGGCGACGGCGGTGCTGGAGGCCATCTTCCACTCCGGCGGCGCGTATCTCATGGCCGGGGCGATTCTGATCTCGACCTTCGGCTGCGCCAATGGCATGTCGCTGGCCGGAGCGCGCGTCTACTATGCCATGAGTCAGGACGGCCTCTTCTTCAAGACAGTGGGCAAGCTACACCCGCGCTATAAAACTCCAGCCGCAGGCTTGCTGGTGCAGGCCTCGTGGGCGACGGTGCTGTGCATCTCGGGCTCTTACAGCCAGTTGCTGGACTACATCATCTTTGCCGTGCTGGTGTTTTACATTCTCACTATCGTGGGACTCTTCGTACTGCGTTTCAAGAGGCCCGATGCGCCACGGCCTTACAGGGCGTTGGGTTATCCGGTGCTGCCTGCGCTTTATATCGCGCTGGCTGCGTGGATTTGTATCGTATTATTGCGTTACAAGCCTCAGTACACCTGGCCGGGCTTGGTGTTGGTTCTGCTCGGCATTCCCGTATATATCTTCTGGTCCAGGAAAACCTCACAGGGCCTGCAAGCAAAGGAGTAGCCCACAAGAATGGCGAATCTCTTCAAGAGAAAACCTCTCAGCCTGATCGTCACGGAAGCCAAAGAAGAGGGGGAGAACCATCTGGAGCGCGCTCTGGGGCCGGTTTCGCTGACGGCGCTTGGCGTGGGCGCGGTGATTGGCGCGGGTATTTTTGTCATGGCAGGTCTGGGCGCGCACCGTGCCGGCCCCAGCCTGATGCTTTCGTTTGTGCTGTGCGGCATCGGCTGCACCTTCGCCGGGCTTTGTTACGCCGAGTTTGCGGCCATGATTCCTCTGGCCGGTTCGGCTTATACCTACGCATATGCCACCCTTGGCGAGCTTTTTGCATGGATCATCGGATGGGATCTGACGCTCGAGTACGCGATGGGAGCCAGCACGGTGAGCTCAGGCTGGTCGAATTACTTTATTGAATTTCTGAAGATGTTCGGCATCAGATTTCCTCTCTGGCTCAGCTACGATCACTGGACGGCGCTGACGCAGGCCACCAACAGCGTGGCCCGTGACATGGTTGCCAAAGCTCATCCGGAATTGATCCGCGGCTCGCAGGGGTTTCTGGATGCGGTTACAAGCCTGCTGGCGCACCCTTCGGCACAGATGACCGATGCGGCCGATTCGCTGCTCGCCGCACCCCGTGTATTTGGCGTCGAGATCGGTTTCAATCTGCCGGCCTTCATCATTGCGCTGGTCATTACATGGATTCTCGTCGTGGGCATCAAAGAGAGCGCCAGATTCAATGCAACGATCGTCACCATCAAGGTCTCGGTGGTGTTGTTTGTGCTGGTGCTCGGTTCGCATTACGTTCATCCCGCCAACTGGGGTAGCGACTGGCATAGCTTCGCGCCCTTTGGCGTAGCCGGCATCAGTTCCGCTGCGGCTTATATCTTCTTCGCCTTTATCGGCTTCGATGCTGTCTCGACAACCGCGCAGGAAGCCAAGAATCCGCAGCGCGATTTGCCCATCGGCATTATCGCTTCGCTGTTCATCTGCACCATCCTTTACGTTGGTGTGGCGGCTGTGCTCACCGGGATGGTGCCATGGCAGTTGGTCAATATTGAAGCTCCGATCACCCATGCCTTTTTGGATCACAACGTTGGATGGGCTTCAGATATCATCACCTGCGGCGCGCTGGCGGGGCTGACCTCGGTGATGCTGGTGATGCTGATCGGGCAGACGCGCGTGCTGTATGCGATGGCCTCGGACGGACTGCTGCCGAAGAAGTTTTTTGCCGCCATCCATCCCAAGTTTCATACGCCGTGGAAGAACACGATTCTGGTGGGACTGCTGGCGGCAATCATCGGTTCCATCACGCCCATCGACAAGATCGGGACCATGGTGAACATCGGAACGCTGCTGGCCTTTGTGATGGTCTGCGCCGCGGTCATTATCCTGCGGCGGACAGAACCCAATCAGCCCCGTCCCTTCCGCACGCCGGGGATTTACTTTGCCGGCCGATTGCCGATCGTCCCGGCGCTCGGCATTGTTGCGAACGGATATTTGATGTATTCACTGGGCTTGTGGAATTGGATTCGCTTGATCGTCTGGCTGATTATTGGGCTGTTTGTGTATTTTCTTTATTCGGTCAGGCACAGCAAGGTGCAGGCGCTGCCGGATGCGGCTGAGGGCGACTGATTTCACCTGCGAACAGAGCTTGCGCAGAACGGCCCCCCTATGCGGGAGGCCGTTTTGCGGTGAGCACTGCAATGTCGGTGATTACGCGGTGGCCTTGGCGCAGAATTCGTCGAATGCGGTCACGAGCTTCGCAGCGATCTGCTCCGCTGTTGACTGCTCGATGACAGAGCGCTGCATCAGGTAGACCAACTTGCCGTCGCGCAGAATGGCGACAGCCGGAGAGCTGGGCGGGTTGCCTTCAAAGTAACCGCGGGCGCGCTCGGTGGCTGCGTGGTCCTGGCCAGCGAAGACAGTGATCTTGTGGTCGGGCAGATTGGCGGTATTGCCGAGCGCCTGGCGCACCCCCGGTCGCATCTTGCCCGCTGCGCAGCCGCAGATGGAGTTGACGACCAATAATGTTGTGCCCGGCTGGGCTGCCGCCGCGTCCACGTCCTCGGCGCTGCGGGCTTCTTTGATTCCAGCGCGCACAAGCTCCTCGCGCATGGGAATGACCATCAGTTCTGGATACATTTTCGCCTCCGGCAAGGGAAGTTGCCTGCCGCTATTCTATCGTGAATGCGGTGATGTAGCCTTGAAGAGATGCTCGTCGAAGAAAACAAGTCGCTTGCGCCCTTTACCACCTTCGGCATCGGCGGGCCGGCGCGGTGGTTCGTCGAGGCCGCAAGCGAAGAAGATATTGCCGAAGCTGCCGCATGGGCCGGTGAACGTGGCGTAGCGCTGTTTGTGCTTGGCGGAGGAAGCAATCTGCTGGTCTCCGATGAGGGATTTGACGGGCTTGTGCTGCACGTGGGGTTGCGCGGGATCACGGTGTCAAATTCGCCTGAAGCTCCCGGCCAAAAGGTCTATCGAGCCGCGGCGGGAGAGGACTGGGAACGCTGCGTGCAGCGGGCCATCGAGGACAATTGCGCTGGATTGGAGTGCCTGGCGGGGATTCCCGGAACAGCGGGCGGGACACCGGTGCAGAATGTGGGCGCTTACGGGCAGGAGGTTGCTTCGGCGATCGAGCGGGTGCGGGCCTTCGACTTGCAGCAACACGCATTCGTCGAGTTCACTGCCGCAGATTGCGGGTTTGCCTATCGCCGCAGCCGGTTCAATTCGACGGATCGCGGACGGTACGTTGTAACTCGCGTAGATTATCGGCTTACCCAGGGCGGCGCGCCCACTGTGCGCTATGCGGATTTGCAACGGGCGCTTGCCGAAGGCGAGGCAGCAGGCAGGGAAGCGAGTCTTGCCGAGGTTGCTTCTGTCGTGCGGCGCATTCGCCAGACGAAGGGAATGCTGCTGGTCGAGGGCGATCCGGATTGCCGCAGCGCGGGGAGCTTCTTCAAGAACCCGGTATTGAACGAAGAGCAGCTTGGGCAGATTGCGGCAGTGAGCGAGAAGGCTCCGCCGCGATTTCCTGCTGGTGCAGGCCTAGAGAATCTGGGCAAGATCAAGGTTCCCGCTGCATGGCTGATCGAACGGGCCGGATTCGCCAAGGGGTACACGCTGGGCGCTGCCGCAATCTCATCGCGGCACACGCTGGCGCTGGTCAATCTCGGCGGCGCAAATGCGGTGGAGATCCTTGCGCTGGCTCGGCAAATCTCCGACGCTGTCGAGACCCGCTTCGGAGTCAGACTGGAGATGGAGCCGGTGATGGTCGGGTTCTGACCATTTCCGATGGGGCCAACTGTCCTTCGGACTTTGCGCTTTGAGAAAGCTGGATGGGTTCGCGGCTTCCCACACTTCGCAAAATACGCAAGGGATGGGGCGCCCGGCTTGTTGGTTCTCATGATGCGGCGAACAGCGCGGCAAAAAGCTGCGCTGGCTGGTAACCTATCAGGAGAGATGAACGACAATTTGCATCAACTACGCTGTTTCGGATGTGGGGCGCGGATCTCGGGGGCTGAGGCTCAACCGGATTTCCGTTGCGTCGAGTGCGGCGATCTATTTGAAGTGGAGTACCCAGGCTGGGGACTGCGCGGGGGCCCAGATGGTCCCGGTACGGACGATCCCAAGCGGGCTCGGCTCAGCCAAGATCAACCCGACCTGGAGCGGCCTGACCAAGATAGGCCCAAATCGAGCCGGCCCAATCAGGACCGGCCGAATCCGGGAGCCCTGAAGTGGCTTTGGCGCGAGCGGCGCTGCTCGTCGGAGGGGCTGGACCACTCCGGCGTCTGGCGATTCCGTGAACTGCTGCCGATTCTGGACAGCTTTGGCAATGCGGTGAGCTTGCGCGAGGGCAATACACCGCTTTATCACCTGCCGCGCGCGGCCAGGGCGCTGGGGATCGACCAGCTCTTTGCCAAGCATCAGGGGATGAATCCTACAGGTTCGTTCAAAGACACTGGGATGACCGCGGCGATGAGCGTGGCCAAGGAGCGCGGCTTCGAGTGGGTGGCCTGCGCCTCGACGGGGAACACTTCGGCGGCGATGGCGGCCTATGCGGCGCGCGCCGGGCTGCGCAGCCTGGTGCTGATTCCGGATGGCAAGATCGCCTGGGGCAAGCTCTCGCAGGCGATGGACTACGGCGCGCTGACCTGCCAGTTGAAGGCCGACTTCGACGGCTGCCTGACGCTGCTGACGCACATTGTGAAAGAGGCGCCGATCTATCTGCTGAACTCGGTGAATCCCTATCGGCTTGAAGGGCAGAAGACGCCGGCATTCGAGATTGCCGAGGCCTTCGACTGGAATGTACCCGATCACCTAATCGTTCCCGGCGGCAATCTGGGCAACAGTTCGGCGCTGGGCAAGGGCTTCCACGAGTTGTACGAACTGGGCCTGGTGGCGCGGATGCCGCGCATCAGCGTGATTCAGGCGGCGGGGGCCAATCCGTTGGTGCAAAGCATGGCCAAGCACGGCGGGAAATCGATCGAGCCGGTGGAAGCGCATACGCGGGCAACGGCCATTCGCATCGGCAACCCGGCGTCGTGGCGGAAAGCCGCGCGGGCGATTCAAGAGACGGACGGCTGGTGCCTGGATGTAACCGAAGCAGAGATCGCCATTGCCAAGGCGGAGATCGGTGCAGAGGGATTGGGCTGTGAACCGGCCTCGGCCGTCACGCTGGCGGGGCTCAAGAAGCTGCGCGCCGAGGGCAGGATTGGCTCGGGCGAGACCGTGGTTCTGGTGCTGACAGGCCATACCCTCAAGGACGCGGATTACACCATTGACTTTCATAAAGGAACACTGTTGGAGGAAGAGGAAACCGTGGGCCTGGTAGCGGAGATCCACAGCTTGCAGCGCAACGCGATCGCCGTCGAGGCCACGCCGGCGGCTGTGTTGGCCGCGCTGAAGGGCAGTGTGGGATGAGCGAGGGCCTGATTACTGAATTCGAGAATCACGGCGGGTTTCGACTGCGCCTGCCGGCGAGCTCGGCCAATCTTGGCTCCGCTTTTGACGCAGCGGCTGTGGCGCTGGATTTCTATCTCGAGATCGAAGCCGAGCCTGCTCAAGAGTTTTCGATTGCCGCCACGGGACGCAACCGGGAACATATTGCACGGCTTGAGGACAACCTTGTTCTGGAGGTCTACAAGGAGCTGCTCAAGGCCAATGGGCGGCCGGTGGTTCCTCTGGCGATCCGCATGGACAACGAGATTCCACTGGGGATGGGCTGCGGCTCGTCGTCGGCGGGACGGCTAGCGGCGATCGCGCTTGCGGTGCATTTTGGCGGGCTGGGCTGGGGTTCGGAGCGGATTCTGGAAGAGGCGTCGGCGCTCGAAGGGCATCCGGACAACGCTTCGGCGTGCTGGCTGGGCGGCTTTGTGATCGCCGCCTGTGAGGGCAAACGAGTGCACGTGGCACGCGTCGAGCCGCCAGCCGAGTGGCGGGCGATCGTGGTTCTTCCCAGCGAACCGCTTGCTACGAGCAAGGCGCGCGCCATGCTGCCCGACTGCTACGCGCGCGAGGACGTTGTGGCCAATCTTCAATCCGCTGCGCTGCTGGGGATGGCTTTTGCGCAGGCGCGGGCCGATTTGCTGCGGATTGCCATGCAGGATCGCATTCACCAGCCGTTTCGCGCGCCCATTTGTCCGATGCTGCCGCCGCTGCTGCCTCTGGCTGGAGAGCACGGCATTTTGGGAGCAGCTCTAAGCGGAGCGGGACCTTCGGTGCTGATGATCGCCAGGAACGAAGCACATCTGCCGGAGGCTGCAGCGGCGATACGCAGAGCACTAGGATCGATGGAAGCCGAACTCAAGGTCTGCCGGTTTGAGCCGGTAGGAGCCTGCGCGGCCTTGGAAACCATGCGAGCTTTCTAGGCGCTGCTTGGTGGCACAAAGGCCCGCAGGCCGCCTGATTTAATCTCCGGCCAGCTTACTCTTTGGTGCAATTGGAAGGGGTCGCGGGTGCAGCGCTTGCGAGCTCGTTTCGGCGTGATTTTCAGCTAAATAGTTACGTTTGTTTCGCTGAATCCATGGGAGCAATGTTACCGAAACCTGTTACTCAAGATTGCTTGCTTTTCGTTATTAGAAGACCTACATTCTCACCGTGGGCAGTTAGTTCTGGGGGAGGGCTGCTGCTCTAGCGCCCGTGATCCTTTTAGGATCCGGGCGCTTTTGATTGCCCTGAGTTCAAAAGGCTTTCTAATTACAGCGTCTTGCGCGGGTTGCCACCCATCTAGGGTCTGGGTGCTCGGCTTGTTGGCTGCCGGGATGTCGTTTGCGACTTTCCAACAGGCTGCCGCATCCCATAAGTGCGCAATTGTCGATACACTGAAGAGAGTGGTAACCGCGCAAGGAGAACCATGGCTGGATTGGGAGTTCTGGAAGTAAGCGATGCGACGTTCGACCAGGAGGTGCTCAAGAGCGAGCAGCCGGTTCTGGTGGATTTCTGGGCCACTTGGTGCGGCCCCTGCAAGGCCCTCGGGCCAATCGTGGATGGCGTGGCTGCAACCTATGCCGGCAAGTTGAAGGTGATCAAGGTGAATGTGGATGAGAATGGCGCAACGCCTTCGCGCTACGGCATTCGCGGAATTCCGGCTCTGTTGTTCTTCAAGGGCGGCAAGGTGACCGACCAACTGGTCGGCTACGTTCCCCAAAATGTAATCGATGAAAAGATCCAGCGTCTGCTGGCATAACGAAAAGCAGGGAATAGGGAACAGACGGCTGCGGCCGGGGCGTGTAAGCCACTTCAAACGCCTCAAGGCCCGGGAATTGAGGCTTGCCCAGCTGGCTCTGCAAGTCTACGGGCTTTGTTCTGTTCCCCGATCCCTGGTCCCTCGGATCATTTGTATCTGCGCAGAACGCCCAGAACGCGGCCCTGGATGGCTACGTTCTGGGCGTTGACGTAGATGGGGTCCATCTCCACATTGGAGGGCTGCAACCGCACTCGGTTACCTTCGGTATAGAAGCGCTTGAGCGTGGTCTCGGAACCATGCAGCAAAGCGACCACGATCTCGCCCTGGCGCGCCGTGCGGCTGCGCTCGACCAGCACATAATCACCGCTGATGATGTGTTCGTCGCGCATCGAGTCTCCGCGCACTTCGAGTGCAAACACATCCCGGTTGCCAACGACATCGTGCAGCGAGATGCTCTCCTCGGTCTCGATCGCCTCGACCGGCAATCCGGCGGCGATGCGTCCAGCCAGGGGCAGCCGGTCGCTGGTTCGGGTCCGCGTCCCCGGCGGCAGCACGTCGATGGAGCGGCTGCGGTTATGGACACGATCGAGCAACCCCTTCTTTTCGAGGTTGGTAATGTGCTTATGCACGGTTGCCAGGCTCTTCAGCCCCATGCCGCGCGCAATCTCCTCAAACGACGGGGAGTAGCCGTTGCGCGTCACAAACGACTCCAGGAAATCGAGAATCTCTTTTTGTCTCCGAGTGACAGCCATGCGGGCATTATAGCGAATAAAAAGCGAACCGGAACAATTCTTTTTTCAAAAACAGTTCCAAGATCGACAACAGGGAATAGAGAAGGCACCAGACGATTGGATCAGGACTTCAGCCGAGGTAGCCGCCGCCCACTCGGCATCCGGCCGGATTGAGCTTGAAGGCTGAAGAAAGACGCTAGCCTTGCCGATAGGCCTAGGTGATCTTCTACGCATCGCTTCGGCGCGAACGCTTTCATATCTGAGAATCTGAGGACACATGATCTCTCTGAAGAAATATCTCGATGCCGCGCGGCCTGGCTCTACGGCCGGCGACGAGCCTGAAGAGGCAGACCTTGCCTCCGCTGCCATTGCGGCTTACCGTTCAGCCTTATCGGAGATGGGGAGCTGCAGCCAGGAAGCCTGCCCGGCTCTTGGACCAAGCCTAAGACAGGGCCTGGGGAAGCTGGAAGCGAGCCTGTCTGACACGGTGAGCCGCGAAACCGTCCAATCCACAGAAAAGAAGGTTCAGGAGCAGTTGCAGGATTGGGGCAAAAAGACAGCCAGCCACTATCGGAAACAAACTGGCGAGGTGAAAGAGCTGCTGATCGTGATGGCGCGCACGGCAGAATCGGTTGGGGCGCGAGACCAGCGTTGCGCCGGCCAGATGAACGCAGTGACAACCCGCCTGAAGACCATAGCGAGCCTTGAAGACCTTACGCAGATCCGCTCCTCGATCGAGAAGAGCGCGGCGGAGTTGAAGACCTCCATCGACAGAATGACTGCGGAAGGAAAGGCTGCAATTGAAGAGCTCAAGGCGGAGGTTTCCACCTATCAGGCCAAGCTGGAGGAAGCTGAACTGATCGCTTCGCGGGACGGGCTGACAGGGCTTGGCAGCCGCCTATGGGTGGAAGGCCAGATCGAACGCAGGATCAAAGCCGGCACTCCGCTTTGCGTCGCCGTGATCGACATCAACGGATTCAAGCCGATCAACGATGAACACGGACACCTGGCCGGAGACGAGGTGCTCAAGCAGTTCGCCGGCGAATTGCAGTCGGTGTGCCGCTCTGCGGACCTGATCGGGCGCTGGGGCGGAGATGAGTTCATCATTCTGCTGGATTGCGATCTGGCCAACGCGAAAGTCAAGATCGACCGGCTTCGCGAATGGGTCTGCGGCAGTTACAAGATCCATGGGCGAAACGGCCCTACCAAGCTGCGAGTCGACGCGTCAATAGGGCTTGCGGAACACCTGCGGGACGAGTCGATGAAGGGTCTTCTTGAGCGGGCCGACTCCGGGATGTACCGGGACAAGGCAGCCTTCAAGGCCAGAGCAGCCGCTGCTAAACCGTAGATCCATTGCAGACGTCTCTTTCCGGCGCCAGGCGAGCCCGAAGCCTGCCTGTGCGAGCTGAGCCGCGCCTGGAATTCGAATGAATCGACGCCCGTCGGCCTGACCCGTTCTGGGACAGACATTCTCCTTTGCCCTTCCTGGAACCCCCTCCTCTGCTTTCTTCCATTCCCCACTTGAGTTCCTTCTCTCCACGCGGGAAGGTAGTGGGGAGCCGTCTCTTAGCGCACGCTAAGCCGGGCGGCTGGAAAGCTGGAGCGGGTCATCTTGCGGGATGAGAATGCCGCTCAAAGAGAAAAGACTGCTATGAGGTTATTGATCGCTGAAGACGACCGGGCTCTGGGATTGTTCTTGAGTCGAGGCCTGGACGCCGATGGACACCGTGTCCGTCTGGCTTACGATGGAGCCGCAGCGGTGGAGGCGTTTCGCCAGGATCTGCCCGACTTGACCATTCTCGATCTCAACATGCCGGTCAAAGACGGCGAGCAAGTTCTCGAAGGGGTGCGCCTGCTCGACCTGGATCTTCCGGTCTTGGTGCTGACCGCCCGGCAGGAGGTGGACACACGGGTTCGCTGCCTGGATCGCGGAGCCGACGACCTGATGGTCAAGCCCTTCAGCCTGCACGAATTGCGGGCCCGCTGCCGGGCTCTATTGCGCCGCAAGCGCGAGGCGCGCCTGCTGTTGCGCGCCGGCGACCTCGAAGTGGACCGGCTGGATCACACCGCACGCCGCGCGGGCGAGACGATCATCCTCACCAATAAGGAATTCGCCCTGCTTGAACACCTGATGCTCAGCCGCGGACAATGCGTCTCGCGGGTGGAGCTGCTGGACTCGGTCTGGAACCTTGAGCCTACGCAGACCACCAACATCGTGGATGTCTACGTCAACTACCTGCGCCGTAAGCTCAAGGACCCTCCTCCCGGTATGCTGATCCGCACCGTGCGCGGACAGGGCTATATGGTGCCGCCTGAGAGCGAGATCGCGCCCCCACTTTTGCCCGCGCTGCCCTTGCCTGCAATCCTGCCGGGGGTCGTTGTTCCCGCGGCGGCCGCTCCGGCTCTCGAAGCGCTTTAACCTTTTCATTCGACCCAACCCAACACCTTTTCAGGAGAATCTTCATGGTTACCGTTCCTATCTCCACCCTTCCGCCGGCGACACGCACGCGCCCGCGTACGGCGCTTGTCGCCAGCGCGGACCGCAGCTTCCGCCAGCGGCTCTCTCAAACACTCACCGGGCTGCGCTGGCAGGTGCGTGAGGCCAAAGGCGGCGCCCAGGCTTGGGCGGAGGCGGAATCGGCGCCGCCCGAGGCCGTCATCGTCGACAGCTGGCTCCCCGATCTGGATCTTGGAGAGTTTTTGAAGGACTTTCGCACCCACTTTCCCGATGTGGATCTGCTGACCGCAAGTGGCTCTGTCGCACAGGAAAGCCCGCGAGGACCCCACCGCCAAGAGCTGCTTTATGCTCTTCGCCGCTGCCAGGACACGGATACGGCGATCTGGAATACCGCCCCGGCGCTCAGCAAACCGGTTCAAGTGACCGACCTCCTGCACGTAGTCCCCATGCCCCTCGCAGCTCATCATGGCTCGTCCCCGTCAACATCCCTGCCGCCGAGCGGCACTCAGGAGCAGACGCAGGCTCAACCCAGCCAGGCACGCACCTCGCCAGCCGAAAAGAAGCTGCCAGCGGTTCGCGTTGAGCCGGCCCGTGCCGAGCGGCTGCCGGAGCTTATCGGCTATGCCCCCTGTATGCTCGAGGTGAGCCGCCGCATTCGGCTGGTAGCCCCGCGTTCGACCCCGGTGCTGATCGAAGGGCCCACCGGTTCAGGCAAGGAACTGGTGGCCGAAGCTGTACATCGACTCTCTCTGAGGAGCCGCAAGCCCTTTGTGGCCATCAACTGCGCCGCGATTCCTGAAGCTTTGCTTGAAGCAGAACTCTTCGGTCACACTCGGGGCGCCTTCACCGGCGCCGTGCAGGGGCGGGTCGGGCGGATTGAAGCCGCCGACGGCGGCACGCTCTTTCTCGACGAGATCGGCGAGATGCCACTCTCGCTTCAGTCCAAGCTTCTGCGCTTTGTCGAGTGCGGCGAGTTGCAGCGCGTCGGAGACAACGAGACGGTGAAAGTGGACGTGCGCATCGTAACTGCGACCCACCAGCCGTTGGCGCAGCAGACGCAGAATGGTGGTTTTCGCGCCGATCTCTACTATCGCCTGGCCGCTTTTCTCATTCGCACGCCAGCACTGGCCGAGCACAACGAGGATCTGCCGCTGCTGATCAACCATTTCCTCGCGCGGATGGGCCGCGAGGCCCCGCTGAAGCGGGTCGATCCGAGCGCGCTGGCCAAGCTCACAGGGCACCTCTGGCCGGGCAACGTCCGCGAGCTCGAACACGTACTGGAGAGGGGCGCGATCCTGGCCGGCGAGGATGCCGTCCTGACTGCGCGGGAGATCGACTTTGGAACGGCAATGAACTAGGGACGAGAGCAGCCTTTAGCCATTAGCTTCTAGCTTTTGATGCCGTTCGATTGCTAGAAACGTTCTCTCAGGAAGGTGGGTGGTAGATGCAGGTTGAGACGCAGCTCAGCGACCAGATTGCCCGCTACATGGATCTGGCCACCAGCCAGGTCAAGCTGACCGCAACTGGCCAGATCACCATCAGCGGCCCCTCGAATATGACCGTCAAGGCGGGCAGCGTCACGCAGGATTTTACCGGCACGAGCATTCCCTACAACTTCGCACTCACCGGCACAGTGACCAATCTGCCGACATTCACCGGAACTCCCGAAACCGCCAGCGCCTATGCAACCGATTTGAATACAGCCATCACGGCGGCGGGAATCGTAGGCGTCAGCGTTTCGGGCAACAACCTCACTGGTCTGTTGACCATCACCGGGCCGACCGGCATCTCGACCACAGGAAGCATCCAGCAGGATGTGACGATGACGACCGCCAACTATAATTTCTCCAACAGCAACGGCTCGGTGGCTTTGGTAGACCCCTCGACGACCTTGAGCATCACCGAGGCGGGAGGCACTCCGGTCACTGCACCGACCTTCACCTCCAGCGAATCGGTTTCGACCTATGCCAATGCCCTGCAGAGGGCACTGACCTCGGCGGGCATCACCGACGTAACGGTCA
>JBEKOA010000051.1:0-26239 GCA_049522255.1 Occallatibacter sp.
GTAAGCGACGCGGAACTGGCTGCGCTGAATCTCAAACGATCCGACTTTCACGGTGAATGGAACTACACCCTCATGCCGTCTCTGAAATAAATAAATCAGTTTATTGTGACGCGATGCCTAAGTGAAGCTTAGCGCTAATTATTTGTATGCGTAAACCCCGTGGGGAAGAGAATTATCGCATTGATCCGACTGTTCTCTCTGCGCTGGTCAAACGCAATCGGTGCGGCATTCCGCACAGAATTCGCGAGTAGGTTCACCGGAACAAACTCAATGACGCGTTTTCTCGAAGCTCATGTGAGGCAGTTGTCCCATTTTTGTCATCACTCAAATCAAGATCCGTTTGACTTCGTCGAAGTTCATCTCGTCGCGCCGGTGATCGTAAAGCCGAGTTGTCCGGGTGCTGGCGTGATTGGCCATGGCGGCGGCCTTCTCGAGAGTGCCGCCGTTCCTGAGATATGCCGTGATGTCGGTGGCCCGAAAACTGTGGTTGCCGATGCGGGCCTCGATTCCGGTTGCCGCGACGCGCCTGCGAATCATGGCGTGGGCGTCGGCATGAGGCAGTGAAGTGCGGGTGAGTTCGCCGGTTCGGCGCCCGATGGTCCGGAAGAGAGGCCCCTGGGGATCATTGGCCAGGCCGGCGCCGTCGATGTAGGCAGCCACGGCCTGCTCGATATTGTGGCGGCAGGGCACGGCGTGATCCTTGCTGCCGCTTCACTGATTTATGATTTTATGCAGCGAACTTCAATTCACACTAAGCCAAGTACCGAAGACCTCCAAGCCATCGCGATAAGTCGGCTGGTACGGTCTTTCTCTCGATAGAAATGCATAAGATCAGGCGCGTCTGGTCCGCGAAAGGCTGGTGCCCGGGAGACGGGCTAGTCGGGTCTGCCACAATAAGGATACTTCCATGTCGAAACTCGGCAACTTGCTCAACAAGCACAAAAACCTGATCCTCATTACCATCGTCGTGGTGGGACTCGGCATTGGGCCTGCGCTGGAACTCCTGGCTTTCTACCGGTGCAAGGTGGGCAATAACGAGGATCTGTACAAGGCGATCCGGGGCGAAGACGTCGCGCGCGTAGCCAAACTGCTCTCCCGCGGGGCAAATCCGAATTCGTGCAAGCGCTGCTTCTTCAGCTCGGACGGCAATCAAGAAAGCGGTGTGACGCAGGTGCTCGAACGGACGACTCCACTCATGACTGCCATTGGGGGAGATCCGCGGGATCGGGAGATGGTTGTTCTGCTGCTCGACGCCGGAGCCGATCCTAACTTCCCGAGCGAGTATAACGGCCTGACGCCGCTGCTCTTCGCGCTTGAGCAGAGACACGAGAAGATGGTTCCGATCCTGCTGGCGCACGGAGCCGATCCCAATCGTCCCGACGACCAGAACCGCACACCGTTCATGATCGCGGATGAAATGGATGAGCCTGACAGCCGGAAAGCGCTTCTGGCCGCCGGAGCCGATCCCCGACCGCGTGAAGTCAAGCCCCTCCCTCCCGCCAGTTTCGGCTCCAGCAGCAATGACGACTAGATCATGCTATTGCGGTTAGCTGCAAGGGAGTAAACGGCGGGACGCACACAGACCAATGGTCGCCAAGCCTTACCCGATCCAGGTTTTCGTCTTTTTGAGACTCCGATTGAATCAAGCCGGGGGCGGAGACGAGTTGCCGACGATATTGGCGCAACCTTAATTCTGGACCCTGCGGCGTGATAGAGCAGAACATGCAAATCTACCTCCAGGTGCCCCACCAGAGCCCCACGCTCAGACAGTGGTTTACCGCTCTGACAACTCCCCATGTGGGGTAAAAGACCGTTATTCCTCAAGCGTAGCCTGGAGCAGCCACCTTCCCTCATATCCCGAAAACGGGGTATGAAGAAAGGTGACTTCAACATGTTGGGGTTTGCAACCACGCCGGTCGGGTTGTGGACGTCGGTACACTAACTAACCCTTGCGACTCGACAAACCCATCCGACAATGGTTAGTTGGCGGATGAGGTTGTATATGTCACTGGCGTGACGCTGCTGCAGTTGGTGCCGCAGCTACTCGGCAATGAAAATGAGTAGATGCGCCCGTTGTTGATGAGTTGGCCACCGACATCGACGACCTGAATCTGATACTGATTGCCAGCGGTGGTCGTGGGCAGAATGGTGTAAACGCTGCCGTTGTCTGAGACCATTGTGCCCGTCTGCCAGGCGCCATTGCTGTAATAGTTCACGCCGTGCAAGCCGTTGAGAAGGTGTGTCAGGATCACCTGGGTACTGTACGGTCCCGAACCTTGATTGACGTAGATATTGATGTCGCCGGTGTAACTGGGCGCCTCTTCGAAGTACCAGATCAGTTGCCGGTTGCTCCAGTTTTCGAACAAATCGCCGACCGCCGCGCCGTTCAGCTCGAAGTCGTCGATCACGTTCTGATTGAGATCCAGATGATACGGATCGTCGCGGCACCAGGAGTTACCGTCCTGGCAGCTATCGTGCACGACCATGTCCAGCTCGGCGCCGTCGAATTGGTCCTCGATCCAGCCGGCTCCGGCGCGGCAAAATGTCTCGTCCGCTGTGCCGTCGTTCGTGCCCTCGCAAGCGTTGCCGATCTGGACGTGCAGATAGCGGCCGCAGTTCAGGCCGTTGTTCCATACACCAATGTCGCCTAAATTGGGCGCGACGATGGGCCTGGTCAGATTTAGCGTGTAATTGCCCGGATCGTTCTGCACGTTGAGAGCCACATAATTCTGCGTGTCTTGAATGTTGCCGGGAACGCCGCAGCCGCCCGCGTTGGAGCCTGTGCCGCCAAAGTGGGTGGCGTTGCCGTTGTAGATGGTCGGCGATGGTGTCGCAGCGGCGATGACAAACGGCACCTCGTTGCTGGTGACGCCATTCACAACCGCTGTAACATTGACGGTTCCAGCCGCCAGAGCCGGAACGGTGACTTGGATCGAGTTGACGGCCCACGATGTTACCGTCGCCGCGGTTGTGCCGAAGTAAATGGCGCTCGTGCCTTGCGTTGAGCCAAACGAGTCGCCCATACCGCCAGGCAGGATGGTCACCGTGGTCCCGGCTATCGCTGAGGTGGGACTGACCCAGGCGATGTTCAGCGGCGAACCGGCGCTCACGTTGAGCGTCAAGTTCACCCCAGCCGAAAATGTGCCTGTGGTTGTGGTGCCCTCAATTGTCACTGGATAGGAGCCGGGAGTCACCGTCGTTCCCACGGCTAGGGCCAGCAGGGTGTTCGTGGACGTCGTGCTGGGATTGAAGTTGGGAGTCACGCCGGACGGCAATCCGCTGATGTTAAACCCCACAGCTCCGCTGAATCCGTTAAGGTCGTTGACCGTGACGATGTCGGCGATGCCCGAGTTCTGCTGCACGTCCAGCGTTGTCGATGCCACCGACAGCGTAAAGCTGCTTGCCTTCGCGTTGCCGATCACCAGCTGAAAACCTACAGTCTGCGAAAGCGAGCCGTAGGTCCCGCTGATTGATGCATTGTAAGTGCCGAGCGTGGCCGTGCTGCTGGCAGTCAGAGTCAGAGTGCTCGAACTCGATGCCGGATTGGCGCTCCACGAACCGGTCACGCCGCTGGGCAAACCGGAGACAGCTAGCGTTACGCTGCCGGTGAATCCGCTCACAGGGGTCACGAGGATTGTGTCGGTGGCCGTGGAGCCGGCGACGATCGTGATCTGGGAAAGCGCAGACGAAAGAGTAAAGCTGCCCTTTGAGGCCGTCGTCACCGTGACGGCGATCGAGGTAGTGGCGATGATGCTACCCGAGGTTCCGGTAATGGTGATGTCGCTCGTCGCGGCGGCGGCCGTGCTGGCAACCGTCAGAGTGAGCACGCTGGTGCTGGTGGTGGGGTTGGGGGAGAACGCGGCGGTTACGCCGGCCGGCAGGCCGCTGGCCGAAAGCGTTATGCTGCCGGCGAAGCAGCCTACATCGCCGACCGTGATTGTATCCGTGCCGCTGCTCCCTTGCGCAATCGACAGAGCGGACGCCGAAGGTGAAAGCGTGAGGCTTTGCGCCGCCGCGGTCACCGTAAGGGCGATGGTTGTGGTTGCGGTCAATGTGCCGGATGTTCCGGTGATGGTAACCGCAGAGGTGCCGGGCACGGCCGTGCTGCTGGCCGTGAAGGTCAGTACGCTGGTCGCGGTGGTCGGGTTGGTCCCGTAGGTCACAGTTACACCGCTGGGCAGGCCCGAAGCGACCAGGGTTACAGATCCTGTGAATGGGCTCACATCGGTTACGGTGATGGTGTCTGTGCCGCTGCCGCAGCCAGAGGATAATGCCACAGCGGCCGCCGAAGGCCTCAGCGTGAAGCCCCCCGGCGAACCGGTCACTACCAGGGCGATAGTCGTGGTGGCGCTTAATGTGCCCGACGTTCCAGTGATGGTAATGTTGGTGGTGGCCGGGGTGGCTGAACTAGCCACAGTCAGCGTTAGCACGCTGGTAGTCGCCGTCGGGTTGGTGGCGAATGACGCAGTAACTCCGGTAGGCAGGCCAGAGGCGACGAGAGTTACAGAGCCAGCGAACGGACTGACATCTGTCACCGTGATCGTGTCGGCACCGGTCGCGCCCTGTGCGATAGATAGAGTCGTCGCTGAAGGCTTGATTGTGAAACTGCCCGCGGGAGTGATCGTCACCTGAATCGTAGTAGTAACAGTGATCGAGCCAGATGTTACCGTGACAGTGATAGTGCCCGTTCCTGTGGCTGTGCTGCTGGCCTTTATTGTCAGTGTGTCGCCGCTGACCGTGACAGTGATTCCAGAGTTAGAGCTGGCCGCTGTCACAGTTACCGTTCCGGTGAAGCCGCCAGTGTCTGTGACCGTGATTGCGTCTGTGATGCTTCCTCCCGGGGGGATGCTCACTGCGGGCGAGGCGGGAGTAACCGTAAAGCCGGGCTTCGCAGTGACAGTCAGGGCAATCGTCGTAGTCGCGGTCAGGCTGCCGGATGTTCCCGTGATGGTGACCGTCGAACTTCCGGCCGTGGCCGTGCTGATGGCTGTGAAGGTGATCACGCTCGTCGAATTGGCCGGATTGGTGCCAAAGGTTGCGGTTACGCCGCTCGGCAGGCCGCTGGCGGCCAAAGTGACGCTCCCACTGAAGGGGCTGACATCCGTAACTGTAATCGTATTGGTGCCGGTGGCGCCCTGGGCGATCGACAATGTGGCAGCCGACGGCTTCAGCGAGAAGCTGCCAACGCCGCCCGGCGCAACGCCATTGACGGAGCAGGCCGTGCCGCTGAGCGAGAAGGCCGTGGGCACGGCGTTGGTGGTCCCGTTCCAGGTGCCGTTGAAACCCACGCCATTCAAGCTACCGCCGGCGGCGATGCTGCCGTTGTAACTTTCATTGGTCACGGTAACGTTGGCGCCGCTCTGGGTTTCAATGCCGTTCCAGAGCGACGAGATTGTCTGCCCGTTAGCGAAGGCCCAGGTCAACGACCAGCTGGTGATGGCGGTCGTGCCCGTGTTCTCGATAGTAACGTTTGCGCCGAATGCGCTGGTATTCTGCGGCTGAATTGCGTAGAGAATGTTGCACGCGCTCGGTGCCGCGAGGGCGCTCGGCGCGAAAAGGGTTAGAAGCAGGGCCGCGAGCATTGTCAAGTACCCGCCCAAGCGCGAGCGGACGCCCGCCAATAGGATTGAGGGGCAATCGGGGGGATTCAAATGCATGGTATTCCTTTCTTCAATGGGAAGATTTCGGAGACGGGGAAATCCCAGGAGCGGGATAGGGATTGTTCGAATGCGCGCCGGAACGAGCCTTTACATTGCCCTAAGAATTTGGGCCGTGCCGTTTCTCGGTATCCGGCATAGATACATTCCTGGCGGATAGAAGGCTATTCCGCGCCCATTGCGGTTGTCAAACTAAGAAACTCTTTTTCACGGGCTGCCTGTCTCTTGCCGAATTAGGTGCCGACTACTAAGGAGATGTGTCTCACAGTTCTCGACGAGTTACCCATGATTGCAATCTCGGGGCTGTTTGTTCCCATTGAAACTCCTCCGCCGGCGCTGCATGTCGTCGCTCGTGCTCTCCCGCTCACCTACGCCGTAAACCTGCTCAAGAGGATCTGGAACGGCGGCGCATGGATCACCCACACAAGCGATATTGCGGCACCGACCTTATCGTTTCTCTTTTACACGGTGCTCTCAACAAAGATCCTTTGGTGTAAACAGACACTCTGCTCCGGCAGCCAACACAGTTGTTTGCGCCCCTGAGTGTCGCATCTTTGCGTGTCACAGATGTGGGTCATTTTGAGTTCCTGTTGTGTAACCGGCCGTGGGCCGTGATCGTGGTTGTGTCAACGGCCATCCTGCATCAGGCGTGAGCCGGCTCACAGCTACTTGCCCATTGGCGACCATCCACCAACAGTGCAGTCATCCGTGACGGCTGCAAGCCACTGGCCCTGCAAATATGAAGAGTTGCACCTTGAACTGGCGAGAGATAGTCTGGTGCGATGACAAAGCTAGGAAGCGATAGTGACCTTATCAGGCAGCGCCTTTTTGCCTCCCAGTCAATGAATGAGTTGTTGCGGGGCATAGCGCTGCGTGAAGGCTCTGGCCCGTTCCAGAGCATCGCCAGTGCGGCCAGGCTCTCGGCAGAGGGAAAGAGGGAAAAGGCAATATCATGCCTGCGCGACATTCTTAGTCTCCATAATCTTGAGACGCGTATACAGCTATGGGTTTGGTCAGCATTGCGCGAGCTTGGGGAACAGCCAGAAGCTAGTGCTGCTTGGGAAATTTTGGGTGTCGTCATTGAGGCCCCGATGAAGAATGCCTATGACACATTGGCAGCCTATCAGGACGGTTCTGCGCGCTACCTGAATTTCTCAGGCTCTTCGATCTTCTGGGACAAGCCGAACGAGGTTATCAAGGGACTATGTGGCGCTCTGCTCCGCTCTGCAGTTCCGGCCGGTTCGCGCGCCAAACCCCGATTGAGCATCTCCTTGCCGAAGTCCGGGCTTCAAGCAACATTGCTGACCCGTTCAGGAATCTACGTAATCTCCGATCCTCCTGAGTCCGTCGTCAAGACCGCCGCGACGTTGATGAGGGAGTTAATTCATCGTGCAAACTCTGCGCGCGAGAGAACAGGCCCAACCACAGAATGAGCATGTGGATCTGTGTTGCGGATGTCGGCAAGTTCACTGCGCCTGAATCATCGGCAAGTGGGACCCAACGTGAGGAATATCACGTCGGAGACGAGTCGACGACCATAAAGACAGAAAGCGCAATTCACATCCACATTAGGAGTGGAAATGCGCATTGGGATGTTAGCAATTGCTGACCCTGTGAGGGACGTTCCTCCTCCACGGTCACGCACAAATGTGGACCAAGTAGGCGACGAGAACTGCGGCTAGAAAAAGATCGCTGACCATGGCGATGTTCTCATTCATGCTACGCGCCTTGGACGCGAGGTGGAGCACGCCCCACGCCCCATAAGCGACCGCCGCAATCAAGGCCACTGGCAAAATGAAGCTGGGAATCCACAACGAAACGAATCCCGCCGTGCCAATGGCGAAGTTTCCAATACCGTGCTCGCGAATGATGGGCAGCGCCTCGTCAGTCTTCATGCGAAAGATCTCACAGGCGGTGAATTGCGGCTGAAGGCATTGGCGAATTCCGGCTCCCGAGACCCTGATCCCAACGGCCCAAAACACGAACCATTTTCCTGCCAGCATTATCCACGGAACTGTGCCGTGTGAATGAACGTGCTCTATTCCCATCGAAGTAACCGGCAACACAAACATCGACAGAATTACGATTGCAAGGTACATACTCCGAGCCCTTTCTGACCCCCAGATACCAAAATCAAGAATAACAAGATCACTTTCCATTGCGGGGTGCCAAACCACACCGATTTTGCGATTAGCCTTGCTGGACGAGGTTCAGACCAGCGATCTTTCGGGGTTGTCACTGAGTGCGTTATCGCAATGCGTTCGACGAGGACGGATAGATCCCCGTAAGCCGGCTTCTCGATGGCATCCTGGAACTTGACGGTCTGGAATGCCGACGCAATTGGTGTGATCCAGCTCACGTTGGGTCCGAGCCGGCGACCAACCAGACAGAATCTGCGATTTTACCTTCGGCGCGGCGAATCGGCCTATCCACTACCGTGCGCTACTCCACCGGACGCTCTGGGACACGTGGGAATCAGATCGAAGACGTCCTCATGTTCCATATTGTTCACTACGGTCAAATCTTTCGCTGTCTCTGTTGTGGCGCACAAGAGCGGTCTCTCGCCGATCAGCGAAGCTCAAGTTCAGTGATCGCGCCGAAAACATTGCAGCGGCGGCGCTTTGTGGATCGACGTATATACTTTCGTTACTTCTACTGTTGAAGACGATGGAGCACCCGATGCAGTTTTCCGGTATGCACTATTTCCCATTTGAGTGGCCCTTTTTGCTGGCTCTGTTTCTCCTTCTCTCGTTGTTGGTTATGCTGGTGCAATTGAGGATTCTGCGCTATGCGTACGAAAGGATGGGGATTCCGTCGCGGTATGTATTGGCAATTCTGCTGCTGACACTGCTGGGCAGCTCGATCAACATTCCAATAGCGAAGTTTCCGCCGGAGAAGATCATTTCAGGGACGGTAGTACACCATCACGGAATGAGATATGTAGTGCCGAAAGTGCGGCAGTGGCCGGGAACAGTGCTGGCAATCAACGTGGGCGGGGCATTGATTCCGGTCTTGCTTTCGATCTATCTGGCGCTCAAGAATCGTTTGCTGCTGAAGGCCGCTATTGCAGTAGCGGTGGTAGCGATAGTTACGCACCATCTGGCGCATCCGGTACGTGGCGTAGGAATCACGCTACCGATCTTCATTTCCTTGATTGTCGCCACGATTTGCGCCTTAGTGCTTTCTTGGCGACAGGCGGGGCCGCTTGCCTACATTGGAGGAAGTGTGGGGACGCTCATCGGCGCAGACTTGATGAATCTCGCGAAGATTCCGGGATTGGGTGCCCCGGTGGCTTCAATCGGCGGAGCGGGAACGTTTGACGGGGTGTTTCTGGTGGGGATTGTTGCGGTACTGCTGGCTTCACTGATTCAACCGGACACAAGGAGGGCAGTGTGACAGGAGGGTGGCCATAAAGGGCGGAATCCAAGAAAACCTGTCACAACGGCTTTTACTAGTACGTATACGCAGGTTAATCTACAAATCTCGTTGGGATGTGAAAGCGCAGTTGCGAATCTGACGCAGGCCGTCGAGGTATCGGTGCAATCCCGCTTAGAGCGGACGGCAGCGAGAATGTATAATCACCATCATTAATGAGCTCACAAGCAACAACTGCTGCGCAAGTTGTCGTCAAGCTCTGTTCACCCGAAGACCGCAAACTCATCTACGCCGCTCGTCATGACGTTTATGCTATCGAACTCAATCAGCATCACACCAATGGCGAAGGACTGCTAAGAGATGCGCTCGACGGGCGCAATGAATATATCGTTGCAATGCAGGGTCGCGATTTGCTCGGGTTCGTGAGCGTCACGCCTCCGGGCGGCGCTTACTCGGTCGATAAGTACTTCAGCCGTGATCTAATCCCAGTCATCTTTGACCAGTCGCTATTTGAGATCCGCCTGCTGACAGTACTGTCAGCGCACCGCGGCCGGATTATCGCGCCCTTATTAATGTACAGTGCCCTGTGCTACGCGGAATCTCAAGGCGGATCACAATTAGTGGCCATCGGCAGGCATGAGGTCGTAACCATGTACTCCCGCTGCGGAATGCGGCCGACTGGCAGGATCGCGCAATCCGGCTCAGTGGAGTATGAGTTGATGACCGGGAGCACGCATGGCGTTCAGGAAGCAATTGCTCCTCTCAGCCGAGGTTTAGAGCGGTTGGCCAAGACGGTCGATTGGCAGCTTCCATTTCCATTCCGCAAGACTACGCACTGCTGTCACGGAGGAGCCTTCTGGGACGTGCTGGGCGACGACTTCGCGCGCCTTGGCTGCTCGCAGGAGATCGTCAATGCTGACGTTCTCGATGCTTGGTTCGATCCGGCACCCTCGGTTCTCACCGCCATCGGGGAAAATCTTCCCTTGCTCGCGCGCACCTCTCCTCCCGCGCATGCCGAAGGCATGGTTCGCGCAATCTCGTGTGCACGGGAATTGCCAGAGTCAGGTGTCTTGCCTGCAGCGGGGTCGTCGGCTCTCATCTTCGTTGCATTTCAGTCCTGGTTCAACCCTGGCTCACGCGTGCTGCTGCTCGACCCAATGTATGGGGAATACCGTCATGTGCTTGAAACGGTCGTGAAGTGCAACGTCGACTCGATTGTAGCGAGAGCCGACGAAGGCTTCCGCATCGACCAGAAGGAACTGGCGCAGCGGCTGGAACGAGGATACGACGCCGTGGCGCTCGTCAATCCCAACTCGCCGACTGGAGTGCTGCTTCCACCTTCCAACCTTGCCGAGTTGATCCCGCAGTTCCTGAATACTCGCTTTTGGATAGATGAGACCTACATTGAGTATTGTGGTGCGAGTCACTCTCTGGAAAAATTCGCAGCGGCCTCTCATAACGCCTTCGTCTGTAAGTCGATGTCGAAGGTGTATGCGCTAAGTGGCCTGAGGTCGGCGTACCTCGTCGGACCAGCGGAAGGGATTGCTTCACTGTCCTGCCTGTTGCCACCCTGGGCGGTTTCGCTGCCGGCACAGGTCGCTGCCATCGCAGCATTGAAAGAGGACGAGTATTACACGAAGCAGTACCGCGCGACCGCAGAACTCCGCGAACATCTCGTCGCTGAACTGAAGGCGCAGTGCGGAATCATCTCCTTCCCGAGTGCGACGAATTCTTTACTTTGCCGCCTGCCCGCCACCGCCCCGCACGCAAACGAAATCGTGCAGCGCGCACGCGAGCGCGGCCTCTTCATTCGCAGTGGTGTTGGCATCCACGACTCACTTGGTCCAGACACAATTAGGATTGCCGTAAAGAGCGAAACACTCAATGAAAGAACTGTCTCGGTTTTGCGCCAGGTACTCCTTCATTGTGAGTGAGGATATCGGTCACGACCTTCAGGCCAGCATTTCAGTCTCGACCGAACACGGCCTCACGACTAATGCATAATCCTCAATGCGCTCACTTAACCCCGATTACCCCCGAAACGTCGCCAAGTGTCCGTAGGTCAGGGCCCGAACGGGCAAGAGCGATTTCGTGTCCAATCGCCGTTACCGTTCCTGCGCAGTGCTTGCGTTGGCGCTGGAAACGTGCGATTTTTCACTCGCTGAAGTTAGCGGACCGAGAGCTCAGGATCATAGGATCGAAGCCCCGGAATTGACAGCAGATCACTGGCGTTCCCGCTACCGCCGTTGATGGCTTCTGATTGTCAACTTCTCAAGCCTGCAGGGGATTTGCCGGCTCCTATTAGCATCATGACTTTTCGCCCCCGCCGTAAAGCGACGTCCGGTTGCTGTTGACTTTGCCCTTCGCTTCTGCGAGCATGGTTCCCAATTACAGTTGGCAGGTTCAGCCACGAGATAGAATAGAGAACCGAGTGTTGCTCGATAGGAAGTTCTCTACTCCTATGTTGTTCTCCTCGTTGACCTTGGTATTGCGGAAATCAACTCATGATCGTACACCGCATCCGGTCGCCACGCTACATTCATCGGCGCTTTAGGCTGCACGTGCAGTCCCCACGATGAATGGCCACGGTCAGGGAGGACGACGCACATGTATTTCGCCGAATCAAGCACCAAGCATCTTTTGAAGTTGTACGCTGGACTGCTGGCAGCTGCCGGGTTGACCCTTACGGGGTGTGGATCTGGTGGCTCGATGGCACCACCGCCACCCATCGTTGTAACGATCCTGCCGGCCTCGGCTAATCTACAGGCTGGAACCGGCACACAGAACTTCACCGCTACACTCACCAACGACTCCCAGAGCAAGGGCGTGACCTGGAGCCTCGCAGGTGCGGGTTGCAGCGGCTCGACGTGCGGTACGCTGTCGCAAGTAACGGCTACATCGGTGACATATTCCGCCCCCGCAATTGCGCCTTCGCCGAATACCGTGACCTTAACAGCGACTTCGGTGGCCGATAAGACCAGCAGTGCGACTGCAACCGTGACCATCACCGCTGCAGCCGCGCCGACAGCGACACTTTCGGCGAGTCCGACGACGATTGCGTCCGGAGCCAGTTCGACGTTGACCTGGTCGAGCACCAATGCGACATCCTGCACGGCGAGCGGAGGATGGACGGGTACAGAAACGACCAGTGGCACGAAGAGCGTGAGCCCGACAGGCACGACGACTTATACACTGACCTGCACGGGCGTTGGCGGCACAAGTACGCCTGCCAGTGCGACGGTTACGGTCGCGCCGACGCCGACAGTGACACTTACGGCAAGTCCGACGACGATCGCGTCCGGAGCCAGTTCGATGTTGACCTGGTCGAGCACCAATGCGACATCCTGCACGGCAAGCGGCGGATGGACTGGAACGGAAACGACCAGTGGCACGAAGAGTGTGAGTCCAACCAGCACGACGACTTATACACTGACCTGCACGGGCGTGGGTGGCACGAGTGCGCCTGCCAGTGCGACGGTGACTGTTACCGCTGCTGCCGCGCCAACCGCGGCTCTGTCGGTCAGCCCCAAATCGATTACGCTGGGCAGTTCGGCAACTCTCACTTGGTCGAGCACCAACGCGACATCCTGCACGCTTAACGGCAGCGCGCTCAGCGCCACAAGCGGCAGCGAAAGCGTAACGCCGGTGGCAACAGGCAGTGATGCATACAACCTTTCCTGCACCGGCACTGGCGGGCCGGCAACCGCTTCTGCGACGTTAACCGTTGTCAGCGCGGTGCCTGCAAATGTTACGATCACCGTCAATCCATCTCAAACCCAGCCGATCTCGCCCTGGATCTACGGAATCGATGGAAACAGCAATGCATCAATTCCCAACGTTCCAGATGTCACCATCTTCCGCATGGGCGGCAATCGCTGGACGGCTTACAACTGGACGACGAATGCCTCCAACGCGGGCAGCGACTATCTCTACGAGAGCGACAACTTCCTGACCTCCAGTAAGGTTCCAGGATTTGCAGTCTATCCATCGATCAATGCCAACATTGCCGCGGGACAGGCCACACTGTTCACGGTGCCGATGCAAGGGCTGGTATCGGCAGATGAGTCTGGTCCGGTCCCCACAACCAATGCTCCGGATCTGGCAAGATTCCAGACAATCTTCGATCAAAAGAGCACAGTCAGTTCTGCTCCCTTTACCACTACGCCGCCCGTCATTGTGGTTGGCGGCGAGGAAACGGGTAACGTCTACTCGGACGAGTTCGTTTGGGCAATGAATCAGCTTTCCACCACGAAGGAGATCTTCAGTGGCACCACGTCCACACCAGCTTTTGTGGACCTCGACAACGAACCGGATCTTTGGAATTCAACGCATCTGGAAGTACAGGGACCGACGGAAATTACGCCGGCCGCCTATATTGCCAAGACTCTGACCATGACCGAGGCTCTGAAGGGGCAGTTCCCGAACTTGATCATCTTTGGACCATCACATTACGGTTTCCTTGGCGTTTACAGCTTTCAGGGAGGTGTTAGCGGCGCCACTCCGATCGGCGAGAATTGGTTCGCTGACGAGTATTTCCAAGCCCTGAGCACGGCTTCTGCGACCTTTGGAAAACCGCTTGTGGATGCCTACGACTTCCACTGGTATCCGGAAGACTATGATGCGGGCGGCACGCGGGTGACCAGCATGACCGGTGCGACGTTGTCGGATGCGGATATGCAGCTAATTGTGCAGGCTCCGCGCAATCTTTGGGACCCGACGTTTACCGATCCAGGCAACAGCAATGCGTGGCCTAACTCAGTGCTGGGAGGCGCACCGCTCGAGTTCCTGCCCAGGCTGCAGGCAAAGATCAATGCAGAATTCCCCTCGATCAAACTCTCGATCAGCGAATACGAGACCGGCGGGTTCAATAACATCGCAGGCACGGTGGCGCAGGCCGACGAACTGGGCGTTTTTGCCAGCCAGGGTCTCTTCGCGGGCATGCTGTGGCCGCCGAGCGGAACCTACGATTATGAACTCGCGGGCTTCCGCGCTTATCGCAACTTCGATGGCGCCGGTTCGAACTTCGGCGATGAATTGCTGCAAACAACATCGAGCAACCCAGGCGCTGTGACGGCTTATGTAAGCACTGACACAACAACTCTGGGCCGTATCGTCATGGTGGCCGTCAATCGGGCGAACACAACTCAGGTCACAACAATCAATGGGCTCACCCTGTCGGGCACAGCTAACCTGTATCAAATCACAGCGGCCACAGCTCAGGGACAAAGCCCGGTAACGCCGGCTTCGATTGGGACGATGGCGGTCAGTGGTTCGTCGTTGACCCTAACCCTGCCCGCGTATAGCGTCACAACTATCGACATTCCGTGAGCTCGCTGATTTTGGATAAAGGCAAAAACCAGAGTCGGAGTGTCCCGGTGATTTTCGCGCAAGTCGTTGCTTCCCGCTGGTGGCAGCGAATTGAGATTCGGGGCCCCAGATTACAGCGACTCTGGTTTTGCTATCGTTTTCTGATACCGGCCTCACATGCACATCATGGCGGAGAGAGCGTGGATTTGAATCCGCGGCACCCGTAGGTGTTCTCGCTTTCAAACCAGGGCCCACACAAACAGGTCTACGTTTGTCGGGTGGAGGGCGAGTGCCATAAGCCTGACTCGGCCATCTCTCCAAACTGGCGGAAGCAGAGCGAGTCAAACGCTCTCATCCCGAAGGACGTCCCGTTTCGAACGGGGTGGGCTCGCCAAATGCCCAGCGCTTCCAAAATAAACTGGCTGTGATGAGAGGATTCGAACCTCTGGGCCCGGATCTTCACCGGGCCTCTGACTTCCCGGGTCAGTTGTTTAAACCACTCAAACACATCACCGCAAAACGAAATGGCGAAGAGTAGCCTCGCCAGCGTCCGGCGAGCTGAAGCAGGCGTATTGAGGAATCCCGGTTCACGCCCCCATGGCTTCGCGTCTCCAAACAGATGCATCGCCAGGCTTATTGAAACGCCTGGCGATGCCCTGAGAAGAGATCAGCGATCACTTGACCACATACTGAACCGTGACCGTCGCTCCTGCGGCCCCGGCGCCCGTTCCGTAAGGATTCAGGCTGAATGATCCGAGGTACGTCCCTGGTCCCAAATTCTTGGCTGTGACCTTAACTTGGGCCGGGGTCTGATTCTCCAGTTGCTCGACGACAAGCCATGAGGCGTCTGTGAGGACGGAAAATGGAATTCTGTCCTGTGCGCCCCCTACTGCCCTTACTTCAATGAGCTGTTCGCTGCCCGGCGTGAGGTCGATCTGGCTGGAGCTGGTGCTGAGTGCATCGGTCACCTTGATGTGGACGGGGATTTTCGTAGTGAATTGCGCCACGCCGGTGTTGGGATCGAGTTCCTGAAGCTCAATGGTCTGAGTTATGCTCCCGACCTGATAGAATGCGCCTTGTTTCGGGGTGAGCGTCAGTTCATTGATCGGCCAACCATTGGCTGTTTTCTGCGCAACCATGAACGGTCCGTTCGAGATGATCTTAATCTGTCCGCCTTTGCCGCCGCTGAACAAGATGGTCTGCAGCGCCGGAGTTTCGCCAGCCGCCACGCTTATGGAGATCTGTTGCGGAGCGGTCACAAGCTGTCGGCCGTAGGTAGAACTGCGGTAATTCAGCCAGACTGCTCCGGAGAGAGAGGCGCGATGGATCAGGTCATAGCGGAGCAGGTTGCTTTGCTCGTATATGCTCTGGGGAAACCAGAAGTGATATTGGCTGCCAAGTTGCTGGCAGGCGGCCTCGCCGCCGCTCCACGGGCCGGACGCATCTGTGATAGCCCATTGATACAGGCCCTCGTAGACGTCCGGAGTTTCCTGCTTGGAGGCGCAGGCATAGCGGAAAGAAACGACGGCGGGCTCGCTGACCCACATCTGCGCTGCTTCGTCGAGCACCGCGGGGCCGACGAAGCTGTCGTTGGACATGTAGGACCAGCTGGCGTTCAGCGGACGAGGATCGTTGGCGGGGCCGCGGAAGTCCACCAGAGTGACATTGTCGCCAAGCACGTCCACGTCGAAGTGGAAGGCATGGTCCATGGCGCCCCAGAAGTCGAGATCGATCACGCTAGCGCCGCACCGGGTAGCCATGGTGGTATGGGCGGAGTCCATCAGACCGAAGCTATTAACCGCTTCGAAAAAGGGGAACGAGTCGGTCTTCTCAGCGGTGACGGTGCTTCCGCTGCGGTCTTCGCCCACATTGTTCCAATCCAGGATGAAACGGCGGCGACTGTCGTTTCCGTTGTCGTCCTTGCAAGCTTCGTCGAGGCTCAGGTTCTGGCCGGGAATCAGATTCTTTGCGCTGGTGTCGTTTCTCCAGTATTTGCCATTGTTCCAGGCGTAAGAAGGGATTGTGCTCAGACTGGAGAAGATCATAGCCTGCTTTCCGTGAGCGCGTAGTTGGCGCAGGGTCGGCCAGACGTCATCGCCGGAATCGCTCTCGTAGCTGGCGAGGCCGTCGGTCGACTTATAGAGATACGGCAACAGGTACTTGTTGATGGGATCCTCTTCCAGGTATTGCTGAGCCGCGGTGACCTTGTTGTCTTGCAGGCCGATGATGACGAACTCGCCAGGATGCGCCTTAAGCCAGTCGGCAACCTCGCGGATGGCATACACGAAGAGCCGGCCGTCGCTGGTGTTATTGCAATAGATGGGGCCATGGCACACGCGCATCTCGCCGGAATAGAAGTAGGGGTCAAGGCGAATGGTACGTGCTCCAGCATCCAGTTGGTCGGAGATGGAATAGTACTGGTCGGCGGCGAAGGGATCATCCACTGTGGTGAAGGAGAGGCTTGAGATGTCGAAATGGAGAAGGTGGTAGTCCTCGTTGTATCCCTCTGTGTAATTCGAGTAGGAGTTGTGGGTTCCCAGCGTATTGACCAGGTTGAGCGGCACGTCGGCGCCGATGCCTTGCTCCTGTTCGCGGAGGATGAAGCCGCGTGGGTCGTTGGTATCGAGAATGTTGGCTAGGCGGCGCCGAGTGGTATTGCTGCAAGTCAACTGCCAATCGTCCTGAGGATTTGGCATTGGAATCAGACCGTAGTCGCAAAGCGTTCCGGTGCTGCTCCTTGTGTTGGCGACCCAATAGGCGGTGTCTGAGGGACCACATGGCCGGTCGCCCTCGCCGCCGCAGGTGACATCCGTCAACTGTGCGAACGCAGGCGGGACAAGAAGTACAAGCGTGAGGAAGCTAAGCAGTGCCTTCCGGCCGGAGCCAGTACTACGGAGGGAAAGGTCCGCACTGCGGTGAATGCAAGAAACAGCCAGGCTGCCGATCAGACGGTTGAAATTCGCGCTGCGAAGGTTCATGTCAGTTCTCCTTGTGAGATATTTGCCTTGGAATGCCGATGACGCGGCTACACTCACTTAGGCGACGGTTCCCGGGGAACTCTATCACCGGATCTGTCTTTTTCGATGGGTGCAGAATCTCAGATCAGCGGAGACCTGCCGCTGTCATTCGCCCCGCGCAGTCTCATTCTGGAAGCGAGCGCGCCGCCATCCGATTCCTTCCAAATCGCCACTTACCTCGAACCAAGTTGTGCTTTATACTTGCTGGAACGCTTTGCGGGTATCTGAAAATTCGATGTGTCTCGGAGTCGCCAATGCGAACCTTGCTCACAGCCCAAGACTGGGCCCACTTGCAGGAGATATTCGGAGCCGCGGTCGAATTGCCCTCTGAAGAGCGCGGCGCCTATCTTGATGAGGCATGCCATGACGACCCGGCAATGCGGCAGCGCATCGAATCGTTGATCCTCTCTGTCGAGGACGACTCGCACATGACCGACATGGTGGGCCGCGCTGCCGCCGAGGCTGTGCAATCGTCGCTGCCTGCCATCGGAGGCCGGCTCGGCCCTTACGAGATCACCAGCCTGCTCGGCCGCGGCGGAATGGGGGTGGTCTACCGCGCCGTCCGGGCCGATGACGAGTACAAGATAGAAGTGGCCATCAAGGCTGTGTCCTGCGGGCTGTTCACGGACGATCTACGCCAGCGTTTTTTGCGCGAGCGCCAGATTCTCGCCAACCTCGATCATCCCAATATCGCCCGCCTGCTCGACGGTGGAACCACTCCTGAAGGCATGCCGTACGTGGTGATGGAGTTTGTCGCCGGCAAGCCGATTGATGTGTATTGTGGGGAGCATGGACTAGGAAGGTCAGAGGCAATCCGGCTCATGATCGAGGTGACGCGCACCGTTGACCATGCTCACCGTCACCTGGTAGTGCATCGTGATCTGAAGCCAGATAACATCCTGGTAACGGACCAGGGCGAGCCGAAACTGCTGGATTTCGGAATTGCCAAGGCGCTTGATCCAGCGGCGTCGGGTCTGGATGGCGCCAAGACACTCGACGCAACTCGCCTCCTGACGCCGGACTATGCCAGTCCGGAGCAGATTCGCGGCGAGGCTATCACCACGGCGACTGACGTCTACCAACTTGGGATTCTGCTCTACCTGCTGTTGACTGGCAAGCGCCCTTTCCAGACCAGCATGACGAACCTGGGTGCGTTGGAGCAGGCGATCTGTGAGTCACCTCCGCCCAAGCCCGGGTTGAATGCGGATCTGGACCGAATCCTGCTGCAGGCACTGGAAAAGGATCCCGCGCGCCGCTACACGTCGGCCGGCGCGCTGGCTGAAGATCTGGAGCGTTATCTCGCCGGTTATCCGGTAAACGCGCGACCTGCCTCCTGGTCCTACACGTCGGGAAAATTTGTATTGCGTCATAAGATCGGAGTTGCTGCCGCCACATTGGTACTTCTGCTCATCCTTGGCTTCAGCGTCGGGACAGCCCTGCTGGCCGCGCGCCTGAACCGCGAGCGGCAGCAAGCCGAAATGCAGTTGCGTCGCTCCGAGCGAGTCTCGCAGTTGCTTGAGGATGTCTTTGGCGGCGCGGATCCCAACCTCGCGGAAGGGAAAAACCCCACCGCGCGCGAACTGCTCGACCGGGGCTCGGAGGAAGTTGGCAAGTCCCTTAACCAGGAACCCGCTGTGCAGGCGAGCCTCTATTCGACGCTAGGCCATATCTATGACAATCTGGGAGTCATCGATCGCGCCGAGGACCTGATGCAGCGCTCCCTCATCCTGAGACGGCAACAGTATGGAGAGAATTCAGTGGAAACCGCGAAAGGGCTGAACGACGTCGCGGACCTGCTGAACGATCGAGGCGAATATGCCAGGGCGGAGGCCATGGCCCGGGAAGCGCTGCAGTTGCGCGAATCGCTGCTCGGAAAATCGAGTCCCGAAACTGCGGAAACCCTCAACTATCTCGCCATGGCGATCGCTTACCAGGGTCGAACAACCGAGGCTGAGCCGTTGTTTCGCCGCGCCGTTCAAATCGCGGAGCCGCTGGCTAAACCGCACGACGCGGACTTGGTGCTGGCACCGCTCCACAACCTGGCCCTTGCGGAGGAGCAGCAAGGAGACTACGCTGCAGCCGAGGCCTCGGCCCGCCACGCGCTTGAGCTGGCGCGGCAGTACCTGGGCGAGAACTCGCCCGACACCGCCTCGGCTCTCACGTCGCTGGGGTACATCCTGCAGTCCGCCGGCAGGCATGAGGAAGCTGCCCGCCTGATCACAGAAGCGCTCGCAGTGCAGCACCGCACACTTAACCCGACGAACTTTTCGATCGCGGATACGGAGGTCAACCTGGGCGACGAACTGCGCGACGAAGGGCGCCTTCCGGAAGCTGAGCGCCTCTACCTTGATGCCCGTCAAATCGATGAGCGCGCCTTTGGGCCGGGCAGCGATCGAGAGGGGAAAGCGCTATTTGAACTCGCCATCCTGTATGAGCTTGAAGGAAGACCAACCGAAGCGGAACCGCTTCTGCGCAAGTCACTGGCCATCGATCTCAAACTGACGGGAGCGGAGACACCCGAGGTGATCAACGTTCAAAGTAGTCTCGCACGCGTACTCGTCAAGCAGGGTCAATTCCACGAATCTAGAGAACTGCTTGACTCGGCCCGCTCAGCCGCACGGGAAACCGACGGCGGGAAAGGTCTGGATACGGCGGAGATTGACGAGAACGAAGCGCACTGGTTCGTCGCCGTGCATCGGATGCGTCGGGCGGAGGACGATCTCAGACATGCTTTGGCGATTGACCGAGCCGTGCTGCCGGCTGTTAACCCATCGATCGCCGAGTCGCTGGAGATATTAGGAGGATTGTTACTGAGCGAGGGACGGAAGGAAGAAGCTCGTCCGCTGCTGACTGAGGCCTTGGCCATTCGCAATAAGACCTCCACTGCGGGCTCGCCCAGTCTGCACCATGCGCAAGAGCTTCTGGACAAGGTTGCCAAGCAATCCAAGTGACATAGCAATACATCAAGACAAAGTGAGGTTCAATTGCATGGACGCTGAAGTTGAAGAGGTCCGGGTGCTCCAGGATAAGCAACAAACCAACGTGACGCAGCTCTTACGAGCCTGGCGATCCGGGGATGCGCAGGCCCTGGACCAGCTAATGCCGCTGGTTTATGAGCAGTTGCGTTCCATGGCGTCGCAATACATGCGTGGAGAGCGCACAGACCACACTTTACGTGCCACCGCACTTGTCCACGAGGCCTATCTCAAGCTGCTCTCTTCTAATATGGAACTGCAGGACCGGGCGCACTTTCTCGCCATCGCGGCCATCTCCATGCGTCGCGTTCTGGTGGACCATGCCAAGGCCAATCGAAGAGCCAAGCGTGGCGGCGGCGCTGAGAAGGTTCCGTGGGAAGATGCGCTGGTGCTCTCAAAGCCGGCGGATGCCGAAATTCTAGACCTGGATGCGGCTTTGATCCGTCTCTCGCAGCAGGATCCCCGTAAAGGCCGCCTCATCGAGCTTACCTATTTCGGGGGACTTAGCTGCGAAGAAGCAGCAGCGCTCCTGGAGGTATCCACGGCCACCATCAATCGCGATCTCAAACTCGCCAAGGCATGGCTGCGCCGCGAACTAAAATGAGCGCTTCGATTGGGCAGATTGTCAGGGCAAGGCCTGCCCTGCATCACTCATCATGCTGTGCCAGAACCATCCCCCAGTGAAGTTCCAATCGCCAAGGGATTGTTCGATGGCCTGAGGCGTTGCGGGCCTGGCGCAGTTGCCGAGAGCCCCAGCAAATCGGCATTCGCGAGGGAGCCCGGAGCGTTTTAGAAAAGGCCAGGGATCGCTTGGCCGATGGCGTCTGCTTGAGTCCTGTGGCCCGATCGGCCTGGCCGCGAAAGAGCTGCGCTGATCATAAAGACACCGTTCCATCCGGCGACGCGACCTGGACAGGGTCGAGTCTCGATGAGCGAATCATCGCCGTTCATTCATCGACTGCAGATTAGTCCCGACGAGTCGCCATGGCGACTGGGATATCGGGTCTCCGGCCAGCAAAAGACTTCTACAGCCGGCGAAGAAATGGTAATGTAGATCGTCTATGGACTCAGCCACCGCAGCCGTGCTTGGCGAAGTTGGAATGCCGGTTCCGACCCGCATGCTGGCCGCCAGAACCTGGGATGTCGTGGTTGTCGGCGCAGGCCACAACGGCTTGGCGTGTGCGGCTTATCTGGCTCGGGCCGGCCAACGCGTACTGGTGATCGAGAGCCACGCGCGAGTAGGCGGCGCATGCACCATCGAAGAGCCATTTCCAGGGATTCGGATGTCCCCCTGTGCCTATCTTGCCGGGCTGCTGCATCCTTTGGTTGTCGAAGAACTCGATCTGCCCCGGCGCGGCTATCAGTGGATGCCGGCGGTCAACGGTCTGTTTGTGCCCTTCCTCGACGGCTCGAGCATCCAGCTTTGGGATGACGACGAACGCTGCGCGGCGGAGGTGCATGAGCTGTCACCCGATGATTTGGAGGGCTGGCGCGCGATGAACGATGTCATCCGCCGCCTGCGCGACGCACTGCGACCAACAGGGGCACGCGACCTTTGGATTGGCGAGCCTCCTACGCGAGGCCAACTCGAGGAACGGCTGGGCGACGATCGAGAAGCGCGCGCATTGCTCTTCAACTGGTCCATGGCGGAGTTTGTCGAGCGCTACCTCAAGGACGAACGATTGCAGATTGCCTATCTCGGCCAAGGCGTGATCGGAACCAACGCCAGTCCATTTGATCCTGGCACCGCTTCGATTCGATTTCATCACGCATCCGGGCGGCTGGGCGGAATGCCGGGGATGTGGGGGTATGTACGCGGCGGCATGGGGATGGTGTCGTTCTACTTTTGCGATGCAGCCCGTGAAGCTGGAGCGATGGTTGTGTCTGGTGTGCCAGTGACGGAAATCTTACCCGGCGAAGGCGTGCTCCTCGAAAGCGGTGAACGAATCGCCGCACGGATCGTCGTATCGAATGCCGACCCGCGGCAGACCTTGAGGTTGGTGGGCGCAGCAGCCGATCCGGCGTGGCGCTCTCAGGTTGAGCGCATTCCCATCGAGGGCTGCACAGTCAAGCTCAACGTCCACCTGCTCGAGTTGCCCGACTTCACGGCACGTCCGGGGACCGATCAACCGCACCACTACGGACAGATCAATACACCGTTAACAAAAGAAGAGTGGAAGGCCGGGTTTGCTGCCGCGCGTCGCGGTGAGTTACCTGAGCACTTATGGTGTGAACTCTACTTTCAGAGTGTGCATGACCGCTCTATGGTTCCCGATGGCCAACACACCATGAGCGTCTTCGCGCAGTATGTGCCTTACAGATTCGCGCGGGGAAGCTGGGATGAACGGCGCGAAGAGGTACGCAAACTGGCTCTAAGATCGGTCGGGCGATTCTGCTCCAACATTGAGAATTTTGTTATCGACACCCAGGTTCTTGGTCCGCCGGACATCGAGCAGAAGGTGGGGTTGACAGGTGGCCACATCTTTCAGGGTGAGTGTCTGCCGCCCTACATGTGGGCGAATCGCCTCTCCGCGCGCACGCCTATGCCAGGTGTTTATCTATGCGGCGCGTGCACGCATCCTGGAGGGAGCGTGATTGGCATCAACGGCCGCAATGCGGCCATGGCGGTTCTGAAGGATTTGGGAAAGATTTAGCGACGCCCTCTTCAATCAAGCAGGACCTACTCTGCCAATCGCAAAGATCAGGCTTCGCTCGCCTGATAAGCTGTGCCGTACATTGCTGACCGCTAGGACGGCCTTGCGGGTGAATAAGTCGACTAAACTGCAAGATTCCTGAGGACATGGGGGAGATCAAATGCTTTTGATTATCGGTACGGTGAGGCTTCCTGCGGGTCTGTTGGACGCAGCGCGACCAAGTATGGAATCCATGATCGAGGCCAGCAGAGCGGAGGCTGGGTGTCTTGAATACTCATATGCCCAGGACGTGCTTGATCATGGTCTCATCCATGTAAAGGAACGCTGGATAGATCGCGAGGCGCTCAATGACCATTTCAATACCCCTCACATAGCGAACTGGCGTGCAACTTGGCCCTCAGTCGGCATCGGGGAACGAAACCTACTCTTGTATGAGGTTGGCGATTCTCAGCCAATCTGAGAGGGTGGCGGGCCTAAGTGAGCGAGCGTTCTTTAGCAACTGAATTTATTAACTTGACTTGATCGGAACTTTCTATAATTTTCTTGACTGGAGGCCCGCTTGCCGATTGCCGCCCGTATCATGCTTAACTGCGCTGCTGCCTTGATCAGTCTAGGCGGACTCTACGACGTTCTCATTCCAAAGCTGCCGTCCAATCTCGTCGCGATGTGTCATGGAGATGAACAAGCGTGCAAGCTTGTGCGAGAGTTGTTGCGTGCTCTCGGCGGATCACTCTTCGCAGTGGGTGCCACCGTGGCCCTTCTCATCGACGGCATGGGGCTTCAGAACCCGTCGCGGACTCTTATCCTGGTCCTCTTGTTGGTTGTACCTGCTGAAGGAATCAACGCGTTTTGTATGTATCGAGTTCGCTCTCCCTTTCTCGTACCTTTGGCCTTCACTCTACTCACGGCGCTGGGTGTGCTCGTTGCTTGGGATAATCTCAGTTTGTAAAGAGAGCTTCCATGGGTTCCGCAACTTCTAAAATGCGCACCGGCCTCCTGGCGAGGAGAGTTGATGGCGATGCGGTAGATCACTCCTGGTAAGTTGGCCCGTCGCAGATATCCAGATCGGGCAATTGGGCGTCGCTTGAATGACCGGCCACGTGGAATTTGGGCGGAAACTGGGCCAAGTTCCCACTTGCCGACGACACTCCCTGAACCCGTGTGTCACAAGGGAAACCTCTGAGATATTATCGTGGACTCGCTTCTGAGGCACCAAGAAGAATCCCGTGGGGTGAGTGGTTCCTCCGTCGAACACGATCATTGCTCGGCCCTGCCCGTGATAACTCTTGTCGGGATCAATCGTCGCCTCAGTGTGTCCGTCTTTCACGCCCTCGCGAACAAACGCGTAATGGTCCCAAGGGTCCTCTTGGGTCGATCCAGCCACGCGTACTGTCACGCGATTATCGATCCATCCACCCTCGTTGGATGTTCCCTCGATGGTCCCACCCGGCAAACGAATCAATTTGCGTTCAATGGCCGGATCCTGGCTAGTTCCGTCTGGTGAACCCGTAAAATGCGCAAAGTAACTTCGAATCTCATACCTTGTGGCGAAGCGCCAGACAACAATGGTTCCCCGTACACCGGCTCTTTCGCATCGGCGATTTGCGCGGAAATATGCGCCGCGTCGTCCTCACCCAACTAAAACCGTGTTTTGTCCAGAGTCAGGTCTACACGCACGCCCTGTTGAGTGACTCCCCGGTACGCGGAACCTTCGACCGCATCGGCGATATGCACAACCAGCGGCCGAGAACGGATAAATTGGATTTGGCCTTTTGTTTTTTCGCCCTCAATCAGGAAAAGGCTATTCCGATTGAACAGAATAGGGCAATTTGCCGATGAATCTCAAACAACCTGCCAGAAATCTGTTGTCGACCTATGTAGGTGCATTCAACCGAGCTCTGCCACTTCTTTGTTATACAACCTGACGGATGTTTGTTGTCCCGACCTGCAAAGCAATGTCGATCCCGTCTTCTTGGCTGGGATAAAACTGTGCCAAGGGTCGTGAAGCTTCTGAAACTGGCCATTCGTTCGAAGTGGCTGTGCCAGTCCGCAAACAAAAGATGCCGGCAGACTATCCGGAGGGGGACAAAGGATGAATCGAGCACTCATTGGCGCAATAGTTGTCGCGCTAGTAACTGCGGCAGCATCAGCGCAAAACTCTGGCGACCAAAATCTCCAGATTCATGGCTTTGCCACGCAAGCCTTTGTCTACAGCACCAATGACAATTATCTGGGCATGGATACGAGCTCGGGAAGTACTGCCTGGACCGAGGCAGCGATCAACGTAAACGATCAGGTCACCAGCAAGTTGCGCGCAGGAGTGCAACTCCATTACACCAGGCTGGGCGCATTCGGAGGCGACAATATCAGCGTGGATTGGGCCCAGGGTGATTACAAGGTCAGCCGTTGGATTGGATTGCGTGCGGGAAAGGTGAAGATCCGATGGGGACTCTACAACGATACGCAGGATTATGATCCAGGTTATCTATGGTCTCTTCTTCCCGAATCCATCTACGGAATAGATGTTCGGTCCACGAATCTTTCACAGCTTGGAGCGGAGGCTTATGGCAAAGTACCTATCGGGCAAAAACTAGGAAAGCTTGCTTACAGCCTCTATTACGGCGACTATTTCTATGCATCAGACGATGGGTCTGTTGCAAATTTCAGTGAGCAAGGGCTCACCTTTGTGAATTTACCCGGCGGCAAGACACCAGGGTTCGATCTGCGTTGGGAAACTCCGTTTCGCGGGCTAAAGGTTGGCGGCTCTCTGATGACATACGATGCAAAAGGAAATCTGACGAATGGCACCTACTTCCAACCCCTTGCCTATTGGCCGACATACTACGCGCAGTACGAGGGAGGTAAGTTCTTTGCGTCAGGCCAGTTCATGAAACTCGTTCAATACCAGACCGTCACATTGACGGGTTCGGCGCCTTCCACAAGTTTGTCGGAGTCACAGGGATGGTTTGCAATGGGCGGATATCATTTGACTGAAAAACTTGAGGTCGGGGTCTATTACACGCGATCACTGCTGTCCGGTAAAATTCACTTTCTGATCTTCTAACCATAAGCAGCGCAATCGGATAGCGACGATTTTGGCTTGCCGCGATTTGAAGTTCGCCCGATGCCCTTCAACCGGAGAGCATGGAGGGATGAATGAGGGCAAGAGCATCTTCTCGCAGTTGATCGGCTTTCTTCCCGACCGCGATTTCCGCCGTTGTGTTGCTCGCTATCAAGGTGACCGCTACCTCAAG
>JBEKOA010000052.1:0-32573 GCA_049522255.1 Occallatibacter sp.
GCGGAAAGCTGTTCTATCGATTGGCCCAACAAGCCGTGCAGGTAGGCCCAGTCCCGTTTGCAACCTTAATCAAACCACAACCCGTTGTGTCCGGTGGCGTCAAGTAAATACCCCTATAAAAGAATAATCGTGAGGAGTAGGAGTACAGACAGCTTTATTGACACGCGCGACGGAAGAGAATATAGAACCGTCAAGATTGGCAACCAAATCTGGATGGCTGAGAACTTACAGTATGGTCCGGGCGAGGCTTTTGGTCTTTATAAATACGATGAAGCGGTAACTTCGTGCCCTTCAGGTTGGCATCTGCCTACGAAAGGTGAGTGGGATATCTTGATCAACCATTTAGGTGGAATGAGTGTCGCGGGTGGCAAAATGAAAGCCACCAAATTATGGATCCGTCCCAATAAAGATGCTACCAATAGCAGTGGATTCAGTGCCTTTCCTCCCAAATCTAATTCTCACAGCAGCAGCGTAGATTATGCTCACTTTTGGTCTCGCGATCCCGGCCAAAGGGACAAAATCTCTATATTCTATGTCTGTAACTACACGAGCGAAGTGCAGATCAACTATACGCACGACTGGTCACGCATTAGTGTCAGGTGCGTGAAAGATTAACCTCTTGACAAGGCGTACCAACTCCCGTCTGGAAGCAGGTGCAATTTGCTCTATGCGTCTGAGGCGGCTCACTTCATCGCAGGCGGCTAGGCAGGGGGATAACTAGCAGAAGAGATGTAAGCTAAACGAAGATAAGCAAGGGCAATAACAGCGTCGGCGCCGTGCCGCGTTGAACGCAACCCTCGAGGGCAATGCTATGGGATGGTTGATAGACATCTTTGGACCCCGCTGGAAGCACAGCAATTACATCAAACGCCGGGATGCAGTTGAACAAATAGCGAACCAGGAGATTTTGCTTCAGATTGCACGCAGGGACCTGAGCCACTTTGTACGCCAGGCAGCCGTGGAGAGGTTGGCGGATCAATCCGCCATCGCGAAGATCGCAGTGACCGACTGTCACAAGTGGGTCCGGCAAGTTGCCGTTCGAAAGCTGTCTGACCAATGCGCCATTGCTGAGATCGCAGTCAGAGACCACGACAAGGAGGTCCGCCTGACGGCAACACGGATGCTTGACGATTCGGTTGTACTTTCCGGTATAGCCAAGGCGGACGTCGACGCAGGTGTGCGAGCGGCTGCGGCCCGCAAGCTGAGCGATCCAAAGGTACTGGCCGAAATCGCCAAGGACCCTGATCCATCCGTTCGCAGGGCAGTTGTTGAACGGTTTGCCGCTCGCCACCTGCTTGCAGAGATTGCTCAAAGTGACACCGACTCTACTGTGCGCCAAGCTGCCGTCGCAGAACTGGAAGACCAAATTGTACTTGCTGCAATCGCCAGCAAAGACAGTGACGCAAAGGTTGCGCGAGGAGCTTTCGCCAAGCTTACCGACCCAGCCTTGTTTACCGTTGTTGCCAAGAATGCCCATGATTCAGCGTTGGGGCTAGCGGCACTCGCCAAGCTAACGGATCAAATCTCGATTGCCGAGGTTGCCAGACAGGGTCAGGTATCAGCGGTGCGGGAGGCGGCGATCACCAAGCTCACAGACCAAACCTCTCTCGCCGAGATTGCCGCGTATTCCTGGAGAGGGCCAAATGACTTTATGGCGGGAAATACGGCAGTGGGTCTGATGGCGCTTGAGAGAGTCAAGGAGAATGGATTGTTGGAGCACGTGTTTCGGAATTCTGAAGACTCCTTGGTGCGCGAGAGGGTGATCGAAATGACGCAGGACCAGACGTTACTGTCAGAGGCGGGCAAGAACGATTCCTCCGAGAGGGTACGCTTTGCCGCAGCTAGAAAGATCAGGGATCCGGAGTTGACTCAAACCATTTATATGGAGTTGGCTGGCACAGATTCGGGCTTGAGTCGATCCTGCGTGGAATTGATCACGAGCGAGACCGCGCTGCTGGATTTGACACGCAAGGCATTTGACCCTAAATCACGAATGCTCGCGGTCGCGCGGTTAACCAAGGCGGGATGGGCGTTACGAATTCTGGCCCAGGAAGGGTGCAGGGAATGTGGAGGATTGGGCATCGTTTATCTGAACCTAGACAGCGCCTTCGACCGGGACGTGGATTCCTATCTTTGTGGCTGCGGCGGAAAGGCCGATTCCCCCTACCTGATGACCGTGAGCTGCGAAAAAGACGGTCAAGCCGCCACGCTTAATCTTTCTCGAGCCGATCTGAACGAACTTGAAGACTACCATCAAATTCGGCTCTGAGAGTTTCGAACAGAATCTTTGTCACTGCGCTGCGGTCCCGGTGAAGTATTAGCCACGGGCGAGTGATATAACCTTGAGTGCCGCGATCAGGGGTTCGACGCCGCGACGAGCCAGCCAGACGGCGGGCGTCCGTTGATGGGTATGTGAATGTGTAGATTCCGATGCCGGTCAGAAGCCGGGTGCCCCATCCTTCCGCGTTCTTTGCGGAAGGGTGGGATACCACGAACCTCAACCCGCCGCTTTTTCGTCACAGTTTTTGCCGACAATAATCACCCGTTCGTGCATAGTAAGAAAGAAAAGGAGAGAGATATGAACAGGAAGAAGAAGAGAGAGCCGCGCCCTCGGTAAAAGTCTTCCCGCAAAGGCATACCCCCCCCTGCAATATTTATTTTTCCACAGAAAACCTTGCATACAATTATATCCACAATAGAATCAATACGTTCTGAGAAGATTTACCGCAAAAACGCAAAAACGCTCTTTGCAGATAATTTCATTCGGTAAATAGCGAATATCGGTCCAGCCATCAATCCGCTCTTCTCAATACGCCTTCAAATCCACAATTGCCTTCAAGATGGTCTCCGGCTGGGGCAAGATCGCGTCTTCCAGGATTAGCTCATCTCCAATGCGGGCGGCGATCTCTGCGCCGTAGCCCCAACTGAGCCTGTCTTCGTGGGCTACGATCACGCGGCTGGTCTTTTTGACTGAGGCTGCGATTGCCTCCCAGTCGTACGGGTTCAGAGTCCGCAGGTCGAGGATTTCTACGTCGATGTTATGCTCGCGGCGGACACGTTCGGCGGCTTGCAGGGATCGCGGAACTAAAGCACCATACGTCACGATGGTGACATCTTTGCCCGTGCGGACCGTGCGGGCTTTGCCGAAGGGAATGGCGAACTCCGGGCCGGGATAGGGCGCGCGGTCGTGGGTCTCGCGATAGAGGCGCTTATGTTCCAAAAACAAAACTGGATCGTCGCAGCGGATCGCCGTTCGCAGCAGGCCGTTGGCGTCGAGCGCATTCGAAGGAAAGACAACGCGCAGGCCGGGGATGTGCGTGAAGATGCTCTCGCCGGATTGCGAATGATAAATCGAGCCGCCGGTGAGATAGCCGCCGATGGGCGCTCGAATCACGACCGGGCAGGCCCATTCGCCGTTCGAGCGCCAGCGCAGGACAGAGAGTTCGTTGTGAATCTGATGCATGGCCGGCCAGATGTAGTCGAAGAACTGAATCTCGACGACCGGCTTCATTCCACGCACTGCGTAACCCAAGGCCCGGCCGACGATGTTGGCCTCGGCCAGCGGCGAGTTGAAGACGCGCTCGGAGCCGAATTCAGTTTGCAGGCCAGCGGTGAGCTTGAAGACGCCGCCCTTGCCTTTGACCTCGGCGAGCGCCTCTTCGCGGCTGGCGTCGGCCACGTCTTCGCCAAAGACCACGATGCGCGGGTCGCGGCGCATCTCGTCGTGAAGGCAGGCGTTGATCAGGTCGGCCATGGTGCGGGACTTCGCGCCTGGCGAATCTTCTTTTTGTTCAGTAGCGAACGCAGCGCTCGTTGGGTCGAGGTCTTCGGAGTAGACGTGGCGGGTAATGCTCTCGACTTTTGGCAGCGGAGCTTTGAGAGCGCGCTCGGCGGCTTCGGTGACCTCACGATCCAAAGACACTTCGAGCGCCGTGATTTCTTCGGCGGTCAGGATGCCCTCGCGCAACAGGCGCATCTGCATCTTGGCAATGGGATCGCGCAGGGCATCGGCCTCGCGCTCGGCTTGGGTTCGGTAAAGCCGGTCGTCGTCAGAGAGCGAGTGAGAGTAGCAACGAATGCAGTGGCCGTGAACGAGGGCAGGTCCCAGGCCGGCTCGGCAGTGGGCTGCAGCGGTTTGAAAGGCCTGCAAAGTGGCTTCCGGATCGGTGCCGTCTACCTCGGCAAAATGGAAGTTCGGAAAGTTGGCCACCAGGCGGGAGATGTTGCCGCCGGGCATGCTCACCTCGACCGGCGTGCTGATGGCGTAGCCGTTGTCTTCGACACAAAAGATGACGGGGAGCTTCCGGTTGGAGGCGGTGTTGAGCGCCTCCCAGAACTCGCCCTGCGAGGTGGAACCCTCGCCCAGCAAGGTGAGAACGACCTCGTCGCCGTGAAATTTCACGTCGTGGAAGGCGCGATAGTCGGCATCATTTCTCTCAGCGACTTCGGGGTGACGGCTGAAGTAGCGGCCGGCCTCGGCGCATCCTACGGCATGGAGTACCTGCGAGGCGGTCGCGGAAGAGGAACTGACGATATTGAGCGCGGGGCTGCTCCAGTGGGTGGGCATCTGGCGGCCACCGCTTGCCGGATCGGTGGCCGCGCCGACGGCCTGCAAGAGCATCTCATCCGGCGTGACGCCAAGTGCCAGGCAGAGGGCGCGATCGCGATAGTAAGGGAAGAACCAGTCGTACCCTGGGCGCAGGGCCAGGGCAGCGCCCACCTGCAGCGCCTCGTGTCCGGCGGCGGAGATCTGGAAGTAGATCTTCTGCTGGCGCTTGAGCAGGATTTCGCGGTCGTCGATGCGCCGGGAAAGAACCATCAGCCGGTAGATTTCGACCAGTTGCCGGTGACTCAAGCTCCCAGAGCCGGCGGCAGCCGACGTGGACTCACGAGCGCTGGAAGTTGCCAGTTCCATTCCCTTGACTCCTCAAGTATCTTTTACTTGTCTTCTTGCTTGCGGGGATCTTTCCATGTTCAAAACGATTGTAGCAACCCGACGGATGAGCGGCGAAGCTGGCGATCCGGTGAATGCCGGGAAGGCTGGAGTAAGGCGGCTATCAAGGTTGGAGGAAGAGCAGCGGCTGGACGTCGGTTGTTCCTCGCACGGAAGTGCTCATCTTCTCCTTCACTTTGTGCGCCAGCTTCTCAATCTCGGCGACCTTTGTCAGTTCCGCCGAGTTGAGCGAATCGCCACTCGTGCTCTTAACCTCGGCGTCCAACTCCTGCGCCAGTTTGAGCAGCTTGTTGGTGTCGGCGACGAGCGACCTCTGGCGCTCGGCGTTCAGAGCGCGCAACCGTTTCTCCTCCTCCACTGGATCGCGGTCACTGAGCTGATTTTGCGAGTTGGCCACGGCTTGGCCCGCCCGTGAGCCAAGCGGCCCGTAGTATGGTGAATCCTGCGCGCCGCCATGCAGTGCCAGCAGCAGCGCCAAACCGAGCACTTGGAGAGCCGCATGGCTTACCCAATGACTTCCCGGCCGGGCCGGAACTGTCCGGCGCGCGCCATCCTGGGGGACGTGACAGTCGAGAGGTTGGCTAAGCGATCGAAACTGGCTTCGTGTCCGGAACACCTTCCATCCCCTAGCTCGCCCCGACCGTGAGCTTCATCTTCTCTTTCACATCGTGGGCCAGTTTCTCAATGGTTTCGGCCTTGCGAATCACGGAGAGAGAGAGTGTATCCTTGTCGGTCTTGTCCACTTCATTCTTGAGATCGGTAGCCAGTTTGAGCAAGAGAGCGCTTTCATCCGCCATGAGCTTCTTCCGCTGCGCGTTGACCGCCTCGTAACTCTGCTGCTTGGCCTGCTGCTCGCGCATCTGCATCTGCTCATTCTTGTCGGGAAGCACGTAGGGCTGGTTGTTATGCATCGACGAGTGATCGGGCACTGCCGGATTCGTATCCTGCTGCTGCCCCGGTCCGACGGCACTGGCAAGGGCTGCCGTCACGGCAAGACAAGCGAGAACGCGCCCCCAATAACGCCTTGGGGACTTTCCGGTCGCTTCGGCGCCGCTCGGCGCGCCTGGGTGATCTTGGTTCTTTCTGAAGTGCATGGGAACCTCCTTGGCGCTTCTACTGCGATTCAAGTCTCCATTTTCGGATTTCCGGAATCGCCGCGGAGAATAGACTTCCAGCTTATCCTGCGCACAGTCTAGTCTAGTAGGAGGGGCTTGAGGAGTTTTTGGATGCATTTATTCGTATCTTTGATTGCGGCAAGAACCGGCATATTCGCGGAGGAGCGGTTTTTGGGGCGTCTGATTGACGGATGGGCGGTCGATGCCGAGGGGTTCACCCGCAACAGGCTGCCGCACCTGCTCGTGGTGGCAGTGATCGGCTTTGTTCTCAGCCGGTTGCTTCGAATCGTGACAGCCCGGATGATTCACGTCGCCGAGCAGCGCGCACCTCAACCGGTCCACATCGCCCAGGTGAAGACATTGGCCGGAGTGATTCGCACCACCGGACTGGCCGTCATCGGCGCCATCGTCGGCATGCAGGCTCTCGATGCAGTGGGAATCAATCTGGCTCCACTGCTTGCCTCGGCCGGTGTGGCCGGAATTGCCCTTGGCCTGGCGGCGCAGAATATCGTGCGCGACATGCTCAACGGAGTACTTATCTTGATCGAAGACCAGTTCAATGTGGGAGATACCGTTCGCTTGGCCGGCCTGGCGGGAACCGTCGAGGCGATGACGCTGCGCAAGACGACGGTTCGCGATGCGGACGGGACTCTTTACGTGATTCCCAACTCGCAGATCACCACCGTGGCCAATCTGAGCAAAGGCTACTCGGTGGCCACCGTGAATGTGAGCGTGGATTTCTCGGCCAACCCCGACCGGGTGCTGGCGTTGCTTAAGGGCATAGCCATGGAGATCCGCGAGAGCGAAGAGTTCCGCGATCTCTTTGTGGCCGACCCGCAGATCCTCGGCGTGGATGCGATCAAGGGCTCGGAGTTGATTTTTCCCGTCGTTTTCAAAACACTGGCCCAGAAGCAATACGAGCCTGTGCGCGAGTTCCGCCGCAGGGTTCGACTGGCGCTCGAAGAGCAGGGGCTGCTGCCCGGCGACCCCAACCGGATCTTCCGCACTTTCACGGAAGAAACCTCCAACGGACGCACCAAGCCGACGGGAGAGGCCGCGCCATTGCATGACCCCACCACGCTCAAGCCGCAGGAAGCGAATCCGTTTGGCGGCGGGTGAGCGAATCAGTCAGCGAGTCCGCAGGAATCCGAGAGTCTCTCGCGTTAGATTACGGAGCCGGGTTTGGACCACCGGCAAGCCAGGTTGAGAACTCTCTAACTCCCTAATTTGTCCCGGCCGTGAGCTTCATCTTCTCCTTGACGTCGCGGGCAAGTTTCTCGATAACTTCAGCTTTGCGAATTACCGAAAGAGAGAGTGTGTCTTTGTCGGTCTTGTCCACCTCGGTCTTAAGATCAGTCGCAAGTTTGAGCAACATCGTGCTCTCGTCAGCGATGATCTTTTTTCTTTCGGCATTGACCGCTTCGAAACTCTGCTTCCTGGCCTGCTGCTGGCGCATCAGCATCTGTTGATTGGCGTCGGGAAGAGGATTGGACTGGGAATCGATCTCAGGCGTTTTGGATTCCCTGGGTTGTTGGCCCAGCCCGACAGTACTGGCAAGAGCTGCCATAACCGCAAGACAAACGAGAATGCGACCCTGACGGCGCATTGGGGGCGTTCTGGATGCTTCGGCGCCGTTCGGTTCGCTTTGGCAAACCTGCCGTTTTCCGATATGCATGGGAACCTCCTGGGTATTGCGATTCAACTCTCATTCGAGCAAAACCAGGGATGCGGTAGCCACACTCGCATTGTTAGAGGTCGCCGCTCTCTGTTGGTCGCTTCGACTTGAGAGTATTGGCTCCGGGATACATCTTCCCTGGTTTCGCTGTAGGGATTTCAAGAATCGCCGCGGGGATGGTCTTACGGCTCATCCTCCGCACAGTCTATTCCAGAAACAGCAGATTGGGAACGCACCATTTTCCTGTGGCTCCAAGAGCGGGTGTGTTTGCCGAAGAACCGCTCCGAGGCGGTCAGATTGACGGGGGCTGTCGATGCCGAGGAATTACACCCTATGCCGGGGCCGACCGCAGAGGCCGCTCCCGCGCACGACCCAATCACGCTCCAACCGCATGAGAAGAATCCGTTCGGCAGCAAGTCAGCGAGTCAGCGGGTCGGTCAGAGCATCCCGCAACGCCTCGGCATCGGTCACCGGCGGCAGGCAGGAGTGTCCCCGGCAGACGAGGGCCCAGGCTAGCGCTCCGGCCGGCTTGGGAACCTGGAGCAGAGTCTCGGACAGCGCCTCGGGAAGGCCGCCTGGAACCAGCCGTTCGGGGGCAATGCGGATCACGGTCTTGTTGACGGCGTATCGACCCACAGCCAGTGCCTCAAGGTTTTCCGCCTGTGCGCCGGAGCCGATCACGACAACCTGGATCGGATCGAGCAGAAGCCGCTCGAGCGCCAGCCCGTAGGAGCCGGCGTACAAGCCAAAGTGCTCGACGATACCGGCGAACGAGGCGAGTGTGTCTTCGGCTATTTCGCGGTATTCCCTGCGCCCGCTGATAGTCTCAAGGCGTAGCAGCGCCGAGGCGGCGGTGGGGTTGCCGGCCGGAGTAGGCGAGTCCTGCAACGGCTTGCGCCTTGCCGCCAGAGCGCCGAGCGCGGGCGCGCCAGCGGCAGGCGCGGCAGCGTCAAAGAATGCTCCCGCTGCCTGGTCGTAGAAGCGGGCAATCAGGTCGTCGGCCAGCTTGACGGCTGCGCGATAGTAGCTCATCTCGCCGGTTGCGAGCCATGCATCGATGCAGGCGTGGACGGTGAAGGCGTAGTCGTCGAGTGTGGCGGGCACCCTCTCCGGTAACGATCCCTGATTGTCGCCATAGGCGATGACGTGACTGAGTTTCTGTGCGTCGATCCAGGCTTCACCAAGCAGCCGGTCGAGCGTCAGCAGCGCAAACTCCCGCGCCGAATCCATGCGCAGCACTCGCACCGCTTCGAGATAGGCCGACACCGCCATCGCATTCCAGCCGGTATAGAGCGTTTGGTCGATGAACGGCGTGGGCCGCTCCGCACGCGCCGCAAGCAGAGCGCGACGGGTTGAGGCAACAAGGATGCGAAGTTGGTGAGGCTGCCGCCCGGTTTCTGCCGCCAGTTCTTCCACTGTCTGTTTCCGGTCGAGAACATTCTTGGCCGGATTGTGATGCATGTCGCCCAACTCGCGGATTCCCCAGTAGCGAAGTGCTACTTCCGTTTCTTCCTGGGAAAACTCCGCCGCATGCAATGCGTCGCGCGCCTCGGCCAGCGTCCAGGTGAAGTAGTCGCCATCGTCATCGAGGTCGATGTCGGCGTCCTGCGAGGCATAGAAGCCGCCGCGCTCGCGGTCGCTGAGGCATGCATCCATCCAGGCCACAATCTCTCTGGCCGTTACCTGAAACTCCTCGCGACCGAGGCTCTCAAAGCCGTGCAGGTAATTGCGCAGCAACTCGGTGTTGTCGTACAGCATCTTCTCGAAGTGCGGAACACCCCAGTGATCGTCGACGCTGTAGCGGTGAAAGCCGCCGGCCAGTTGGTCGTAGACACCGCCGCGCGCCATTTTCTCCAGCGTGACAGCGAATGCCTGGCTGGCCGGTTGGTTCCCGCGATTTGCCGACACTTCCAGCAGCAGATCGAGAGCGGCGGGATGAGGAAACTTGGGTTGCGAACCAAAGCCGCCGTTGCGAGGGTCAAACAGGTTAAGAATCGAAGCGGCAATCTTGTCGACCAGAGCCAGCGTCAGTTCCCCGCCTCGTCCCGAAAAAGATTCATTGTGCTCGATCGCTGCCATGGCGCTCGCGGCGGTCTCCAGAGCCTCATCGCGCCGCTCGCGCCAAACTTGCGCCAGGGCCGTGAGCACCCGGCCAAAGCCCGGCCGCCCGTAGCGTTCGTCGGGAGGAATATATGTGCCGCCAAAGTAAGGTCTTCCATCGGGCGTGAGAAAGACCGTCAAGGGCCAGCCACCCTGGCCGGAGATGGCTGAAACCGCGGCCTGATAGCGCGCATCCACGTCGGGCCGCTCGTCGCGGTCCACCTTCACGGCGACGAAATTCTCATTGATGAGCCGTGCAATCGCCGGGTTCTCGTAGGACTCCCTGTCCATCACGTGGCACCAGTGGCACCAAACCGCGCCGATGTCGAGCAGAATGGGCTTGTCTTCGGACTGCGCCTGGGCAAAGGCCGCCTCGCCCCAGGGATGCCACTGGACAGGCTGATGGCGCGCCGAACGAAGGTAAGAGCTGGCTGAATCTTCGAGTAGATTGGCCTTGCCAGTGCCGGAATCGGAAGGCGTTGGGGAAGCGTCCTCATTCATGGGCTAAGGATACATCGACACCCATAGTGGATTCTTGGCTGAGATCAAGCATTCCGTATATGGTGGGGATTCTTACGCAGAAAAAAGGGGATGGCCGAGGCCTATCCCCTTCATTCAAGCCCAATGCGCGGCGGGATCAGAAGTGATACGCAACGCCGATCACGGGCATGTAGATGTTGTACCACTTGTTGGTGTTCAGGTTGATTTGAGGACCAGTCGTTGAGGAGAGGCCAAAATTGGGCACCTTGGTGACCAAACCGCGGTACTCGGCGCGGATATCGAAGCTCGGGCTGATCTCGTAGGCGATGCCGGCGCCATAGAGAGCGGCCTCGCGGGTCTGCTGGTGAGTGTCCTGAGTAGTGGTGCCGGAGTTGAGGATGGGAAGGAAGATGAGCCCGGCCGCTCCCGCTTCGACAAAAGGATTGAATTTGCGGAAGTTGAAGGTATGGAGGTACGCGGCAGAGACCTCCTGCGTACGGGTCAGCACCTTGGGTGTAAGAGGGTTGGTCGTGAAGTGAATCGAGTTCTGGTAAGTAATGCCGTAGTTGGCCTCGACGGCGTTGGAGGGCGACAGCATGAAACGGTAGCTGACCAGCGCACCATAGGCGGCGTTGGCGCCCACATAAACGTCGTTTGGCGAGCTGACATGCGGCTCGATGAGCCCGGTTCCGCTGATGCTGATGTCCTGGCGGCTTTCCTGGGCGCGGCCTGCTGCCACGCTCACGGCCAGCAGAAATGCAATGATGGCGATCTTCTTCATTCGGTCTTGATCCTCACGACTGCTCAACCGTCCGGCTGGCAACCAGCTTGTCTGTTCCGGTGCGCCGGTTCGAGCCGGGCCCCACTCTCAGCATTGTAAATGGCCGGGGTGGCCCGTCGCCTTTGCGGTGGTAATGGAGCGAACTGAGGAAATAGACGCAGCAAAAAGCAATCGGGTGCCCTCTGCCGGCCAATAACGTTGAAAGACTCAGTATTCCAGCGCTGACGGGGCAACATAACTCGGTCGGTTGATTCAGCCAGCCCGTTCGACCTGGTAGTAAAACGGCGGGCCGTTTTCCTGGGCCAGCGCCTTCACAGTCTGCAAAAACGCCCGGGCGGCATAGGAGAGCGTAGTCTGTCGCCGGTGAACCAGCCGCAACACGCGCTTGACCTCCAGTTCGTCCACCGGGACCCGCACCAGATCTCCTGACTCCAGTTCCCTGGCCACGGTCAGGTGAGGCACCAGCGCCACGCCGTTGCCCATGGCCACAAACCGCTTGATGGCCTCGATCGTCGGCAACTCGATGCCCATGTTCAGGGGCGTCCGGTACTTTTGAAAGGCCTCGATCACCTTTCGCCGCAGAGGCGAGGCAACATTGTGGGCAACAAACAGCTCTTCGCCTAGATCGCTGATCGAGACGCGCCTTGCCTTGGCCAGCGGATGAAAGGGGCTGACGATCAGCGCCAGACTGTCGGCATAGACCGCGATCGAGCGGAAATGCGCCGGGTCCGGACGGAAGGAGAGCATTCCCAGCTCGAAGGTTCGCAGGTTCAGCTCGTCGGGAATGTGCGAGGCCAACATGCGGTGCACGGCGACTGTGATGTGGGGAAACTCCCTGCGGTAGCGGTCGATGGCCTGCAACAGGTACATGCAGGTGTACTCGTTGGCGGCCAATTGCAGTCGACCCCGCTCCAGGCTCTTGAGTTCCCCGAGGGCGCTTGCCGCCTCGCGGCGAAGAGCCAGCAGTCGCAGCGCATAGTCGCGTAGCAGCACTCCGGAAGCGGTCAGCGAGCCATCGCGAGCCGCGCGATCAAAGACCGTCTCGCCGATGTCAGCTTCGAGTTTCCGGATGACTTGGCTCACCGCCGGTTGGGTGCGATGCAGCCGCACGGCCGCGCGCGAGAAGCTGCGCTCCTCGGCTACGGCAAGAAAGGTTTCGAGCTGGTGAAGTTCCATGAATGCCTCCGAAAACAGCTTCTAGCCGCTAGCTTCTAGCTGCTAGCCCGCTTCACGGGAAATAATCCTTTTTGCGGCGTCCTCTAGCACGACTGAACCGAGGCTGCGCCATTGCCGCAGGCAGAGCATAAGGATTGGCTGAAAGCCAGAAGTTGGCGGCTGGAAGCTGCGCTCTTATCATAACCAATTCTAATCGACAAGCAAAGAATTATAACTTTGCGTTATATCGATCCGTGCTGGAGAATAAGAAGAATCACGCGAGGAATCAGCGAAAAACATGGACACGAACTCGAACCACGTATTCTTCTTCGACACCACGCTGCGCGACGGCGAGCAGTCTCCCGGCTGCAGCATGACCACGCAGGAAAAGCTGACCCTGGCCCACGCCCTCGAAGATCTCGGCGTAGACATTATCGAGGCCGGCTTCGCCATGGCTTCCGAGGGTGACTTCGCGGCCATTGCCACCATCACGCAGGCGGTCCGCAAGCCGCGCATCGCGTCATTGGCTCGTGCCAAGACTGAAGACATCGAGATGGCCGCGCGCGCATTGCAATTTGCCGACCGCGCCCGCATCCATGTCTTTCTGGCTTCGAGCGACCTGCATCTGGAATACAAACTGAAGATCAGCCGCGCCGAGGCTCTCGATCTGGCCGGCGAATCGGTGCGAATGGCCCGTTCGCTGGTGGACGACGTCGAGTTTTCCCCCGAAGATGCAACGCGTTCGGACCGCGACTTTCTTGTCGAGATGGTCCGCATCGCCGTCGAGGCCGGCGCAACGACGATCAACATGCCCGATACGGTGGGCTATACCACGCCTGAAGAATACGGCCGCATGTTTGCCGAGGTGCGCGAGCGCATTCCGGCCATCGATGCCGAAGATATTATTCTCTCCTCGCACTGCCACGACGATTTGGGACTGGCCGTCGCCAACTCGCTTGCCGCAATCCAAAACGGTGCGCGCCAAGTCGAATGCACCATCAATGGCATCGGCGAGCGCGCCGGCAACGCGGCTCTTGAAGAGATCGCCGCAGCGCTCTATGTTCGCGGCGACCGCTTTGGAGTCACGACCAACATCAAGCTCGCCAATCTATACCCCACCAGCCAGGTGCTGGGCCAGCTCATCACCTTCCGCCCCTCCCCCAACAAGGCCATTGTGGGCGACAACGCGTTTGCGCACGAATCCGGCATTCACCAGCACGGTATGTTGGCCAACCCGCTCTGCTATGAGATCATGACCCCGTCGCTGGTGGGGGTGGCAAAGAATCATCTTGTGCTCGGCAAGCATTCCGGGCGTGCCGCGCTGCGCAATCGCTTGGAGCAGCTTGGATTTACGCTGACGCGCGAGGAGTTGCAGCAGACTTACTATCGCTTCGTCGCCCTGGCCGACCGCAAAAAGAATATCTACGACCAGGATCTCGTGGGCCTCTTGCCCGATCAAATCCGCGAAAAGCGCCGCGAACCGGTCTCTGAACTCGATTAATTTGCCGGCAGCGTGATTGATTGGCAAGCGGACGGGAAAACCCTCTACAATCTAAGAAAAGGAGTGTTTAAAAATGAAGTTGAAAGTTCTCGTTACCCCCGGAGACGGCATCGGCCCCGAAATCACCAAGGAAGCCATCGCAGTAATGCAGGAGGTCGTAGCTGCCGGCGGCCACACACTGGATCTGACCGAGCGGCGCATCGGCGGCGTGGCAATTGAGAAGGATGGAACGCCTCTGCCCGCCGACACCGTTGCCGCGGCTCTCGACTCCGAAGCCGTCTTTTTGGGCGCCGTGGGTGACGATAAATTCAATGCTCTTCCCGCAAGCCAGCGCCCCGAGGCCGGTCTGCTCGGACTGCGCTCGGCTCTGGGCGGCTTCGCCAATCTGCGCCCCGTCTTTGCCTTCAAGGAACTGACGGTCAACAGCCCGCTGCGGCCCGAGATCATCGACGGGACAGATATTATGTTCGTTCGCGAGTTGCTCGGCGGCCTCTACTACGGCAAGCCCCGCGGCTGGGACAAGGAAATGGGCGTAGCCTTCAACACCATGATCTACACGCGCGATGAAGTGGCGCGCGTAGCCCGCACGTCGTTTCAGTTGGCCCAGAAGCGGCGCAAACTCGTCACCAGCGTCGACAAGGCCAACGTGCTCGAAGTCTCGCAGCTTTGGCGGGACACGGTGATTGAGGTGGGAAAAGAGTTTCCCGATGTGACGCTGGAGCACCAGTTCGTCGACGCCATGTCGATGCACCTGATGAAGCGGCCGCGCGACTTCGATGTGATTGTCACGGAAAACACATTCGGCGACATTCTCACGGATGAGTCTTCGGTCATCACCGGCTCGCTTGGCATGTTGCCCTCGGCCACCGTGGGCGGCAAGATCAACCTGTATGAGCCGGCCCACGGCTCCGCGCCCAAACATGCAAACAAGAACATCGCCAATCCACTGGCCACTATTCTGACCGGCGCCATGCTTCTGCGCCACACCTTCGGGTTAGAGGCGGAGGCCGACGCGATCGTCAAGGCAGTCCGCAAGGTGCTTGAGCAGGGCTTCCGCACGCAAGACCTGGCGCGCACCAATCCCGAAGGATTGACCGTGCTCGGAACCCGCGAGATGGGCGCGAAGGTTCGGGAGACGGTCAAGGAACTGCTGGTTCACGCGTAGATCGATAAGTCAAATTGGTGCCCCACCCTCGCCGCGTTTTTATTCTTGCGGCCAGGGTGGGATATTCAAGCACTCCACCTATTGAACATGGGGAATCCAATGAGTACCGAACCGAAGACATTATTTGAAAAGGTCTGGCAACAGCATGTGGTGGTCGAGCCCGAGGGCGAACCGACCGTGCTCTACATCGACCTGCAACTGGTGCACGAGGTAACCTCGCCGCAGGCCTTTGAAGGGCTGCGCCTGACGGGCCGCAAGGTTCGCCGTCCTGATCGCACCGTTGCCACAGTGGATCACAATGTGCCAACGACGAAGCAAGGCCGGCTCAACATCGTTGACCCGATCGCGGCCAAGCAGATCGCAACTCTGAACAGCAACTGCGCCGAATTCGGCATCGAGTTGTACGGCGTGGATTCGCCCGATCAAGGCGTCGTTCACATCATCGGACCGGAGCTTGGCATCACCAAGCCGGGCATGACGATCGTCTGCGGCGACTCGCACACGGCGACTCACGGAGCTTTTGGGGCCTTGGCCTTTGGCATCGGCACCAGCGAAGTGGAGCATGTGCTGGCCACGCAGACACTGCCGCAGTCCAAGCCCAAGACTTTCCGCATCACGGTCGAGGGCGAGCTGCCACGCGGCGTCACGGCGAAGGACATTATTCTCGCCATCATCGGGCAAATTGGAACAGACGGCGCAACCGGTTATGTGATTGAGTACGCCGGCTCAGCTATTCGTGCGCTGTCGATGGAGGGCCGCATGACCGTCTGCAATATGAGCATCGAGGCCGGCGCGCGTGCGGGCATGGTCGCTCCCGATGCGACGACGTTTGCCTATCTCAAGGGCCGCCGTTTCTCGCCGCAAGGCGCGGCTTGGGACGAGGCCGTCGCCGAGTGGAGCAAACTGCCCAGCGACGAAGGCGCAAAGTTCGATCGCGAACTCACCATTGATGCTTCTGAACTTGTTCCCTTCGTAAGTTGGGGCACCAGCCCCGGAATGGTAGCGCCGATCACGGCCGCAGTGCCTGATCCCGCGGAGGCAAACACCGAAATTGAACGCAAGGGCTTTGAACGCGCTCTCGAATACATGGACCTGAAGGCCGGCACGCCGCTCGAAGAGGTCACGATCGACCGCGTGTTTATCGGTTCCTGTACGAATGGACGCCTGGAAGATCTGCGCGCCGCGGCACGGATTGCGGCGGGTTACAAGGTTTCTACCCACGTCAGCGCAATGGTGGTTCCTGGTTCGCAAGCAGTGAAGACGCAAGCCGAGGCTGAAGGGCTGGACAAGATCTTCATCGAGGCAGGTTTTGACTGGCGCGAGCCCGGCTGTTCGATGTGCCTGGCCATGAATCCCGACATTCTGCAACCCGGTGAGCGCTGCGCATCTACAAGCAACCGCAACTTCGAAGGCCGCCAGGGACGCGGCGGACGCACGCATCTGGTCTCGCCCGAGATGGCTGCCGCAGCCGCTATTGCCGGCCACTTCGTCGATATTCGCAAATGGGCTGTAAGAGAGCCCGCGCTGCAAGGAGGCAAGGCCTAATGGAACCCTTTCGCACACTCACTTCATTGGCCGCGCCCCTCGACCGCAGCAATGTCGACACCGACCAGATCATTCCCAAGCAGTTTTTAAAGCGCATCGAGCGCACCGGTTACGGTGACTTTCTTTTCTTCGATTGGCGGCAGAAACCCACGGGTGAGCCTGTGGCAGACTTTGTCCTTAACGATCCGCGCTACAAGGGCGCGCAGATCCTCGTCGCCGGCAAGAACTTCGCCTGCGGATCGAGCCGCGAGCACGCCGCGTGGGCGCTCTCCGACTACGGCTTTCGCGTAGTCATCGCGCCGACCTTTGCCGACATCTTCTTCTCAAATGCCGGCAAAAATGGCATCGTGCTGGCGCGGTTAAACGAAGACGAAGTCGCGCAGTTGCTCACTAACGCCAAGACGATTCCGAATTACAAACTGACCGTATCGCTTGAGGATCAGACCGTTAGCGACAGCCAGGGGTTCAAGGCGAGCTTTGAGGTAGACCCTTTCCGCAAGTTCTGTTTGATTGAAGGACTCGACGACATCGGTCTCACTCTGCGTCATGAAGCGGCGCTTGATGCATTTGAGGCAAAGCACGACGAGGCCGGTTGGCTCAAGGCAAAAGCAGCTTCTAGCTGCTAACTTTTAGCTGCCAGCTTTTCCGGGAAGCAGTTCAAGTCGAAATTGAACTTCACACCACCAAGAATCAGCTAGAAGCTGAAAGCTAGCGGCTAGCGAACGAAGTGAGCAAATGACCATCGAGGGCAAACGACAGAGCATCCCGTTGACCGAAGGCCCAAACCGGGCCGCGGCACGCTCTTACCTGCGCGGCGTGGGATTCAGCAAGGATGACCTGCACAAGCCCATCATTGGGATTGCCAATACCTGGACCGAAATCGGCACCTGCAACATGCATCTGCGCAAAATCGCCGAGGCGCTCAAGGAAGGCATTCGCGAGGCCGGCGGCACACCGATGGAGTTCAATACCATCACCATCTCCGACGGCATCACGATGGGTACCCAAGGGATGAAGGCCTCGCTGGTCAGCCGTGAAATCATCGCCGATTCTATTGAACTCGTCGCCCGCGGCAACCTCTTCGATGGCCTGGTCGGCATTGGCGGCTGCGACAAGAATATGCCGGGCATCATCATGGCTCTTTGCCGCCTCGATATTCCGGGCATGATGCTCTACGGCGGCTCGATCGCACCGGGCAAATTGAATGGCAAGGACATTACGATTCAGGATGTCTTCGAAGGCATCGGTTCGCACGCAGCCGGGCGCATCGATGAAGCTCGCCTTGAGGCACTCGAAGCCAACGCGTGTCCGGGCGCGGGAGCATGCGGCGGCCAATTCACCGCCAACACGATGGCGATGAGCGGCGAAATCCTCGGGATTTCGCCAATTCAACTTTCAGGTGTTCCCGCCACATCAGCAGACAAGCACGCGGCCACACGCGAAGCCGGCCGCATTCTGATGGATGCCGTTCGCGCCAATCGCCGCCCCTCGCAGATCATCACCCGCAAGTCGATCGAGAATGCCATTGCAAGCGTGGCCGCCAGCGGTGGTTCGACCAATGCGGTTCTGCATCTTCTCGCCATTGCGCGAGAGATGGACATTCCGCTGTCCATTGACGACTTCGACATCATCGGCAAGCGCACGCCGTACATCTGTTCGCTTACCCCCGCCGGCAAATACGTCGCCTCGGACTACCAGGCCGCCGGCGGTTCGCGGCTGCTCGCCAAGCGCCTCATTGACGCCGGCCACGCCGATGGCTCGACGCTCACCATCAGCGGCAAGACGCTTGCGGAAGAAGCGGGTCTGGCCGTTGAGACACCTGGGCAGGACGTGATTCACACCTTCGAGAATCCCATCAAGCCCAACGGCGGACTTGTAATTCTCAAGGGCAATCTTGCGCCCGAGGGCTGCGTGATGAAGATCGCCGCGGCCAATCGCGTCGAGCATCGCGGCCCGGCACGCGTCTTCGATACGGAAGAAGCCTGCTTCGCAGCCGTACAAAGCGGACAGATCAAGCCGGGCGACGTGCTGGTCATCCGCTTTGAAGGCCCCAAGGGTGGGCCAGGAATGCGCGAGATGCTGCAAGTCACCGCCGCCGTTTCATCGAACGCTGAATTGAGCGCGACTGTAGCTCTGCTCACCGATGGCCGATTCAGCGGCGCAACTAGGGGCTTCACAGCAGGCCACGTAGCGCCAGAGGCATTTGTCGGCGGGCCCATCGCCGCAGTGCGCGAGGGCGACATCATCCACTTCGACATTCCCAGTCGCAAGCTCGACATTGAGATCAGCGACGAGGAGATGGCGGCGCGGCTGAAAGATTTTGCGCCGCCCGCACTACGCTGGCCCAAGGGAGTCTTTGCCAAGTACGTCAAGACGGTCTCTTCGGCCTCGCTGGGAGCGGTAACGGAATGAGGGTTTATGCACGCGGCTTCAAATTGTCCAAGAGGATCGCGCGGGTTGTTGTGCTGCTCACGCTCGTCCCCGCCGCATGGGGAAAACAGGATCCGCACTATGCCTTTGTCTTGCCGGATGGATATACCGGCTGGATTCAGATCATCTTTGGTTCACCGGATGCGCCACGGCCGGAGTTTTCACATAACCGATTCATCTTGCGCGTTGACGATTCGGGAGTCTTGCGGACAAGCATGCTTCACAGCGTTTTCCCTGGCTCACAGGATGAGTTCTTTTACCGCCGGATCGAATCAAAGGGCAAGAGTGAACTTGTTCCTGTCCCCCCGGAGTATTTTTGCGCAGGCAACTCCGGTATTGACAATTGCTTTATCAGCTCTGACAACCTCGTGGACGCGTTTCAAGTGGGCAGAGCAACGGTTGGCCGCATCTCCGACGGAACGCCGGGCGACTCATGGTTTCTCTTCGTCGGCCCCTTTGCGTTGCGAGAAAAGATGGCGAGACACATTCACCTTGAACCCGGAACCAGCAAGAAGATCGACGTTCCTGAGGACGACCCCATTCCTGGGAGGATAAAAGATGACAAATGAATCGAACACGCACCTCACCGCACCCACCCGCCTGACCGGCGCTGAGATCGTATGGGCCACGCTCGTGGGCGAGGGCGTTACAGACGTCTTCGGCTACCCCGGCGGAGCGATACTCCCCGTCTACGACGCGCTGCGCAAGTTCCCCATTCACCACACGCTGGTGCGCCACGAGCAGGGCGCCGCGCATATGGCCGACGGCTATGCAAGAGCCTCGGGCAAGGTGGGCGTCGCCATCGCCACCAGCGGCCCCGGCGCGACAAATCTTGTCACAGGCATCGCCACGGCCATGCTGGACTCGATTCCCATCGTCTGCATCACAGGCAATGTCTCCAGCAAGGTGCTCGGCACCGATGCATTTCAAGAGGTCGATATTACCGGCATCACGCTTCCGGTGACCAAGCACAATATCCTCGTCAACCGCGCCGAGGACATCGCTGCGGCTATCCGCTACGCGTTCCAGGTCGCCAGATCCGCGCGGCCCGGCCCGGTGCTCGTTGACATTACCAAGGACGCGCAGCAGGCCACTGCCATCTTCAACTTTGAGGCCGCCAAGCCGCGCCCGGTTCGTCCGCACCCGATGCGTAAGTTCGAGGATGCGGGTCTGGCTCATGCCGCCGAACTGATCCGCAACGCAAAGCGTCCCGTCATCCTCGCCGGCCATGGCATTATCGAGTCCGGCGCTGAAGAGCAAATATGCGCGCTGGCCGAGCGGGCGCAGATTCCTGTCGCTCTCACGCTGCTTGGGCTCGGCGCGTTCCCCGCCTCGCACCCGCTCAACCTGGGCATGATGGGCATGCACGGCGAGTCCTGGGTGAACCACTCCATTCAGGAAGCAGATTTATTGATCGCCTGCGGGATGAGGTTCGACGATCGCGTCACAGGATCGCTCTCAACCTACGCCACCAAGGCCAAAAAGATTCACATCGATGTGGACCCCGCCGAGATCAACAAAAACGTCAAGGTCGATGTGCCGTTGATCGGCGACCTGCGCGAGGTGCTCGAAGAACTGTTGCCGCGTATTGGCGGCCGCGACGGCGCTGCGTGGCTCAAGACTATCGAATCGAACAAGGGCGACTCGGCCGTGCGCGACATCAAGAACCTGCCCGACTCCGGTCACCTTTACGCCGCTCACGTCATCCACGACATCTGGCACATCACCGGCGGCAACGCCATTGTGGTGACCGACGTGGGGCAGCATCAGATGTGGGAGGCGCAGTATTATCACCACGAGAAACCGCGCATGCTGATCACCTCGGGCGGCCTGGGCACGATGGGTTTTGCGTTGCCGGCGGCCATTGGCGCAAAGTTCGCCTGCCCGGACAAAGAGGTTTGGGTGATCGCCGGCGACGGCGGCTTCCAGATGACCGCGGCCGAGCTGGCGACCATCGCGCAAGAGGGCATCAAGATCAACATCGCCATCATCAACAACGGCTACCTCGGCATGGTGCGCCAGTGGCAGGAGTTCTTCTACGAGCGCAACTATGAGGCCACGCCGCTGGTCAGTCCCGACTTCGTGAAGCTCGCCGATGCCCATGGCCTTGCCGGTCTTACCGTCTGCACACGCGGCGAGGTGGCCGGCGCAGTCGAAACGGCCCGTTCGGCTCCCGGAACATTCTTGCTCAACTTCAAGGTCGAGAAGGAAGAATCAGTTTACCCGATGGTCTCCGCCGGCTCGGCATTGCACGAGATGATCCGCCGGCCAGGCAAAGACCCGCTGGAAGAATCCTAAGAAACAGCTTCTAGCTGCTAGCTTTTAGCTTTTAGCTTCTTCGTCGCCGTACATAGCAATTATGGCAACGCGTATGAGTTAGAAGGCATGAGCTAGAAGCTAGAGGCTAGAAGCTAGAGGCTAACTATGCTGCACACATTCGTCGCTTACGTTGAAGACCTGCCGGGCGTGCTCACGCGCGTGGCGTCGCTCTTCCGCCGCCTCAACATCAACATCAACTCGCTCACCGTGGGCAGCAGCGAGCGGGAGGGCCTGTCGCGGCTGACCCTGGTCTGCGAGGCCTCGGCCGAGGCCGGACACCGCATCCAGGCCAGCCTGTTTAAACTGGAGAATGTTGTCGATGTGGACGACATTGGCCAGGCGCCGTCGGTAACCCGCGAGCTGGCGCTCATCAAGGTAGCCGCCAGCCCACGCACCCGTTCGCAGGTCTTTGAACTGGTCGAGGTCTTTCGTGCCCGCATCGTCGACCTCGCGCCAGAGTCGCTGACCATCGAGATGACCGGCGTCGAGAGCAAGATTGAAGGGCTCATCCAGGTGCTCAACGAAGGCGAGGGGCGAGTGCTTGAAATCTGCCGCAGCGGCAAGATGACCATGCGCCGCGGCCACCACACCAGCGGCGTGCTCAAGGCCATGAGCGCGGGAGCAAATGAGCCCGAGGAACTGTCCGCGGAGACCAGCGAAGATACTGCCGTCGAGGCCGAGTAGGCGCGCCGCATCAAGGCGGCTGAGAAGTTATCCGATCAACATCTCACAAGAAAGCAAAGGAAAATAAGAAAAAATCATGGCAAAGACTTACTACGATCACGATGCCGACCTATCCCTCATTCAGGCGAAAAAGGTAGCCATCATCGGCTACGGCTCACAGGGTCATGCCCACGCTCTCAACCTCAAGGACTCCGGCGTTCAGGTGAAGGTGGGCCTGGCGGCTAACTCGAAGTCTATTGCCAAGGCGCAGAAGGCCGGCCTTGAGGTCGGCACCGTCGCCGATGTCACCAAGTGGGCCGATGTAATCATGGTTCTGGTTCCCGATCAGACCGCGGCCAAATTGTATGCAGACGAAATCGGACCGAGTCTGACCGCCGGCAAGCTGCTCATGTTTGCGCATGGCTTCAACATTCACTACAAGACGATCGTTCCGCCCAAGGGCGTCGATGTCGGCATGGCCGCTCCCAAGTCTCCCGGCCATCGCGTCCGCGAAGTCTTCACCGAGGGCGGCGGCGTGCCCTGCCTCATCGCCGTCGAGCAGGACGCGACCGGCAATGCCCACGCTCTCTGCCTCAGCTACCTCAAGGGCATCGGCGGCACGAGGGCCGGGGTGCTCGAAACGACATTCAAGGAAGAGACCGAGACCGATCTCTTCGGCGAACAGTCGGTGCTCTGCGGCGGCGTCAGCGCGCTGATCAAGGCGGGCTTTGAAACGCTGGTCGAGGCCGGCTATCAGCCTGAGAGCGCCTACTTCGAGTGCCTGCATGAACTCAAGCTGATCGTGGACCTGATCTATCGCGGCGGCCTGGCTTACATGCGCTACTCGATCTCGGACACCGCCGAGTGGGGTGACTATGTCAGCGGTCCGCGCGTCATCAACGCCGAGAGCCGCAAGGCCATGAAACAGATCCTCACTGAAATTCAAGATGGCAGCTTTGCCAAGCGCTTCCTAGCCGACCAGAACTCCGGTCGCAAGGAGTTCCTAGCCTTCCGCGAAGCCGAAGCCAAGCACCCGGTTGAAATCGTCGGCAAGGAACTCCGCGCGCAGATGCCCTTCCTCGATCCGGTCACTGTCGAGGAAGTTGCCAAGAACCGGTAGTTTCATTTCCAAAACGAACAGCGCCGGACGGCCATTTGACCGTTCGGCGTTTGTTCTTTGCACGAGCATTCACCATCTGAGTCGCTCTTGAAAGCAGGAGCCTCTATGAAGATAAGAAGGATCGCAGGCACTTTTGTCGGCTTGTATGCATTGTTGCTAATCGGTATCTTTTCCTTTCAGCGCAGCCTTCTGTATTTCCCCAGCCATAGTTATGTAACACTGCACGATGCGCACGCCAATAGATCCTTCGAGGAACTTCCCGTCAAAACAGCCGACGGGGTTGATTTGAAGGCCTGGTACGCACCGGCAACCAACAAGCCATTCACATTCGTTTTCTTTCACGGCAATGGTGACTGTTTGTACACCACATCGGAGATCGCCGATCCTTACATCGCTGCAGGCTATGGGTTCCTAGTAACGGAGTATCGCGGATACAGTGGATTGCCGGGCAAACCAACCGAAGCAGGACTTTATGCCGACGCGCGAGCCGATCTCGATGCGCTGATGGCGAGTGGAGTCAAGAGCGAAAACATCATCCTTTTCGGGCATTCGCTTGGAACTGGAGTCGCAGTGCAGATGGCAACTGAGTTCCATGTCGGCGGAGTTGTCTTGCTCGCGCCCTACCTTTCAATCGCAAAGATGGCGCAGATTGATTATCCGTTCATCCCAGCGGAATACATGGTGCTTGATCGCTATGAGAGTGATAGAAAAATCAGAAACGTTCGGGTACCTATCTTGATTGTCAACGGCACAAATGACCAAGTCGTTCCCCCTAACCAGGGAAGGCAGCTTTATAACTTGGCAAATGACCCGCGGCAATTCCTCTCTCTTCCAAATCACGGCCACAACGATCTCTTCAATGATTTTGCCCCTCTCGGCTTGGCTTGGGCGGATCGGCTGCAAGCAACGAACTGAGAAGCCGATCTGCCACCGCAAGGTTCCTTCGGCGCGCCGCAGATCCCGCGGGTTACTTACGTTGAGGAACTATCAAGCTGTGGGTGCCCAAAAATGAGGCAGTCTTATCGCGCCAGAAGTAGGAAGTCACGATCCTCAATCAGCCGATCATGAGGCCCATCATTCAAAACAAAAGGCTAAAAGCTGGAAGCTAAGAGCTAAAAGCTGCTCTTACTGCTCCTGCTCTTTCCAATAATTGGCCCGCGCAACGATACGTGCGCCGTAGTCCTGCGCCAGCCGCACTCGAATCGTGTGCAGCCCCGGCGAGGGATCGGAAGGGCTGAAGGTAATCAGATACCGGTTGCGCGCGTGCTGCGCCGACTCCACCACACGCTTCTCAAAGCCTTTGTCGGCCGTGAAGGTGTTGTACTCGCCGCCGCTCATGTGCGCCACCTCTTTGCTCACATTCCTCTTGAAGGCCTGCACCACCATGGCGAGGGTCGAGAACATATTCATCGTCCGCTCGTCGCCCGAGTCCTTGATGTCGTGCAGCAGTTCGGCCTTCGCCGGCGAAAACGAAACGCTCAGCACCAGCACATCGGATTGACCGATCTTGCGGATTAACTGCGCCGGCTTGGTGTGCTTGCTGCCGTGGTCGCGGGCCTCTGAAATGAGGAGAAGCACGCGGCGATACTCCTTCGACTGGAATTGGAGCAGATCGACAGCGTAGCTGACCGTATCGAGAATCGCGTCACCACCATCGCCCGGCTCCAAGTGTTTGAGTCCCTGATTGATCTCTTCGCTGGTGTGCGTGAAGTCATGAAGCAGATGCGGCTTCGAGTCAAAACCCACCAGCGCCGCCTGTCCCTTGCCGTCAGAGAGAAACAAATCCAACAGCGGGCCGAGCTTGGCCAGCTTGTCGAATTCCAGAACGCTCGCTCCGCCCTGCTCGACCGCGACAACCAGCGCAACCGGCGCCGTATCCATCTCCTCCTGCACGCGAATCTTCTGCGGAACGCCGTTATCTTCCAGCACAAAATCGTCCGCTTTCAGTCCGTAGACAACGCCGGCACCCGGCTTCTCAACCAATGTCGGCACCAGCACCTCGTCGGCAGTCACATGCAGAGTGGTTGCCGCTGATTGGGCTCCGGTGCGCGCGCTGGGCATCGGCTGCGGCGGCTCAACAGGGGGCAACTGCTGAGCACCAACGGAAGCGGCGAAGACAAGCAATACCGGAATCGCAGAGCAAGACAGGAGGAATGAGCCGAATCTCATACAGTGGACAGTGTACATAACAGTGGACAGTTTTCAGCGGTCAGTGATCAGTATTCCGCACGCAGGCTCAGTGCACTGAGAAGAGACAAGGTAAAGCCCTTGACGCGCTCCGGTCATTTGCGTAATTGCGCCTGTTCCCTGTTCCCTGCTTTATGCGCGCTTGTGCACTTCGCGGTCCAGTCGGCCAATCCAGAGGAGAAAGCTCAGCAGTTCCCAGCGCGAACTCCAGACAAAGCCCATGATGTCCCCGGTGGTCAGCGTCTCCGCTTTCTTACCCGAGTAGGTCTCGACCCGCCAGCGAAAAAACTCACTGCGCCATGGCGTGAGGCGGTTGCCGCGCGTCGCATTCCAGAGAAATCGGATCGGAGCAAGAATGGCGACTCTCATTTCCTTGAGTATAGATTGGTGACCCCTTGCGAGCGAAGAGCGAGCGGCTGCCCCACCGCAGGGGGTGGTTAGGTGGGCAGCTTGCTGAAGAGGCTGTTCGAGGTCGAATTCAATTGAGCGATGATATCTTCGAGCGCTGTCTGCTGGGTCTCGGCCAAGGAAAGCTGCGTGGAGACGGTCGGTATGTCGGCCTGCATCAGGTCGGTCTGCGCGGTGGTAAGTTGAGTCTGCACATTGGTCACGGCGTCGGAGGCCGCGGTAACCTGGGTCATCGAGTTGTCGATGGTGACGCGCTGCTGCGAGACGTAATTCAGCGCCGTGCCCAGCGCCGTCGTATCCTTCACGGCCTGGTTGGTGTCGACATCGCCGCTCGAGTAATCCGCTACCAGGCTGTTCAATGCGCCAAGAACGCTGTTCGCGCCGGTGCCCATGAAGATTTGATCGCCCGGCACATTCAACTGGATCTTTTGCCCATTGGGCGACTCAAGATAATTCACGCCCTGGTCGCCGTTGTACCTGGTGACGGCGGGCGATGCGGCCGTCGAGGTCGTGAATGGCGCCGTCGAGGTCTGTCCGCCGGCAAAGATGTACTGGCCCTGATAGCTGGTGTTGGCCAGCGACTGCACCTCATTCAGGATGCCGGAGATCTGATTGGCAATGGACTTGACATCGCTTGCGTTCATGGTGCCGTTATTGGCGCTGGTGGCCAGCGAGATTGCCGAAGTCAGGTTGGTCACCACGCTGCCCAGCGCAGAATCTGCCACCTGTAGTTGGCCAGTGACCAGGTTGGAGCTTTGCGTGAAGGAATCATCCTGTTGAATCTGGTTCAGCAGAAGTACATTCTGTCCTGAACCCACCGGATTCTGACTTACAGAGGTAATGCTGACGCCGCTCGACAGCTCCGAGGACAGCTGCTGCTCATTGGCCTGGGCCTGATCGAGCGAACCCACCAGATTTGTGACGTAATAGGGATCTACGCGCATCGCATTCCTCCAGTATCAACAGGGAGTAGGGAACAGGGACTGGGGACTGGGTGGCGGGAACAGCTCTCCGTTCTGACTCGATGTACTGCGTGATGAAGGAAGTGAGACATATTCCTTGGCACGCCTGCGATTGCCGCAATCCTCTCTTCCGGTCCCTGTCGCGCCTTTCTCTATTCCCTGTTCTCTGTCTTTAAGACACCGCCGTTTGTTGGCCGAGATTCAACGCCGAGGCCATGATGGTGTTCAGCATGGCGAAAACCTGGGAGGCGGCTTGATAACTCCGCTCCAAAGTGGTCATCGCAGAAGCCTCGTCGTTCAGATTGACGCCCGAGAACGCATCGTTCTGGGTCTGCAACTGGGTTACCGAGGCATTCTGCGCGGTGTTTTCCGTTTGTACGGTGGAGACGGTCGAGCCGAGTGTGGTCACAAAGTTCGAGTAGAAGTTGGTCGGCGTCTGGCCGTTCACGATTCCCCGATTGGCCATCGATGCCATGGCCACGGCATTCGAGTTACCGCCGGTTCCATCTCCCGCACCGGCTGTGGCCACGTCGTTCGGATTGGTCATCACAACGCTCATGGCAGCAGCGCTGCCTGCGGCAACCGCAGGCTGGCTGAAGATGTCGAGAGGTTTGACCGCGCTGCCGGAGACTCCATCCAGGGTTATGCCTGCGTTGTTCTGGGTGTTGATTGAGGTCGAGATGTTATAGGCCAGTTGGTCGAGCGAGTTGAGCGCGTCAGGAATATCCCCATCCCGCGCCGTCAGATCGCCGCCCAGCGAGCCGCCGCCCAGGGCCAACTGCGAAGTAACGTCTGCGCTGCCTAGAAAGAAATCCGTCACTCCATTCACCATGCCGGTGGTCAACTGGTAGCTGGTTCCCTCTGTGAGCAGTAACTGGCCCGAGGTCGTCGTAATGGCAAGGCCGTTGTTCTCGGTCGTAATCTGGTTGATTCCGATCAACTGCGAGAGTTGGCTCAAATCCTGCTGACGTTGATCTTCGAGGGTGCCAGCATCGGCATTGGGCGAGACAGTCATGATCTGCTGATTGAGCTGGGCGATGGCGCCGGTCAACGCGTTTACCTGGTTGGCCACCCCGGCCGTCTCCTGGTCGAGCGCTGCTCGCTGCGAGTTCAGGCTGGCCGCGGCATTGGAGATGTCGCCGGCCAGCATGCTCGCGGTGGACAGGACATTCTGGCGCAGCGCGTTGTCAGTGGGATTGGCCTCCAGAGAAGAGAACGAGTCAAAAAAACTCGTGATGTCGCTTCCAATATCTCCGGCCTTCGATGTGGAGGAGCCTGAATCCGGGGTAAAGAGGGCTTGCAGCGTATTGAGCGCCGTCAGCCGCGAGCCGGAGGCCGAGGCCAACTGCTGCTGCTGGTCGAGCCGCTCATCGAGCACGCGATCGCGCTGGGACGTGGCGCCCGTCTCGGTGACACCCTGCCCGTAAGAGACTCCGCCGATCGTGAGCGCCTGATTCTGCTGCCAGTCCGGATTCTCAACCGTATAGCCGGGGGTGTTGGCGTTGGCTACGTTGTTGGCCACGACATTCAGAGCTTGCTGATCTGCCTCCAGGGCCCCAGACATGATGCCAAATGCCGCGTTAATTGTCCCCATGCCCGCTCTCCGTTCGCCGCCATCCCGGCGCTGGCGGCAAGCCATACCCGAGGCGCCCCTCGCGCAACTCCCGCAGACGTTGCATCACATGCAGGTTGGCCCGCGTCGCTTCCAACACCCGGGCAAAGACCGCCATATCCCCCACGGCTTCTCTGGACTCGAATGCCAGCATTTTACGTGTCCCTCCATCGGCCTGGGCCAAATCATCAAGAACCAGATCGCGGTTTAGAGCCTGGCAGCATAGCGCCAACTCTTCCAGCCGCGGCACATCCAGCCGTGCAAGCGCTCGCGAGGCCTCGAACACCAACTCCTTGAGCTTCGGACGCGCCCGGCTCTGTCCAGACTCCTGCAACGGAACGCTCCTTTCGCTTACGCGATACATATCCAAGCCGCCATCCGCGCAAGCGACCCGGTCAACTCAAGCCCCTTCGCTTCCGTCGGCGGACGCGGCGATGGCACCAAGGCTTGTTCGGCCTTCACCTCCGCCTCTGCTGCCGGATTGGGTGGACGCGGCGGTATTGGGAAAGATTAAGGGGGCTGCGGAAAGAGCTCGCGCAAGGTTTCGCTCGCTGAAACCTGTTCATCGCATCGCTGCTACACTGGTTAGAGAGATCAATGTGCGCCTTCCGCAACGCTATTCAGCGCGGAAGATGCCTCCAAACGAGGTCAAAGTTCATGCCGGAGTCGAATGAAATCAATCGCATTACCGCCACCAGCCTGCGCCTGAAGGTCGGCCTGGCCGAGATGCTCAAGGGCGGCGTCATCATGGACGTGATGAACGTCGAACAGGCGCGCATTGCCGAGGAGGCCGGCGCCACCTCGGTCATGGCTCTGGAGCGCGTGCCGGCGATGATTCGCGCCGAGGGCGGCGTGGCCCGCATGGCCAAGCCCTCGCTGATCAAGCAGATCATCCAGGCAGTCTCGATTCCCGTCATGGCCAAGGCCCGCATCGGCCACTTCGCCGAGGCGCAGATTTTGCAGGAGTTGGGCGTCGACTTCATCGATGAGAGCGAAGTCCTCACCCCCGCCGACGAGGCCCATCACATCGACAAACATGCCTTTACAACACCCTTTGTCTGCGGAGCCAGAAATCTCGGCGAAGCCCTCCGCCGCATCGCCGAGGGCGCGGCCATGATTCGCACCAAGGGCGAGGCTGGCACAGGCGACGTAGTCCATGCCGTGCAGCACATGCGTCAGATCACGCGCGAGATGCGCGCCCTGACCGTGCTCTCAGAACAGGAACTCTACGCCGCCGCGAAAGACCACCAGGCCCCCTACGAGCTCATCCGCATGGTCGCACAGACCGGCAAGCTACCCGTACCCAACTTCTCCGCCGGTGGCATCGCGACGCCTGCCGATGCCTCCCTTATGATGCAACTCGGCGCCGAAGCCATCTTCGTCGGCTCAGGAATCTTCATGAAGGGCAACGCCACGCCTCTCGATGTCGAAAACGACCCCAAGGAGCGCGAAGAGGCCGTCAGCCGCGCCAAGGCCATCGTCATGGCAACGACGCACTTCAACGACCCCAAGATCCTCGCCGAGGTCGCCGAGCAGGTCACCGGCACCATGAAGGGTCTGGCCGCCGCCAGCCTGGATGAATCTCAGCTTCTTCAAACAAGAGGCTGGTAACCACCTGCCACCTGCGGTGGGGCCAAACGCTCGCTATTCGCTCGCTGAAGGTTCATAGCATCCCATCCTTGCGCTAGAAAAAAGCGCAAGGATCGCACCCCAAGCCGTCGAAGGGATGTAAGCGTTTGTGTCAGGGCATGACAGCAGTCGTGCCGCAAATCCCACAAATAAATTCCCGGGCTCTAGTGTCTGTGGTTTGTTCTTTGAGGTTTTTCCAAGAATCGGCTCTTTCCCGCAAGTACTTATGCCCCGTCCTCGCGCTCAGAAAAGCCCGAGTGTTGAGCACCGGACGAATGGTGGGCAGCCATTATGGTCCTGCAGCGGCGGCCGGAGTACCCGCCAGCTCACTCGGATTCGACGCAACTTTCCACCCGCTGTGGATACTTTGAATCAGATCCTCATCCTCAGGAAGGTCTCCGTACTCGGGTCCACCGCCGCTCGTTGAGGGTGGGGCGGCGCCGTTTGCATACGCGATCTCACGGCGCTGATGAGAAACCATGTCCAGCAAGTACACACTGCAACCACTCTGGTAAGCACTGCCATAGGTCACGTTGTCTTTCATGTATGTACCCACTCCCCCATAGCTATAGGCCAGCAGAATTACCATCCGCGCATCTTCCGGCCTGGAAGCGAAGGTAACAATGTCTTTCAGAGCCGAATCTCCATTGATCCCCGAAATCTTGGGGAAACGGCCAACATGCAGCTCGCGTTCCAGCCATCCTTGCGGGTATAGGTTTGTTTCGATAACAACCACTGGTCCCTTGCTGATGGTCTTCGCGTCGACTGCGTAAGTGTCCCACCCCGACGCCCTGTTCAGGACCGACCACCAGCTATAGTCGTTCCAAGCCACCAGCGCAAACCCGAGGCAGGCAGCACCCATCACGAGGCCCCACCTTAGCCTTGGCGTCCAGCGAAAGCGTGCATCCGGCATTCCTTTTGCCTTGCCCGGATACGATGGCACACGGCGGATTTGGATTAAAGCGACCAGGCTGAGTGCAGCCAACAGAAAAAGCAGGATCTGATGCTGCGAATACCCCATGACCAGGGGCAGAATAGCGTTGGCCAGCCACAAAGCGCCGCATGGCAAAAAGTAGAATCGCGACTCATCGTTCCTGGAGGAATTGAAGAAAACTCCTATGGAGATTGCGGCTAACGTTCCCGAGAGAATCCAATCTCCCACCAAGAAACCAATCACCATTTTTACGATACACACAACAAAGAAGAGAAATGCGATGCTGACTATCCAATTACGCATGAAACTCTCCGATCCAAGTTCATCGTAAACGCACAATAATTATCCTCTATGGAACTCGAAACTTTGCACATCTTTATCTGTCAATGAGTCGAACCAATCATTTGTTGGTGAGAGACGAAGAATCCCAACCCGTGGTGTCCCGGCATACACCCCATCCTTTGCTTACTTTGCGAAGATGGGATACGATGAACCCCAACCGTCTCTTTCGTTACCCATTCGGCGCTCCAGCTCCCAGGGAGCTGTATGCGGTTTTCAGGAAGTTGCCTGATTTATGTAACCTGAAAGCTGCAAACAAAAATGAGCAACTTTCCACTCCTGCACATAGTCCTTGCTTTTCTCTTCGTGATCCTGCGCATCTCCGCCTTCGCGCAGACGCCGCCGGCATCGCTCCCTGACCTGCAATCCGCCGGAGATCTTGGCTCAGATCTCTTCCTTCAGTCCGGCTCCACGGGTATGGTTTTGGTCGTCGTTCGCGACAATCAAGTCTTTTTCCGCGGGTACGGCGAGACCGCGCCCAACTCCCACCAGCCTCCTGCCCAGGACTCTCTCTTGCGGCTCTGCTCGCTCACAAAGATCTTCACCACCGACGTCCTGGCGAAACTTGTTGCCGACAAGACCGTACGGCTCGATGATCCGCTCCAGCAATTCGCTCCACTCCACACAGTTGTGCCCAAACGAAACAATCCCATCACACTCGGCACTCTTGCCACACACACATCCGGCCTGCCGAGAGAACTGGGGATTGCGCCCGCCAGGACGGCGCACTTCACCTTCCCCGACTACAGCACCCGCTGGCGCTGGCTGCCGAACCAGCGTCTCCTCAGCACTCCCGGCACTGCCGCCGTCTATTCGAATGTCGCATTCGACCTGCTCAGCGACGCGCTTCAGTCCGCTGCGCACAAGCAGTACGCGGCCCTGCTTGCCGAGCGCACCCTCAACCCGCTCCGCATGCAGAGCACGACCTTTTTTCCCAACGCTGACCAATGCAGCCGCCTGCTTATCAGCGCCCGCGATGAAGGCCCTTGCGCCATAACCGAGGCCACGGCCGGAAGCTCCGGACTCTACTCCACCGCCGGCGATATGGCGATCTGGCTCCAATATCTGCTCGGGACGGGCGCCCCAGTGATGCCCGCACAAGGCCAAGCCACCCAGGCCGTCCAAATTCTTCCTTCAAGCCTCGTCCGCCAAAAAGGACTCGACCACGCAGGCGAGCCAACCGGCATCGGTCTCGGCTGGATTCACATCCTGCCAATTGATTCCCCTTCGCACATCATTGAAAAGACGGGTGGTGGCGGCGGCTTCGAGACCTATATCGCCATCAACCACGCTCGCCAAACCGCCATCTTCGTCGCCGCCACCGATGGTCCCTTCAATACACATTTGAACCTCTTCAATGCCGCGAACAGACTCCTGCTCGCTATCGCCGGTCTGCCCCCGCTCCCAGCCCCACAACCCAGACCTGCTGTCAAACGCAAGCACCCTCATCGCCGTCACTAGACCAAGTCAGTTGCGAATCCATCTTCCAATTCCCCCAG
>JBEKOA010000053.1:0-43303 GCA_049522255.1 Occallatibacter sp.
GTCCGATACAGCTCGTGGATTCCAGCGCGATTCAACATCGATCAACGCGGCGATCAACTCCGGCTGAACCCGATAGTGGGCCGCGTATCGGCGCACGCATTGTTCAGCTTGAGATGCGTCTGATTGCGCGCGAGCGCAGGGCAGCATGGCAAAGACCAGAAGAACGAACGAAAGATTTCTCTTCGTCATTCCGCCACCTCCGGAACCGTGAGCCGAGCTGCGAACCGCGCACCATCATCAAGCAGGCTCTTGAACCCTTCGCGGAGCAGAAGATGACGCCGATCCTTCTCCGACTTCGCGAGGAATGGCAGCAGCACGTCACGCAGGTCTTCCGTCACGTGGTTGGCGCCGAGCAAGCGAAGCGCATTGGCGAAGTCGATCATCTCCGACACCGATGGCGGTTTTTCGAGCGAATAATTTCGAAATGACAACGCAATTCCCGCCATCTCCCGGTGAAACTTCTCATCGGCCTTTGGCGTGCGGCTGGCAATGATCTCCGCTTCGCGCTCAGGAGTCGGATGCTCCACGCGAACGTAAAGGCTTCGCCTCCGGATGGGGTCACCCAGCCTACGCTCCTCATTGCTGGTCAGCACAACAAAGGGAATGCTCTTGGCTTCGACGGTGCCAAACTCAGGAATAGACAACTGCCAAGCGGAAAGGATCTCAAGCAGCATTGCCTCGAATCCGTCGTCAACTTTGTCCAATTCGTCAATGAGCAGCACGCACGGCCGGTCGCATTCGAGGGCACGCATCAGAGGACCCGGCCGAAAGAAATCACGCCCCTTGAGGTTCGCCTGCACCATCTGCCAGTTTTCGTGTTGGCCTTTTGAGAACTCCATGTAGAGCCGCTGCAGACCCTCATCGAAGCGGCCGATGGCTTTGTCCTCGGTCACGCCGCGATAGCACTGGAGTCGCTCAACATGTGTATCCGCAGCTGCGGCGACAGAAAGCGCTAATTGGGTTTTGCCGCTCCCCGCAGGCCCTTCGAGGAGTAGGGGCTTTTGGAGCTTCGAAGCAAGAAATACAACCTGGATCATGACCGGGTCGATAAAGTAACCCGTCGCGGCGAGCTTGCTGGAGAGCGTTTGGAGGGAATCAAACATCTGCCACTCCTCGCGCTTTGTTTGAGATCGCCATTCGGCCTCCTTGAACGCGGAGACAGCATGACGTGGTCTCAAAACTCGGTCAAATCGAATTCTGTTTCTCCTCGACGCCTGGACCGGCCGAGCGGGCAGGAGCCGACTTCAATTTGACCGAGAATCGGATTCGACCCAAGATTTCCACACTCGCCGGCCCTTCGGGGCCGCACACAACACAGTGAGAGGCAATCTGGTCATGGCATTTGCACAAATGTTTCCGGAGCAATCACTTTCGGTCGACCCGCTCTTGACTGTCGAGGATGTCGCCGAACGGTTAAAGGTCAGCAGGGACTGGGTTTGGGACCATTCTTCCCGAAAGGCTCCTTATCTTCCAGTCATCCGCATGGGAGACGGGGCGCTTCGCTTCCGGGCTAGCAAGATTGAGGCGTTTATCGATGAAAGAGAGCGGCTCGCAGGCTTGCGTCTCCGGCGCAAGTAAAATGAGAGCTGCCCACTGCTTCCTGCACAGAAATCGAGAAACCAATGGGCATTTCGCACCAGGCTGGATGGGTCGTCCTGCGGGGAAAACGCTGGTACGGGTATTTCCGCAGGCGCGTACTTAATCCGACAACCAACGAGGAACAGGAGGATACTGTCTGCGTCCTTCTGGATCTCAAATCCAAGATGACAAAGGCGGAGGCGCGCGATGCCCTCCGGATGGAAATCGCCAAGCAGACTGGCCAAAATCTCGGAGGGGGAAGAGTCCTCAAGGACAGCTCCACGACCTTCGAGTGGTTTGTTCGCAACCGCTACTTTCCGCTTCGCAAAGGAGACTGGCGGCCGGAGACGGCGAAGGAGAAGATGGCCCAGATTGAAATTGATCTCATCGCCAAGTTTGGCGAGTACCCGCTGGACGCGTTCGATCGCTTCATGCTGCAGACGCATGTAAATGATCTCGCTCTGCGTTATTCGCAGGACCGGGTCAAGCAGGCGAGGTCCTATCTGAGATCCATCTTCGACGAAGCCATCGAGCAGGAGTTCCTGACCAAAGACCCGACCCGAAAGCTGAAGATTCCCAAGAATCTTCGGCCCAAGGACAAGGCGATTCTGAGTTGGGACGAAATGTGGTTGATCCTGGCAAGAACGGCCAGGCGAGACCGCCTCTTGCTTATGCTGGATATGACTGAGGCGCTTCGCCCAAGCGAATTGTTTGCTCTGCGCTGGCGCTCCTTCGATGATCACAACACCTTGTCAATTACCGAAACCGTCTACCGGAGAACGATTCGGTCATTCGGTAAGACGCCTGGGAGTCTCAGCAAAGTCCATCTTCCCGATGGCATGGCGAACGAACTCCGGCGATGGAAACTGGAGTGCAAGGACCGCTCGCCGGAGGCTTTTATCTTTCCAAACGCCGACGGTGGGTTTATCGACACCGCCAACTACCGGTTCCGGGTTCTCAAACCGCTTGCAGAGAAACTGGGAATCGAAAAGCTGAACTTCCAGGTCCTGCGCCGGACGATGGCGACCCAGGCGCAGAGGATGGGGTCAGTGAAGGACATTCAGGCACATCTGCGGCACGCCAGACCCGACACAACGGCCTATGAGTACATGCAAGAGCTGCCGGAAAGTGTCCAGGAAATGGTCGGATCGATGTACGCGATGCTCGAGAAAGGAGGAGGCTCTAAAAAGGGAGTTGTGCGTTTGCTACCAAATGCTACCAAGGCTCCCAAAGAACAGGCCGTAAATTGTTGATTTAATGGTGGGCGCTGCAGGATTCGAACCTGCGACTTCCACCGTGTGAAGGTGGCACTCTACCGCTGAGTTAAGCGCCCCTATTTATATACACTGGCACGGGCCGGCGAGCAGCGCGCCAGCAGGGCATCCCATGCGTTAGAGTAACACCAGTGGGGCTTTACGGCCAACCCTGGCAGCCAATCGGGCTGGCCGCAACCCGCACCCAATCGTCCATGCGCTGGAGAGAACTGTCCATCCGCCGCGCGCCTGAATCCACCCCCGACGGGGAGGCCGTGCTGCGTCCAATGCAAAGCCTTGGAAGCTGCGAGTTGGCCGGACCGGTTCTGGGCGCCACCGCTCTGCCCGCTCCAGGTTTCCCTGGCGCCGGTTTCGCACTTCAAGCGGGCAAAACGAATGGCAACCGGACCGGACGGGCCGCAGACCCGCTACCGGAGCAGAAATCCAGCCCGGAAAGTTCTAATTTGCCGCAACCTTCCGTCCCGGACGGGGTTCCAGAGGATATGGCGACCTTGGTCCTGGACAACCCGTCCCTGGGAGCAGGCAGAGTTGCACGGCCAGACGGATGGCCGAATGCGGCCGCTGGCGTTGACCCGGCCGGACTCGACCCGTCGAGCGATGCAGCCATCATGCTGCGCGTGGCCGCGGGCGACGAATCGGGGTTCAACTACCTGGCGGAAAAGTATCACCGGCCCATCATCCATTTCCTTTTTCGGATGGTGCGCAACCAGGCCATCGCCGAGGAACTGGCGCAGGAGGTGTTTCTGCGCGTTTACCGCTCCAGGGAGAGCTACCGGGCCGAGGCCAAGTTCACCACCTGGCTCTACCGGATCGCTACCAACCTGGCGGTAAACCACGCGCGCGACACCAAGCACGAACGGGCCGCGCGGAATGTTTATCTGGACGCTCCGGACGAGGAGACGGGCACGACGCCGGATGTGGCCGACGATGAGCCCTCGGTGGAGCAGAGCCTGTTGCGCGAGGAGCGCATGAAGGCCATTCGTATGCACGTGATGGCGCTGCCGGAACGGCAACGGATGGCGGTTGTGATGCATAAGTACCAGGGGATGGACTATCGCGAGATCGGTGAGGTGTTGAAGCAGAGTGAGTCGGCGACCAAGTCGCTGCTTTTTCGCGCCTACCAGACGCTGAGGGAAAAGCTCAAGGACTTTGTTTGAAATGATGGATTGCAAGGGCTAGAGCCGGGTGCGACCGGCGTGAAATGAGGTGGTACCGATGGAACGGACCAGAAACAATTGCGACGGAATGGACGCGATGCTCGAAAACATGCTGCTCGATCCAGCCGCGGTCTCTGCTGGGGATCAGGCTCATGTCGAGAGTTGCGAGCGCTGCCGCCGGGAGCTGGATGAACTGCGTACGACCATGGCTCTGATGGATGCCTGGGAAGCGCCGGAGCCAAGCCCGTACTTCCTGACCCGTCTGGAGGCGCGCCAGCGCGAAGAACGCGAGACCGAGCCGGCCGGATGGCTGGCTCGCCTGCGGGCCGGCTTTGTCTACGGTTCGCGCGCCCACGTTCGTCCGCTGGCAGCGATGGCGATGACCGTCCTGCTGCTCGTAGGCGGAGGAACCTATCTGGGTGTAACCAACTGGTACCAGCCCACGGCCGCTCCGGGACCCGCAGCCGCCGCGGTGCATGACCTGCAGACCATGGACAGCAACGCCCAACTGCTCGATCAGTTGGAGGCGCTCTCCACCAATAACGACAATAACAACAATAGCGGGGATGACGGGAACTGAGATCTCTCGACTGGAACTGGAATGTAGGACTGCATCCTTTGGAGGTTTGGCGAAGGACCGTAGGCAAGCGGAGCAAGGAATGTTGACCGGGGCACACAATACGGGATGGGTTGGACGCGCGGCCACGGCTGCGATGGTTGTCATCTTCCTGACACCCGCACTCTGGGCATTCGGCCAGCACTCCATGCCTGCCGCACCCCGTTCGGCTCCGGCGCAGCGCGGGGCCGGTCCGGCGTATCGTCCTGCCCGCCCTGGAAACCAGCAGCACCCCAGGATGCGACCCCAGGAAAGGCCGCAATCCGGCGTCGCAACTAGGCCGGGCAACGCAAATCCCGGCTATCCGGGTCCACCGTATATGGGCCAGGGCTTTAACCGTCCAGCGTATCCGGGGTATGCGCAGCCTTCTCAGGTTCCGCCGGGTCACCTAGGCGACTGGCTCAATCAGCACCGCAACCTTCCCGTTCAGGAGCAGGAACGGACCTTGCGCAGCGATCCCAGCTTCAGGCGGCTTGCTCCAAGCGACCAGCAGCGAGTGGTGCAGCAGTTGCATCAGGTTAACCAGTTGCCTGAGGAGCAGCGACAGCGCCGCCTGGCACGTGCCGAGATGATCGAGCACCTGTCCCCTCAGGACCGGATGCAAATCAATCTTTCTGCGCGCCGCTGGGCCGCCCAGCCGGTAGAGCGCCAGGCCCTGATGAAGAGCGCCTTCCGCGACCTGCGCGCGGTACCGCCCGACCAGCGCCAGACGGTGCTCAACTCCGCGCGCTACCAGGGTGTCTTCAGCCCCGAGGAGCGCGGCATTCTCTCTGATATGCTGCGCGTCGAACCCTACGAACCGGCGCGGTAAAACCCAGTTGAGACAGCGCAAGAAAATGACGGCGGTGGAGAGCTTCTCTACCGCCGTCACTTTCTTAGCTCATCCCTGGGAGTTCTTCCAATGCCAGTGAGAAAACCCTACTTCTTCAACTCGAGTGGCGCTTTGAGCCGTATATCCCGCGATGACGCTCCGACCTGAATCTCGAATGTGCCCGGCTCGGCCACCCACGCTTTTTTGTCCGGACTCCAGTAGGAGAGCGCATCGCGACCCAGTGTGAAGCCCACGGTTTGCGACTCGCCCGGCTTCAGCTCAACTCGCTTGAACCCCTTCAACTCATGCGACGGCCGGTCGATCGTCGAGTGGCCGTCATGCACATAGAGCTGCACGATCTCTGCTCCGGCGCGTTTGCCGGTGTTCTGCACCGTGAGGCTCACGACGGCTCCGCTGTGGCCGGCGCCCTTGGCAAGCATCAATGGTGTCACCTTCAGATCGCTGTATTCAAACTTCGTGTAACTCAGCCCGAAGCCAAACGGAAACTGTGGCTCAACATTCTTTGTGTCGTAGTACCGGTAGCCGACGTAAATCCCCTCGGCGTAGTTCACGTGAAGGTTCTCGCCCGGATAATTCGCGGCAGCCGGCGAGTCTTTGAACTCCTTGGGCAGCGAGACCGGCAGCTTGCCCGAGGGGTTGGCTTCTCCAAAGAGAATTGAAGCCAGCGCGGTGCCGGCTTCCTGCCCGCCATACCACATCTCGACCAGCGCCGATGTCCTATCGATCCAGCGCGTCATGGTCACCGGGTTGCCTGTATTGAGCACGACGATCGTATGCGGATTGGCCCGCTCGACGGCCGCGATCAGCTCGTCCTGGCCAGCCGGCAGGTCCATCGTCTTCAGGTCGGCGCCCTCATGCTCGATCTTGTCGTAACGGCCCACCACGACCACAGCCACATCGGCATGAGCGGCAGCATCCACGGCCTCTTGCAGCAGGATTGCGCGAGCTTCCGGCGTATCCTTCGCCGGGACCTCACCCTCCATCCCCACGCCCAGCGCATACTTGACTTCCACTCCGCTTCCGACAAGCTTCTTGATTCCGTCCAGCGGCGCAATCGCGTACTTCGGCGCCACCAGCGAACTGCCTCCACCACCGGTGCGCGCCACGGCCGCATTCGGCCCGATCACGGAAATCGAATGAAGCTTCTTCGCGTTCAGCGGCAGCAGATGGCCGTCATTTTTCAAAAGCACGATGCTCTTCGTCGCAGCTTCGAGAGCCACCGCAACCTGCGCCGACGTGTTCACCTCGCCGCCGCCCGCGTGCGGATGGTCGAAGATGCCGCTCAGGAAGATCACGCGCAAAATGCGTCCGACATTGTCGTCAAGCGTGGCTTCAGTAATGTTGCCGGCCTTGACCTCGGCAAGCACCTTGTCGGCCGTCAGCCAGCCACCGCTGTTGCCCCGCTCCAGCAGTTTTGGATCGGCCAACCAGTTCTTCGCCGGCTGCCCGCCCGGCATCTCCAGATCCATGCCGGCGTTGACCGTCGGCGCCGTCGAATAAGTGCTGCCCCAGTCGGAAACGACAAAGCCCTTGAAGCCGAATTCGTTTTTAAGAACGCCGGTGAGCAGAGCATTATTCTCGGCGCAGTGCACGCCGTTGACTAGGTTGTAGGCCGACATGACGGTCCACGCGCCGCCCTCCTCGACCGCAGCTTTGAAGGCCGGTAGATAGATCTCGTGCAGCGTTCGCGCGTCGATCTGCTCGTCGATGCGGTGGCGCTCGAACTCCTCGTTATTGGCGGCAAAGTGCTTCACCGAGGGAATCACGCCCTCGCTCTGCACGCCCTTGACGTAAGCCACGCCCAGCCGCGCAGTGAGATACGGGTCCTCGCCGTAGCCCTCGAAGTTGCGCCCCCACAGCGGCACGCGGTTGATATTCACCGTTGGCCCGAGGATCATGTCCCGGCCGAGCGCCTTGACCTCTTGCGCAATGGCCTGGCCCTCGCGTTGAACCAGCTCCGTGTCCCAGGTAGCGGCCATGGCCACGCCCGAAGGGAACGACGTCGATTGCACCTTCAGCGGCGAGCCCGGCAGCCCGGTGATCGAAGAGCTCCCGGCCCACGAACGCACGCCGAGAGGCCCATCCGCCATCTTGATCGCCGGAATCCCCAAGCGCGGAATAGGCATCGACTCCATCCATCCCGAGCCGGCAACCATCGACGCCTTTTCTTCAATCGTCATGCGCTTGAGCAGGTCGGCCGCACGCTTCTCGGCGGAGAGGCTCGCATTCTTGTAGGGCGCATTGGCTGGAACTGGGCTCTGTGCCAGATTGGCGGCGGGAAGCATCATGACAACCTCTAGGATCACAGCAGAAACCACAAGCTGGATTGTGCGCATCGGTCAGGCTCCTGGGGCGGGCAACCTCCCCGCCAAGTACCACGCGCAATGGTAGTAGATGGGGACAGATATAGACAACCCCAGCGAGGCAACGAAGATTTGGCGAGTGCCGAACAACACTCTTAATGTGGAAGAATCTTAATCCGAAACCATCAACTCGCCCGGCAAAATAGGACGCGTCCTTGGCAGCACGCCATGCGCTGCAATCGAACCCACCAGCGCCAGCACACCCACGAAGACCACGAGCTTGACCGCGCTGGTTGCCTGTGTCTGCGGCAGCGCCTTCCACAGTACCAGCAGCACGGTCTGCGCCGCCGTCACCGCCCAGACCGAACCATAAAAATAGCGGCGGTGCGTGCCTTCGTGCTTGGTCGATGGCTCGACCCTCGGCAACTTGCCCAGCGCGCCCAGAAGCAGAATCACCGCAGCCAGCGGCAAATAGGCATAATAGTAGATCTGTTTCATCATCCAGATGCCGGTCCCAGAGGCAATCGCCAAGCCGGTCAGATTCATCAGCGCATAGTTCAGCACCGCATTCCACGCGAAGGTGTAGCAAACCCGCCGGTAGAGCGGATTCGGCTTGTCCTCATCAAATCTCAGAATGTAAGGCCCCGGTTCCCCGCCCGGCACCTTTCCGCGCACCAGGGCAATGCCCGTCCCCACCAGCACCGCAGCCAGCCACAGCGAGTTGCCCAGGCTGAATCCATGCGCAAAGAGCGAAAACGTCAGCGGCCCAGGAGCCAGAAAGAAGACAAAAATCCAGATCGGCCAATGACAAGTGCGATAGATGCGAGTATTCCGGGTGCGCATCTTGCGCTCCTCGGCATACTCTACTTTCCCTTTGTAACCCATGCCCAAAAGTCTCGCAGAGCCATCGCGCGCCCGTCAATGCGGTATACCATCAGGCCACTCATTCCCAATGTTCTGTCAACTTGGGCCCTCAAACTGACCTGTCATCCTGAGCGAGCGCAGCGAGTCGAAGGACCTGCGGTTGCTTCTCGGGCTTTACCTTCTAGCATCAAATCACCCACACAATCGATGTTTTGAAAGGGCACGGCTTTAGCCGTGCCGCAAGAGAAGCAGAAGAACCGTGGGCTTTAGCCCCTGAGGCAGGTTTTTCGGAAGTTGTGCGTGCAATTAGGCCATTTTCCGCAGCCAATTCAGAGATAGCGAAGATCTAATCGTTTCTGGGAACATTCCCGCGTCCGCCGGTGTCAGACTCTATATGGACCCTTATCGGATGAGATCGCTTGTGGCGGCACCAACGGCTAGGTTGTTCGCCGTTTTGATCTTGACGCGTCTCTGCCTTTGCGCACTCGCACCCGTCGCCCTTGCGCAATCCTCGACCAGCGAGACGCCGATAAACGACAGCCACCGAAGCACTGGACCGGTCCACGGCGACTACCACGCTGTGGGCCTTTTTCGCAGTAAGACGCAACCCATCTATCCGCCAGCCGCCATTGCGGCTGGAATATCCGGGACAGTCGTGCTCGATGCCATTATATTGGGGACTGGAATTCTCGCAGATGTGCGTGTCCTCAGCGGGCCTCCGATGTTGCAGCAAGAGTCTCTCAAGGCCGTGAGAACATGGCGATGCCCGCCGTACCTGCTTAACGGCGTTCCCACGGTGAGAAAGTTCAAGATCAATCTGATTTTCACTCTCGAAGAAGACGGGAGAGCGACGATTAAGACCACTGCGAGCGAGCCGGAGGTTGTCAAAGCCCCTTCGCCGGCGGACGACGCCAAACCACCGGAGAGCAAGTAGGCTGGGCGCACCGCCGTTCAACCGCCCCTAAGTTACAATGAAAGATGGGTCATAGCGGTTCTCCAGTTGGTGCCTGGGGGAGACCAATGCTGCTGAGTGGATTTTTCCTCAAGAAAAAGCCACCTTTCGCGATGCTGGTCATGCCACGCAAACTAGAGAACCGCTCGAAGGCCAATTCCTCTGCGCAATGCGCGCAACCTAAGCAAGGAGCTCCAACTTAGATGTCGATTCCCGCTACACAAATGCGTCCCGGCATGATCATCAAGCACAAAGATCAACTGCATCTGGTCTTCAAAGTCGAACACCGCACCCCCGGCAACCTGCGCGCCTTCATCCAGGCCAAGCTGCGCAACATCCGCACCGGCGCCATGTTCGAGGAGCGTTTCCGCTCGGCCGACGCCATTGATAAGGTCGTCGTCGACGAGGTGTCGATGGAGTTTTTGTACGCCGACGGCGACGACTACTACTTCATGAACCCGGTCGATTACGAGCAGACCGTCCTCAAGGGCTCCACGCTTGGCGACGCCATCGAATACCTCACGCCGAATCTTCAGATCAAGGTCAGCTACCATGACGGCCAGGCCGTCGGCATCGACCTGCCCGCGGCCGTCACGTTGACCGTAGTCGAAACCGAGCCCGGCCTCAAGTCGGCCACAGCGTCGAGCGTCTCGAAGCCCGCCAAGACCGAGACCGGCCTCGTCGTCCAGGTTCCCTCCTTCATCAACGAAGGCGAAAAGATCCGCGTCGACACCAGCGAAGGCGCCTACCTGAGCCGCGCGTAGTTGCCGTAAAATGACGGTTGGATTTTATGGCGTCGCTCGCTGGGTGGAGACTTCGATGAATTTCCTGTTTTCCACGGTGATCGCTTGCATGGTTTCATTGCCCATCGCAGATTCGGCGCAAACGCCCCCGGCTGATAAGGCGGCTGTCGTCGACGGCAACAACGCCTTCGCCGTTGCTTTGTACGGCCAGCTGCGGAATCAAAGCGGCAATCTCTTCTTTTCGCCAGCAAGCGTCTCCACCGCCCTGGCCATGACCTACGCAGGGGCGCGCGGCGATACCGCCTCGCAGATGTCGAAGGCGCTCCACTTCACGTTGCCGCCGGAGCGCCTGCATCCCGCAATGGGCGCGTTACTCGCCGATTTCAATTCCGCGCACAACGGGTATCAGCTTCGCGTGGCCAACGCACTTTGGGCGCAACGGGATTATCCAATCCTCGACAGTTTTCTCAAACTGAACAAAGCGAATTACGGCACAGGCTTCAATCAAGTCGACTTCAAAGGCGCTACCGAGGCCGCGCGCTCGACCATCAATCATTGGGTTGCGCAGAAAACAGAAAACAAGATCAACGACCTGATCCAACCGGGCGCGCTCAACGCCGAAACCAGACTGGTGCTGACAGACGCCATCTATTTCAAAGGCGACTGGCAGAGGCACTTCGAAAGGGGGGCAACGAAAGAGGAAGACTTTCACCTTTCTCCCACGCAACGAATTCGAGTTCCTCTGATGAATCGCCAAAGTGGCTTCAACTATTTCGATGGCGGCAGATTCCAGGCATTGGAGCTTCCCTACGTGAGCGGTGAACTGTCTATGATTGTCTTGCTGCCGCGCGAGTTGGACGGCCTGCCCGATATGGAGCGCTCGCTAACGCCAACCAATATGCGGCAATGGCTCAGCCAGTTGCGGCCTTTCTCCAAAGTCATCGTTGCTTTCCCCAGGTTCAAAATGACGCAACAGTTCGGACTCGGCGGCACGCTCGCCAAAATGGGGATGCCCAAGGCTTTTGAGCGTGACGCGGACTTCTCCGGAATGAGCAATGAACGCGATTTCTTTATCTCCGCGGTGATCCACAAGGCCTTCATCGACGTCAACGAGGAAGGTACCGAAGCAGCGGCGGCAACATCTGTGGTGATGGTGGGAGCTGTAGCGCATCTGCCCGACCCAACGCCGCCGGTCGTCTTCCGCGCCGACCATCCTTTCATCTTCGTTATCCGCGACAACCGATCGGGCAGCATCCTCTTCATGGGCCGAGTGACCGACCCGACAAAGTAAGAACAAACGATCAATACTGTTTCCTTGAAGCCCTCTTCTCAAGACGAGAGCGCGGTCTGCCGTTTATCCTGCCCTGAGCGGGGTCTCGTTTCGAGCTCCCCTAAGTTCCCCTGGGCAGTACACACCCCAAAGTCTCGGCTCAAAGAAAAGCCCAATCACCCACAAAGGAGAAACGTCCAAATGCCCATCCCCAGCCAGATTGCCAACGCCGCCAACAGCTTCCAGTTGAACGCGGATCTATTCAAAAAAAGCACTGATGGTCTGACCGCCGAGGAGTGGCTGCGCCGTCCCAACGACAAATCCAATCATATTCTGTGGATCTTCGGCCACGTGATCTGGGCGCGTGGAGTCGTGCTTAAGTTTCTGGGTTCGGAGTATTCCCAACCATGGTTTCCGCTCTTCGCACGCGGCGCAAAGCTGGATGAGGCGGCCGTGTACCCCACTCCGGAGGAAGCCACGGCTGCCTGGCAGGAGGTCTCCGCGCAACTCGCCACCGCAATGGAAGGCGTCTCGGAGGATGTGTTGTCGAAGCAGGGGCCTCCAGGCATTCCAAGTCCCGACGGCAAGGTCAGCGGAGTGGTCAACTTCCTGGCGCATCACGAGACCTATCACGTAGGCCAGACTGCGTATCTGCGCAGTTGGCTCGGCCACGGCGGCATCGTCGGCTAGACGCACCGGCCCAAGGTCCAAATGAAAAACCACCGCTGGTTGGCGGTGGTTTTTCTCTTCGCTTCCTCTCGAAGCTCAGTTGCAGCACTCAGGCAATGTCACCGGCCTAGCTTCGATCAACGCCTCGATCTTCCCGAGCGCCTCCAACACGGTCTCGCCCACCGGCGCATCCACCTGCACCAGCGCCAGAGCTTTTACCGGCTGCACTCCGCCGCGCTCGCGGCCCAGCGCGAAGTTGGCGATGTTGACGCCATGCTCGCCCAGGATCGTTCCGATCTTGCCGATCACGCCCGGCACGTCGAGGTTGCGGCAGACCAGCAGATTGCCTTCGAGCGGCGTCTCAATGTCGATGCCCTCAAAGACCAGCAGCCTTGGCTGTTCGCCGCGGATCACCGTGGCGCTGGCGCCGCTCTCGCCCGAAGCCGAATGCAGCTTGATCGCTAGCACGGTCGTCGCACCGCCGCGATTGCTCTCCTGCGTGTCTTCCTTGATCTCGTGAATGCGGATGCCACGCTCTTCGGCGAAGGCCGCCGCGTTGATCTTGTTCACATTCTCAGAACCGGCCAACAGCCCGGCGATCGCCGCATTGCGCACCAGTTCGGTTTTTGTCTCAGCCAATGTGCCACTGTAGACCAAGTCGATGCCCTCGATGCCGCCCTTGCCCGTCTGCGCCAGGAAGGAGCCGAGCCGCCCGGCCAGATCGATGTACGGCGCCAGCACGACATATTCTTCGTGGCTCAGTGAGGGAAGATTCACGGCATTCTGCACCACTCCAAGTTTGAGATAGTCGCGCACCTGCCGCGCAATCTGGATGCCCACAGCCTCTTGCGCCTCGCCGGTCGATCCGGCGATATGCGGCGTCAGAATCACGTTGTCCATCGTCGCATAGGGTGAGTCTTTCAACGGCTCAGACGGGAAGACATCGAGCGCCGCTCCCGCAACCTGGCCCGACTTGAGCGCCTCGATCAGCGCCGCATCGTCGATCAGCTCGCCGCGCGCACAGTTGACGATGCGGACGCCTTTCTTCATCGTGGCCAGAGTTTTGGCATTGATCACACCGGTTGTTTGCGGCGTCAGACCGACATGCAGCGTCAGATAATCGGATCCTGCCAGCAGTTCATCCAGCGTCACCAGCTTGATGCCGTTTTCCCTGGCCACGGCGGCCGAAACAAACGGATCGCTGCCAATCAGCTCCATGCCGAAGCCTTTGGCGCGGCGGGCCACTTCAAGGCCGATCCGCCCGAGTCCGAGAATGCCCAGCGTCTTGCCGCGCAGCTCCGATCCTTGCAGGATCTTCTTTTCCCATTTGCCCGCGTGCATCGAGGCATTGGCAGCGGAGACCTTGCGCGCCAGCGTCAGCATCAGACCTATGGTTAGCTCGGCCACGGCCACCGCATTCGCGCCCGGCGTATTCATCACTACGATGCCCCGGCGCGTGGCCGCGGCGGCATCGATGTTATCCACGCCCACACCGGCCCGGCCAATCACGCGCAGCTTGGGCGCGTGCGACATCAGCGCATCGTCGGCCTGCACGGCGCTGCGTACTACGAGCGCATCGGCGTCGGCCAGGGCAGCCGGCAATCCGTCTGGCAGTTGATCGTGCGTTAGAACTTCCCACCCCGGCTCGGCCGCAAACACGGCCAGCGTTGCCGGAGACACCTTCTCTGCCAGAACGATCTTCATCGCCACTCCCTTGTCCTTGCGTGCACTTTCAAACTCGTCAAAGCGGATGCCGTGCTGTTCACAGAGAATCTCGAACATCCGCACCACAGCAGCATGGGGCTTGCCCTCGTCGCGCTCGTACTTGGTCAGCGAGTTGGCATGTACCCCCAGCCGCTCGGCCATCTCATATTGAAACAGGTCAAGCTGCTTGCGCGCGATCAGCAGCTTTTCCCCAAAACTCAGTTCGGACATTGAAACAGCTCCTAGCTGCTAGCTTCTAGCTCTTAGCCAAAAACCAGGCGTTCCCAATTCGCTGGGTGACCCATCCTTGCGACGTCTCTTAGTCGCAAGGGTGGGATACCACGAACCCAAAATCTCCCCCGGGTGCCCCACCTTCGCCGATTTGCGTTCTTTGCAAAGCGGTTAAGGTGGGATATCACGAACCCAGACTTTTCGTCCTACGCCTTAGTCGCCTCAGCAAACACCGCTTGCGCCGCCGCCACTGCCTGCCCATAAACCACCGGCAGGCCCAGCACATCCTTGGCGATGTGCTCCATCGCGCCCAGGAACGCCACCGTATCCAGATAGTCGAAGAAGCCCAGATGCGCGACGCGGAAGATCTTGCCCTGCATCGAGCCTTGTCCGTTGGCCGTCACCAGGCTGAACTTCGCCTTCAGTGCCTTCACTACCGCGCCAGAGTCCATGCCTTCCGGCACGGCCACCGCAGTCGCAGCCGCCGATGGCGATACCGGCGCAAAAAGCGTGAAGCCCAAAGCCACCAGGCCTTCCCGCGTAGCCCTTGCGTTGACTTGGGCATTGTCGATCAGCGCGATGCGGCCCTTTTCAAGATCGCCGCCAGCCTGCCCGGCAATGTAATCGAGAGCCGCGCCCAACCCGGCAACCAACGCGACCGCGGGAGTGTACGCTGTCTCGCCCTTGCCCTGGTTCTTGCGCTCCTTGCGCAGGTCAAAGTAGTAGCGCGGACTCTTGGCCGCGTCCATCGCCTTCCATGCCTTCTCACTGACACTCAGATAGGCCAGCCCCGGCGGAATCATCACCGCCTTCTGCGACCCGCCAATCACAACGTCCACGCCCCAACCGTCGACGTCGATCGTCTGCGTGCCCAGGCCGGTAATTCCGTCAACGATCAGCAGCGTATCGGTTCCCTTGACGAGCGCTGCCACCGATTCCACATCGTGCGAGACAGCCGTCGAGGTTTCAGAGGCCTGCATATAAACAGCCTTGTGCTCAGGCTTCAGCGCGGACTTGACCTCGGCCATGTCGAAGGTCTGCCCATAGGGCTTCTCGACCACATCCACCGTGCAGCCAAAGGCCTTCGTCAGATCCACCCAGCGCTCGCCAAACTTGCCCGCCGTCAGCACCAGCACCCGGTCGCCCGGAGAAGTAAGATTCGAGACCGAAGCCTCCATCGCGCCCGTGCCCGAACAAGACAGCAGCAGCACGTCATTCTGCGTGCCGACAAAGACCTTGAGCTGCGCGATCACCTTCTGAAACAGCGCGCGGAACTCCGGTGTGCGATGATGGATGTCGGCCGCGGCCATGGCAAACTGCGCTGCGGGAAGAAGAGGTGTCGGTCCGGGTGTAAACAAGCGCGTCTTGCGAATCATGGAATTCTCCTTGTTTTTCTGCCGGGGCTGAACAGGCCATCAGTGCGGCATTGGCTGGTTCAGCTTCCCTGTGGTGATAGGTCAATCACAGAATACACAAGTTTGTGGTTTATGTGATTATTATTTTCTGTGGAAATCTTCCATGGTCCTTAAATCTCTTACAGGTTTTGCTTTATATATGTTGGACATAGCGATCCGAGAGGGCAGCAAAGTCGATGTACACCACTCGCAACAGAAATGAGCCGAAACCCGCGATTCGTCAGACTCGCCGACGAGATTCTTTCGCAAATAGGCCAACTGCCCCGCGCCAAACTCTGCGGCCGGTGTCCCACTGTTTACCTAAGCATAACTGACGGATTGGCGATACGACCTCTGGCCAAAGTATGGGAAGATATCACGGGGAGGCGATTACGCCGTTCCAGTCACCTATGAGCCAGAGTCATATCAAGAAGCTAAAGCAACCGCCGCAGATGATCTGGTGGCGATTTGTACTAAGTTCTGGCGTCCTTCTGGGTTTATTTGCGGCTCTGTTTGTCATCGTCAACTGGGTTCACTCAGTTCCCTCAACCTACGAAACAGCAACCGGAAAGATTCTTGAGATCAGAACCGTCGTCGACGGCACACGCGACACGGGGTATGGCGGCAGAATTCTCTACGGGGCTGAAGCACATGTCCAATACCTGCTGAATGGTCGGATGCAGGATCGTTGGCTGCGTGCCTCGGACGATTTGCCTCGCGAGAGCCTTGTATTAAAGCTGGCTGCTCATCCGTCTGAATGTCTCGTCTACTGGCCTCCAAATCATGCGGAAAACGCCAAGTGTTCACTTAAGTGAGTCGATCCTGAGCGGAAATCGGGCCAACTTCCCAATTGGCGACGATACGCCCATGGCTATACTTGAGGCTCAAAGTTCGTAGTTCGCAGTCTCCCGCTATTCTTCCGCAGCCAAGTCTATCTGTGAACAACCACCTGGAGCCAAATCAATCGTTTCCTTGGAACTTCCCGTTTGAAGCTCCGGAGGGAACATTGCCAGTTTTGATGGTGTAAGCGAATAACTCCCGGAAGGAAGCGCATCAAATGCGAACTTCCCTTTCGAGTCAGTCGTCGTCCGGTATTCCTTGCCTGTCCGGGAGTCTCGTGCGACAACGCTGTACCCGGGCACCGGCGAAGAATCGATTGATCGCCTGTCATGAGAGACGCGCTGTACGGAGCCGATAATCTTGCCTTCGCCGGGAAGCGATTTAAGGCTCCGCAATCGCGCAAGTTCCTCACTCCTGGCCGCAACCGGCCCGCTCGGGTTGCGCGAGTAGTAATTGAGGTAGGGCGCGCCGGTCTTTTCGTCCTTTTCCAGAAAGAACAACCATTCACTTCCGGCATTGAGATTGTCAAAGCAGATCCCTTGAGATGTTCCAAACTTAATGGTGGCGATTGAATCGCCTTTGAATGCCTCTTCCACATTTACAGACAGGTTGAGTTCCCATTCGGAGACTTGTACAACCTTTGCGACCTTTCCGCGGAAAACGGCGATGTAGTCCCGGGTGCCGCACTCCTCCCAGGCGCCAACGAGACCGCTCTGCATGCAAATGACCTGCTTGCCGTGGCGCATTTTAGATTCTAAGATTTCTGCATTCGCAGCTTTAGATAAGGACAGCAAGAGACTTGCCGCGAGCCACGGGGCCAGAAGCGCCGGTACCTTTCGCATGAGGTTCATTGCTTGCAATTCTAGCCCGAGTTCTGGGGTTGTTGTCCAAACAGCGGCTAACCGGTAGTTACTGTTTGACAAACATTCTGGAGCGCCTTCGGCGGGGGTGATATTGCTCGGTCTCCCGAACTAGCAATGGCAGGATCTCGGCGCATAAGGCGGCAGCATCCGTTTGAACCGTGCGGCAGAATTGACTGTTTTCAGTGTCTGATCCCACTGCATCTAATTGCAGAGAATTACACCTCCGCGGCGCAAAATGAACAGGCGATCAAAAGCCAGGGCATACGCAGTCGGCGGAGGCCGATTTTCGACCTCTTATTTTCTTCTAAATAACACAGAATCAACATCTTGAGATTCTTGCCTATTTATCGATCAGTAACTGCAAACCACGAATTTTTGCCCGCTTTTCGGCTAAAAAGACTCTGCTTTGGGTCAAAAAACCCGCCTTTGCTTTACGGTGCGAGGCATTTGGCCGCACCGCAGGTGCAGATTAGAATGAGAGGTATGTCCGAAGCAGGCGCAATCGAAACCCAGGTCAACCAGCAGATCATCTTAGCAATGAAGGCGCACGACGCCGTCCGCACCACCACGCTGCGCCTCATCAAGAACGCCCTCAAAAATAAGGCGATTGAAAAGCGCGAGATGCTCATCCCGGCCGAGGAGCAGCAAGCCCTGGCGACCATGATCAAGCAGCGCCGCGACTCGATCGAGCAGTTCACCAACGGCAACCGGCCGGAGCTGGCCGCAAAGGAAGCGGCTGAGATCAAGGTGATCGAGGAGTTCCTGCCCAAGGCTCTCGATGATTCCGCTCTTGAGGCTCTGATCGCCGAAGCTGTTCAGGAAGTCTCCACGGCCACAGGCAAGACTCCCACCCCCAAAGAGATGGGCCAAGTCATGAAAGCCGTCCAGGCGAAGTTGCAAGCCGCCAGCCTTCGTGCAGAGGGCCGCTTGGTGAGTGACATGGTTAAGAAGGCATTGGCAGGATAGGGAGGGTCTTCCGGCGCAACCGCCGGGGGAGGGTCAGCCTTGGCCAAGGCCGATCCGCGAGAGGAAAACGTCCATCTCCGCCCGGGTCGCACCCTGCGCATGGATTGAGTCGTAAGTGGGATTGCGCAGATCTTTCAAGATGAATTGAACCCCGACGCCGTCGTTGCCCCAACGCAGGGCTTTGACCGTCAGGGAAATCGAATACTCCGTTCTTGGCATGCCCTCTTCTGTTTTCTTGAGCGTCATCTGGACCAGCGTGCCGGGGTACCAGCGCTCCTCGGTCACCACAAACAATCCAGTCGAACTGATATCCCGAATGGTTTGCGCCATTGGAGTGCCGCCTGTAAAAAAGTAGGCGGTGAGGCCCGGCACCGTCTCCCGCGTGTTCTTGCGCGGCTCAACAGGATCGGGAGAGATCAGCTTTTGCAACCAGCTCTTTTTCTTCTTTGGGGCCTCATACTTTGACGGTTCAGGCGGGGCGGTTTCTACTGTTGGCTCCGCGGGGACAGCCTGCACACTGGATCGCTCCACTTCCCTGAGCGGAGCGGGCGCGACAGACGCTTCCCTCGGCGCGGCAGGCGCCTCGCTTGCGGCCTGCCCCGCTCTTGTTCCCCTGGCCTCCTGTGCTGCGTTGGCGGCCGCTCCGGAACCAAAGAGCGCCGCGAGCTCATGCTCGACATCCTCGATCTGGCCGAAGGCAATCTGGTCACCCGCCTGTGTGTGCGATGCAAAGATCGTATGCACGGGCAGCGCCACCACACTAGAGGCCAGCGGGCTCGAAGGCGAAACCCGGAAGGTGGGAAAGAATTCGACCGTCTCAATCACCCGGCATTCTCTGTCGAGATAGATCAGATCGAGAGGAACCGGCGCATCCGTGGCCTGGATTCCCCTGAAAGGACTCATCCAGAGCCCCGCGCCAGATTTGGGCTTGAGCATCGGCAGCCGCTCGGCCAGGATCGGTGCGGAGAAATCTCCACAAGCAATCTCAACGCCGAGAATGTATCCCCTGGTCTTGTTATATGCACAGCGGTTCTTCACTTCGCCGCAGTCTCCCGTCCCTGGCAAATGACTGCCATCTGGGTGGTAAACTCCGCTCTCGTGCGATCGATCCACTGCGGCGTCTCCGTTCACAAGAGAAACACCCCTGCTGTGGCTTCCAGCTCCCTCTTCTCTATCGGCAAAATCGTACGTCCGCATCGTTCTCCATGAGAAGAAGATGAGAATAAGGCCCTTCGGCCTGGTCTTCCCATCGGCTGTTGCCACTGGCAACACATTAGACTACAGTTCCCCGGCTTTGGTTCCTTGCTAAACAGCAAGCCGAAGCTTCTTGCAATTATGCAGCAATCCGCGTGCCAAAACACAACATTTTTTCCATTTTTGACCCGAAATTCGCAACAGGACCACTCCGGAACCGTCCGGTCTGCTCCGCTTCCGCTCATAAATGGGACAGACGATGCAGCATCACCCTGTCTCTGCGAGCACGGCACTTGAACCGTTACGGCCAGAAAACACAAGGTGATTGACCCCGAGAGCGCCAGGCTGCGGCGCCCCTGGTTCTTCAATCTGCTGTTCGCGGTATTTGCCAGACCAGGCCTAATCGCAGGGGATCGGCCTTTCCCGATCCCTGCTCTCAAAACACCTCTGATGGACCATCCGGCGGGGGAAGATGCTTGAGCAGGCCGAGCTCGCCGGCCAGCCGCTCCAGCCTGACGCGAACAGCGCCCGAGGGAGGGACCAGCGGCAGCCGAACCTGGTCCGTACAGCGGCCCATCAGGGCGAGAATCGTCTTGACCGGAGCGGGATTCGACTCCCAGAAATTCGCCTCGAAGAGCCTGCCCCAGCGTCGTTCCAGCTCGCGGGCCTCGATCCAGTTGTTGTTCATCGCGGCGTGAATCATGCGGCTGACCTCGGCCGGCGCCTCGTTGGCGGCAACACTGATCAGGCCCTGGGCGCCGACGCCGATGGAGGCGAGGGCGAGGTTATCGTCGCCCGAGAAGACCTTGAAGCCACGGGGCAGCGAGTGGACAAGTTGGGCGATCTGGGGCAGTTTGCCGCTGGCCTCTTTGATGGCCTCGATGTTGGGGGCGGCCTCGGCCAGCCGAACGACCGTCTCAGGCTCCAGACTCACAGCCGTCCGTCCCGGCACGTTGTAGAGCGCAACAGGCAGCGGGGCGACAGCGTTGGCAAGAGCCAGAAAGTGCTGAAACTGGCCCTCCTGAGAGGGCTTATTGTAGTACGGATTAGCCGACAGCACCACGTCTACGCCGCGTATCTGCTTCAGCCGGCTGGCGTTACGCACCAGCGCGCGGGTCGAGTTGTGGGTGCATCCTGCCCACACCGGCACGCGGCCGGCGGCAGCCTCGGCCACGACGCAGACCGTCATCAGCCACTCTTCATCGTCCAGCGTGGCAGCCTCGCCGGTCGATCCGCATGCCACCAGAAAATCGATTCCCGATTCAATCTGCCAATGCACCAGCGCGCTCAGCGCTTGCTCATCGACCGATCCATCCGCCCGGAAAGGCGTGACAATTGCCGTACCGCATCCCGTCGTTTCCATATAAGAAAAGTGTATAACGCGCGGGGCCGGAGCTGAAAACGCTGATTGAACGCCGCATGAAAGCAACCTCACCGCGCAATCGCCGCAGGTGGCCTTGTGGTCGTCCACCAACGTCATCCAGGATTCCCGCCGAGGCAGGCTCTATAACTGGTCGAAGATGTCTCTGAAGTCGTATGGCCCGGAGCGATGAGCGACCCACTCGGCTCCTCGCACGGCGCCCTCGGCCAGGCAGCGGCGGTCCTTGACCTCATGGCGAATCTCGATCGTGTCAGTATCGCTGACGGCCGTGACAATATGTTCTCCCTTGGCGTCGCCCACGCGGTGGGAGGCAATGAAGACCTCTGCAGGAGCCCCGGTCTTGGGCCGGGCGGCCTCAATGATCTCGCGCAACGTGATGGCGGTGCCGGAAGGTGCGTCGAGCTTCGAGACGTGGTGGGTCTCGTCGATAGTGAATTTGTATCCGTCAAGCTGGGCCAGCGAGGCGGTGAGCCGGAAAAGCTTTTGCACCCCAATGGAAAAGTTGGTGCCATAGAGCAGCGCTCCGCCGTATTGGCGCGCCAGGGACTTCATCTCGTCCAGCCGCTCGTACCAGCCTGTTGTGCCCACGACAATGCTGCCGCCGAGAGCGAGAACGGCGCGCATGTTCTCGATGGCCGCGTCCGGGGTGGTGAAGTCGATCACCGCGTCGACACCGGTTAAACTTTCGGCGGTAAGGGCCGAGGCGTGCAGGTTTTCGTCGACATCGAGGGCGCGCACCGAGTGGCCGCGCTCGCGAGCTACCTCGGCGGCCAGACTTCCGGTTTTTCCCTTGCCTAGAACTAGAAATTGCATTTGTGACCTCGCTGGGAATTAGGTATGACAGGACCATTTTATCTGGAGTGAGGTCTCGTCTTCCACGCTCCGGCCAGGAGCGGCGTGCCATTACAGGCGTCGGCGTTATCCTGAAGTAGACCCATGGCCGACACTGAAGCTCGACATCAATCACCCGCACCGGTCATGAGACCGCTTACTCACCGCCGCAAACGCCGGTGGCCGCGAATTCTGCTGCGGTCGGCGGCGGGACTGCTGGCCCTGTTGCTGCTGGCAGCCTGCGCGGGCGTGCTGTGGCTGCGCTCGGCGGCCATCGCCGCGCTGCCCACGTTGGATGGGGATGTTCATTTGGCCGGACTATCGGCCCCGGTTACAGTGCGGCGAGATGACCACGGCGTGCCGCACATTGAGGCGGCTACCGAGGACGATCTCTTTGTGGCGCAGGGCTATGTGACCGCGCAGGACCGGCTCTGGCAGATGGACGCCTTCAGGCGAAACGCGAATGGCGAGCTGGCGGAGGTGATGGGCTTCTCGATGGTGGCGCACGATCGCGCGCAGAGGGTGTTGCAGTTTCGCAATACGGCGAGGCGGGTCTATGCAAATCTCTCCATCGAAGACCGCGCCCGCTTCGAGGCCTATGCGCGCGGCGTGAATCTCTACATCGCGCAGCATGACGACTCGCTGCCGCCGGAGTTCAGGCTGCTGCACTACAAACCACAACCATGGTCCGGCGTGGACTCGGTTGTCATCGGTTTGATGATGGTCGATATGCTCGACAGCCATTGGTACGCGAAGCTGGGCCGCGACCATGTATCAGCCAGGCTGCACGACGAGAAGCTGGAGAGCGAGTTGTATCCGGTGGGCTCGTGGCGCGACCATCCTCCGACCGGCATCCGGCTTGACCTGAGCCAGCCCCACGCGGAGCCCGCTCCGTCAAACGATGATGACGACGACGACCGCAGCCAGGCCAGCGTCATAACGGATCCACGCAGTGATTTCCGTACAAGGCCCGGTGCCCCATCCTTGCGCCTTGCCGGGGTTCCCGCGGACAGGTCTTCGTCCGTGGGGTGGTCGGGCGCAAGGGTGGGAAACCAAAAACGCGAATTGCCATCCAACGATGAGTTCGAAGATCTGCGCGCTGTGCTCGGCCTGCCCTCCTGCGATGACTGCGCGTCCGGCTCCAACAACTGGGTGATCGCCGGTCAACATACTGCCAGCGGAAAGCCACTGCTCTCGAACGACATGCACCTGCCGCTGACCGTGCCAAATATCTGGTACATGGCCGACCTCAAGTCGAACGGCGCGCCTGGCTTCCACGCCGCCGGAGTGACCCTCCCCGGCTTGCCGTTTGTCGTCGCGGGACACAACGAGCATGTGGCCTGGGGCTTCACCGCGCTCTACGCCGACGTGCAGGATCTGTATCTGGAACGGCTCGACGGCAAGGGCAACTATCAGAATCTCGACGGTAGCTGGAAGCCGCTACAGGTTGATCATGAGGTCATTAAAGTGCGCGCCGGCAAGGACGTGACGGTGGATGTGCAACTGACCTCTCATGGGCCGTTGCTGAATCCGGTCTTGAAGAAAGAGAAACGACCTCTTGCTCTGAAGTGGACGCTCTACGATACCGCGCTCAATGGGTTGCCGCTATATCAGATGAATGCCGCATCCAACTGGACGGAGTTTTCGGCGGCGTTGGAGACGTGGTGCTGGCCAACGCAGAATGTGGTCTACTCCGACGATCAGGGGCATGTTGCTTATCACGCGATTGGCCGGGTGCCGCTGCGCCCATCGGGCCTGGTGGGCGTGCCGATCGAGGACGCCGCGCACGAGTGGCAAAGTTACATTCCATATGACGCGATGCCCAATGCCGTCGATCCGCAGTCGGGCTTTCTTTCGACGGCCAACGCGCGCGTGACGACCACGGATTCGTCCTATCCGATTTCGCTCGAATGGGTAGATCCCTACCGCATCGAACGCATCTACAAAATGCTCGACGGCCACGACCAGATCAAACCCGCCGACCTGCTGGCGCTTCAGAACGATGTTTACAGCGAAGTAGACCAGGAGCTGGGCCATCGCTTTGCCTATGCTATAGATCACACACCCGGTGCCGGCGAGCAGTTGCAGAAGGCCGCGGACCTGATGCGCAGTTGGGATGGCAAACTCACCACGGATTCGGCTGCCGCCTCGATTGTGACTCACGCGCGGTATGCCTTCTGGCCTCTCATTCTCAAGCCCAAGTTAGGCGAGGATGCCGCCTTCTACAGTTGGGCCGAATCGAATTTTGCAGAAGAAGAGATCATCATGCGCGGCAGCGCGGATTGGCTGCCGGCGAGTTACAAAAACTGGGACGCGTTGCTCACCGACGCCGTGCGCGAGGGCATGAAAAGCGGCAAGGCTCCGTCCGATGCCGCGCGCTGGGGTTATGGAAATTGGCATGTGGTCGATATCGAGCACCCGCTGGCTGAGTTCTTGCCATTCGTGGGCCGCATCGCTGGAACCGGCGAGCAGCCGCTGAGCGGCGATACGACGACGGTGAAGCAGGTCGGCCGCGCCTTCGGCCCCTCGCAGCGCTTCACCATGGATTGGAGCAACATTGACGGCTCGACGGAAAACATTGTTCTCGGTGAGAGCGGCAACCCCTACTCGCCCTACTTCCGCGATCAGTGGAACGATTATTACCGCGGAACGACATTTGCGCTGCCCTTCACTCCGGCAGCCGTAGCCGCACAGGCGCACCACACTCTGCGCCTGCTGCCATGAGCAGGAAGTAGTTCATTAAGTATATTCACGATTCTCTGCTTTCAATGCCATTCGGCTATGATGGATCCGCGATGAAGAGAACCACGTTTCGCGCGGCATATCTGTGCGGGTTAATGCTTGCGGTCACCATGCAGGTCAAAGGACAGCTAACTCTCCAGTGTGAAGCTCCCGGTACCGCGCAAAAGCCTCTTGGATCTGTTTTGATTGAACAGGGCAGCTCGGCTGAAGTTTCCGAGATGAGTCACGCACCTCATGGCGCGAAGCGCACGGCAGAACATATACTTCTGGTCAATTGGACTGGCGGCTCACATACTTTTAAAGACAAATCTCCTTACATGGATGGGACTCTCGACGGTGTTTTGTGGACCTACTGCGGTTATAGCGCAGCTGTGAATTTTCACTTGATCTCAAAGAATGACGAGTCGGAGCTTACTGGCGTGCTGATCGATGAGCGGGCTGGGACAATCCTTCCTGGGGGATATTCGGTCGCGTTTTCGCCAGATCACCAGAGTTATATTGCCTTCGAACAGCAGGAGGGCGAAGAGTTGGCGACGATCAAGCTCTATACTTACCGCGGGGTCTTGCTTTGGAAGGGCTACAACGGATTCGCGTCGCGAGATGGACAATCAGTCATCTACGACTTTGACAATGTGCGCTGGGATAGCTCTGGAATGCTGATCGCAGAGTATCGAGATTCTCATAACCGCACCGTTGCTTTAGTTTTGAAGCAGGGCAAGGACGCCCACTGGCGGTGGGCTTCTGAAAACTCAAAGTGACTTCGTTTTGCCCCTGATCGAATGGTAGTGCAGCAGACAAAATGGAAACTCAAGCAACCGCAGTTCGTTCGCGCTGGCGCCACTCCATGGCGACATCTGTCATTTTGCTAGCCGCTGCGGCAGCGATGACCCCACAACTTATACACGGCAACTCATGCGGCCATGACTTCGACTTCCATCTGGTTTCGTGGCTCGATGCGGCGAACAGTTGGCGGCATGGCATTCTCTATCCGCATTGGACAGCGAGCGCCAATCTCGGCGCCGGTGAGCCGCGCTTTGTTTTTTACTCGCCGCTGACATGGATGCTTGGCGCCGGGCTGGGTCTGGCGCTGCCCTGGCAGTTCGTTCCGATGGCGCTGACCTTTTTGCTGCTGGCTGGAACAGGCCTCGCGACACGGGCACTGGCGCGACAGGCGCTCACCGATGGCGTGGCCACGCTGGCCGGTTGCGCGACGATATTCTCTGGCTACGCGCTCTTCACTGCCTATGAGCGCACCGCCTTTGCAGAGCTTGCCGGCGGCTGCTGGATACCGCTCGTGTTTCTGTTTGCGCTTCATCGTCGCGACGCCTCGGGGCTTTGGAGACGCGCCCTGGATGGCTCTGCTTTTCCGCTGGCTCTGGCCGTCGCGGGCTCATGGCTATCCAATCCGACGGTCGGTGTGATGGCCTGCTACCTGCTCGCCGCAGTCGCTCTCACTTCTGCCTTGATCTCCCGCTCATGGGCGCCATTGCTGCGGTCGACAGCCGCCGCCGTGCTGGGAATGGGTCTGGTGGCAATCTATCTCGTCCCCGCGGCCTGGGAGCAACGCTGGGTAGATATTCACCAGGTCACGAACGACCCTGGCCAGACTCTGGAGAATAACTGGCTCTTTGCCGTTCATGCCGACCCGTCTCTCGCGCTTCACGACGAGGTGCTCCGCACGGCCTCATTCATTGCGATCTCGATGATTGCCGTAGCGTTTCTCGGCTTGCTGTTTTGTTGGTGGCGCGGCCGTTTGCCGGGAAAGCAACTTTGGTGGATTCCCCTTGCCCTTACGCCCTTGGCCGTTCTTTTCCTCCTCATCCCCGTCTCGCATTCGCTATGGAATCTTCTCCCGGAACTGAGGTTCCTGCAGTTTCCCTGGCGCTGGCTGGTGGTTCTTGAGGCGCCGATGGCCGTTTTCTTTGCGGCGGCAATCTGGCCGGATCCATCTGCAAGGCTCTGGCGGCGGATTGCGGTTGCGGCCGCCTGTATCGTGGTCTTCTTCGCGATGACCGTTTTGGCTGGAAGCGAGTTCTTTCAGGCTTGCGACGCTGAAGACGGCGTGCCCGGCATGCTGGACACCTATCGGTCGGGCCATGGCTTTCCGGGTCAAGGCGAGTACGAGCCCATCGGCGCCGATAATTCGCTGATCGCCACCGGGCTTCCCGATGCTTGCCTGGTGAGAGATCCCACGACTGAGCTTGGGGTGGTTCCCGAGGGCGTGAGTGACGACGATGCCATCCCCGATTGGAATGCAGCGCAAGACAGTTGCGAAGGCACGCTGAACTGGCAACCGGGGTCGCCGGAACACAAGCGGCTGAGCGGCGCCGTCAGCCACGCCGGCTTCCTTGTTCTTCGCCTGCGCAGTTATCCGGCCTGGCAAGTCGCCGTCAACGGGTTCCCAATCTCATCACTGCCACGGCGCCACGATGGCCTGATCGCGGTGCCAATATCCCAGGGCGAAGTCAAAGTTGCCGTGGATTGGACTACGACCCCTGATGTGATGGCGGGACGATGGTCGAGTGCTCTCGCCGTAGTCTTGCTCACCGGGATCTGGATTCTGGAGAGAAAGCTGGGACGGTCTAAGTACCTCAGTTATGATGGGAGCGATGAACGTTGACGTGAAATCGCTGATCGAACAAGGCGCGGCGCTGACCGAGCGTGCGCTCGAAGAGCTGTTGCCAGGCGCGAAAACCATTCCAGCATCGATTCATGGGGCGATGCGCCACTCGACCTTTGCCGGCGGCAAGCGCCTCAGGCCTGTATTGGCGCAGCAGGCCGCGATCACTATTGCAGGAGTTTTACCTCAAGGAATCGACCGGCTCGGTGCGGCTCTCGAAATGCTCCACACCTACTCGCTGATCCACGATGACCTGCCTGCGCTCGACAACGACGACCTGCGACGCGGCAAGCCCACCTGTCATGTCGCATTCGGCGAGGCAATCGCCATCCTGGCCGGGGACGCGCTGCAGACCCGCGCCTTCGAGGTGCTGGCCGGGCTCGACGCGCCACCCGCGGCGACTGTCCAAATTATCGGTTTGATTGCAAATGCCGTCGGCACCGTTGAAGGGATGATCGGTGGCCAGGTGCTCGATCTCGAAAGTGAACACCTGAAGCCGACGCCCGAGCTGGTGCTGGCCATTCATCGAGCCAAAACCGGAGCGCTGATCCGCGTCAGCGTGGTGGCTGGCGGCGTTTATGCGGGAGCGACGTTAGACGAAGTGGACCGCCTTACAGTTTTTGGCAGCAAGGCAGGACTGGCCTTTCAGATTGTGGATGACGTGTTGGATTTGACGGTGGACTCGGCGCACTTGGGCAAGACCGCCGGCAAGGATCAGGCCACGGAAAAAGCCACATGGCCAGCCGTCTATGGCATCGAGCAGAGCCAGCGCGACGCCGCACGCTTGATCGAAGAGGCCTTCGCCGCGCTTGAGCCCTTCGGCAGCCGCGCCGATGGATTGAAGGCCGTCGCTCGCTATCTGGTCGACCGGAAGAACTGACGGCCGCGGCTTCAAGCTATCTCGCTAAAGCCCGGCGCAGAGCCTCACGTTTGATGGCTACATCATTCACTGTATCCTGCACCTGGCCGAGAAGCCGCTGCACCTGGTCGATATAGACCGGCAGCGCATTCCACCAGGAGCGCAGTGTATCCTGCTGGTCAAGTACGGCCAATGTAGTTCCCGTGGCAGCGGCCACCATGCCCGCGCGGCGATTGCCTGAGAGCAGCAGCATGCCGGCTACGGCAAGCGTTGTACCCGCCGTGAATCCAACCCAGTTCATGGTTTCAGACTCTTCGGCATCCGGTCGACTCTCAGAGTCGAACTGTGGCTCGGAAAGGGGGATAATCACCATCACTTCTCCTTCTGCCCCGGACCGCGGTCTCGGGAACGGTGCATCAAACATCATGCTCTCAATCACCCACCGCGCGCACCTGAAAAATACGCGGCGGAAGATTTCAGGCTTGCAACTTCCGGTTGCCGGCGGCGGGCTGTACCTCAGTCCAGGTCGAAGTCGCGAAGCGGCTTGCCATCGGGGGCGTCCTTGGCCTTGCGCAGCGCCTCGGCAAACTTTTTTTCAAAAAGGTCTTCCTTGTTCTTCTCCGCCTCGACCGACTGGCGGAAGAGCGACTCCTTGCGCTCGTCTTGTTCGCGCATCGCCTGGGCCGCCGTCTCCAGATCCTCGAACATGCGCTTGCGCGGAGCCGGGGTATGGCTCACCACCAGCCCGGTGGCCGCGTCGATCTTCAGCATCGCCCCGCAATCCGGGCACGCAACTTCGAATATCTGTTCCTTCTTCTTAGCCATTTTTTCTCTTCGAGAATTGTAAGCGTTGTCGGGCCAGATTGCACAGAGGCCCCTGCTTGGAGCTGGCGCAGTGAGCGAGTCAGTTCAAACGGCTCGGGCTTCAGAGGAACCAGTTCGCGGATTTCAGAAGTGCCGGGGCGCGACTGAAACCGTGCCCTAAAAGGAATCAAGCGTGGACCTGGAGGTCCACGCAACAGCCGGCCGGGATGCCGGCGCTACAGTTCCATGCTCCGTGGGTCGGCAACGCCGGTGGCCGACTGATACAAAGCCGGAGTTCGTCGACAAGTTGTTAAGGAGGTCACATCCCGGGCGGTCCTTGCACCAACCCGATCAGGTGCCCTTCGGGATCGAGGAAGCCGGCGAAGAGGCCGCCGTCTGGGGTCGGGAGCGGCCCGTAGGCCTTCTGTCCGCCTTTGCTTTCGATGAGCGCGAGGGCGGCGGCGACATCCGCGACGGCGACATAGAATGTCACATGCACGCGGCCGTCGCCCATGGCACCGATACCGCCGTTGATTCCGGAGCCGGGCTTGGCCAATGAATAGTCCTCGGCGATTGGGTCGATCTCCCAGTTGAAGATGCCTTTGTAAAATTCCTCGAGCAGCTTTTGATCTTTGCCAAGAATCTCGAAATGAACGACGGGATGGGGCATGGAGATGGCCTCCTCAAGGGGCGATGCGAAGGCACTTCTAGATCGTTCCGCGCAATATGGCCTGCCACTTCTTAAGTACTGCAACTGCAGATTCTACAAGTCATGGAAGATGGCGAAGATTCTGGCCTAATAGCCCTTCATTCCGCCATCATATTCAGGGGCCTGAAGGTCCCTGCTCCCTCCGGGTTCTCGAAGTAAATCTGAAGTTCCAGAAAGAACAACGCCGCCCAGACAGGCGCAACGGCCCGGCTGAGCGGCGAATTGAACGGCTACTTCATTTCTGCGTGCTTCTTGTGAGCTGCTTTCTTGCCGGGCGCCGGAGCTTTCTTATCCAGCAGCGTCAGGGAATCGGCAGCGTTGAAGGGATAGAGGCGCACCGACTGTTGGCCAGTGGTGCTGAGGGTGACGTCGACACGGCGGTTCTGCGCCAGGACAATGACGTTGAGGTCGTGGAGAATCTTGTCTCGCTGCTCCGCGCTCAGATCAGTATTCTGGTTGACCAGATCTTTCACCTGATCGGAGGTGAGCTCTTCTTCCTTGCCCAGACCGCGCGTTTCAATGGCGGCTTCGGAGACGCCCTGCTCAACGAGAAACTGCTTGGTGCGAGCGACGCGGCGTTCTGAGAGCGCCTGGTTGTACTCGACCGATCCGCGCGCATCGGCATGACCGGTGAGGATAAGATGTGCATCCGGCTTGAAGGCGAGGTAGCTCTTGAAGTCCGTCGCGAGGGTGGTGAGGGTTACCTGCTGGCTCTCGACAAGGCCGCCTTCAGGATGTTCGACCCTGGGCTGGGCGGTTGGGAAGAAGACGCTGTGCAAGGCCAGGTGAGCCTCGAGCCGGACTTGCTCAGGAGAGGGCATCGGAGGCGGCGGGGCGGCGATGGTCACCGTGGCGATAGCGGTTGCGGTCTGCCCCTTGTCGTCGGTCACGCTACATGTGATCGCGGCCGGACCCGTAGGCGCACCGGCTGAATTGAAGACCGCCGTTGGACCGCTGCCAGTGACAGTGCCGGCTGCTGCCGAGTAGCTGTAGGTGAGCGGACGGTTCTGCGGGCTGGCGCCAGTGGCCGTGACGGTGCTGGTGTCGCCGGGGTTGAGGGTGGTGGGACTGACGGAGCAACCAGTGGTTGGCGGATCAAAGGGCTTGACAGTGAAACTCGCCGATGCTTCGGCAGATTCCCATGGCTTGAGGCCTTCCTTGCCGGGCTTGCCTTCTTTTACGTTGCACTTCACCGTGTAGGCGCCCGGCGCCAGCGAACCGGTGGCGACTGTGGCCGTGGCACCGCTTCCCGCCACGCCCGCGCCCGACCATGAGTAAATCGCATTGAGCTTGGGGCTCAGGCCGCCGGCCGTCGCCGTGACTGAGATGGGGTCGCCGGGAAAGACCGTGGCAGGGCTCGCCGCGCAAGCCAGGGAGACCGGCTCAGGCTGAGCTCCGGCGATGTGGTAGACGACGCCGAAGGCCAGCCGGAAATCGTTCTGCACGTCGTCGGCGTCGTTGGGAAACTCCGTCCGAACATAGTCGGCCTCAAGCAGTCGCAGGCCCCAGTTCCTGTTGAGATAGAGGTTGAGCCCGCCGCCGGCTTGAATCGCAAAGGCGTTGGCGCTGGAGGTGGTGCCGGTGCTGGTCGGATAGAGACCGTCAAATCCGTGCGAGCCGCCGAAGAGTCCCTGTCCGAAAATCTGCAGACGACGATCCTTTGCGCCTGTCCATGCCGTCCAGGCGTAGCGCGGTCCGCCTATGTACGAGATCTTGTTCACGTCCACGCCGGGCGTGACGTTTGCGGCATGATCGCCAGTCAGGGTGGCGGCGATGCCCCAGCCCTTCCAGAAGGTCACAGCCGCATCCACGCCGCCGCCCTTGAACCAGAAGCAGCAGTCGCTGGGCACCACCTGGGAGCGCTCGGTGGCGAAGGTGATGCCAAGGTCAGTCGAGACTGCAGCCGGCGGCGCCGGCTTCTGGCTCTGCTGGGCCCAGCCTGCGGACCCAGCCAATATGCATGCGCTCGCAAGGAGCGCCCTTCCGGGGATCGAAGTACGCATAGTAAGTTCTCCTTTTTTACTCAACCGTCAAGGTGGCGTTAGAGGCGTGAGTGAGCCCGCCCATGGTTCCGGTCAGGGTCACAGTATAAGACCTCGGCGCCTGGCCAAAAAAGCCTATTGTGGAACCGCAACCGCTGAGTCCGGCCATGGCCGCCGCACCCGCGCTAAGCACTAGAAGGACCGCGAGCATGCGGCTGAAGCGTTTGCCTGACTTGCGCAGCCTGCCAACAAAGGGTAGCAGCAAGAGCGCCAGCGACAAAGGAGCAAGCCTTGAAGCGAGATGGCTGCCCACCCCGCGCTCTGGCCGCGCGGCAGCCGAGGCCTGCGAGAGATGGAAGGTCAGGGTGACCGTGGTCGTTCCCGCGCCGGGGGCGATGCTGGCCGGCGAGAGGACATAGGTTGCGCCGGCGGGCAGGCCGCTGACCGAGAGTGTCACACCCGATGGGAATGTTGTGGCCCCGCCCGTAGGAGTGACGGTGAAAGTGAAGACGCCCGAACCGCCCGGCTGTACCGTCGCCGCGGCATTCGTCGCGTTGACGGTGAAATCTCCGGCGGCGAAGGTGACAATGTAGCTGGCAACATTGCTATTTGTGTAGCCGGCCAGGACACCGATCGCCTGGATTGTCTCATCGGATGTAACGGTGACACCGGCGCTGGTATAGAGCGTCGTATCGCTGGCCCCAACGACCGGCGCTTTTCCGTCGGTGGTGTAGTAGATCGCCGCTCCCGCGGTAGCATCGCTAATAACGATTATGTCGGTTTGGGTGGTCGCGCCAGCTGCTCGTACCGAGAAGGTGGGTGTGGCGACGACAGGCATGTTTCCAATTGTGTAAGTGCCGCTGGCTACCGCGCTGTTGATGTATCCGGTGAGGACAGCGATGGCCTCGATGGTCTCGCTGGACGAGACGGTGACGCCAGCGCTGGTATAGAGGGTTGTATCGCTTGCCCCTACGACCGGCGCTGTTCCGTCGGTGGTGTAATAGATCGCCGCGCCACCGGTGGCATCACTGATGAGGACGGTCTGGGTCGAGGTGAAAGAGCCGGGCGTTGGCGTAAAGGTGGGCGTGGCAGCTGTCGGCGAGTTGATGGTGTAAGCGCCTGTGGCGACCGCGCTGTTGATGTAGCCGGCAAGGACTGCGATGGCCTCGATGGTCTCGCTGGACGAGACGGAGACACCGGCGCTGGTATAGAGGGTTGTATCGCTTGCCCCAACGACCGGCGCTGTTCCGTCGGTGGTGTAATAGATCGCCGCGCCCTCTGTTGCCTCACTGATGAGAACGGTCTGTGTCGAGGTGTAAGGGCCGGGCGTGGGGGTGAAGGTGGGCGTGGCTAATGGAAATCCCGGCTGAGTCTCCGTCCCGCTGACCGGAACGGCCTGCGCGTCGCCGTTCTTCGTATTCAGGGCGTTGGTCGTGATGTCGACGTCTTCGCTGAGCAGCGTTGAGAGGCTGGTGGTGCTCAGCGCAATCGGCGAGAAGTCGATGGTCAGCGTGCAGAAGGAGTTCGCGGGCAATTGGATGGTTGCTGTGCAGTCGGTCACGGTTCCGGCAAGCTCCGGGAAGTCCGCTGAATACACGAGAGAGGTGAAGTTCAACTGCGCATTGCCGAAGTCATCGACAATCACCGTTTGCGGGCTGTCTGTGCTGGTGGCCAGGTAGGCCGTGGTGGCAAAGCTCATCGATGGCGGGTCGGCAAAGTCCGCCATGTACACCGAAGGCACGGATGAAATGGTTCCCGTTACGCCTCCGCCGTAAATGGCGGCTGGATCAGTCTTGCGGCTGAGGCTCCGGGCGGCTGCCAAAGGCCTGTGCGTGGACCGGGAAGCAGCGACGTGGCCTTTGCTGAGCCTGGCGGCAGCAACGACATTGTTGTCCGGGAAACAGCCTATGCAGTCTTCATTGTTGCCGTCATCGGTGACGTAGAGGTTACCGCTGGGAGAGAGCGCCAGTTCATAGGGTGAAAACCATTCGCCGATATTGACCGCTGTGTAGCCGCCGTTCGACGGCGTCTCCCGCACCACTACACCTTCACCGGCGTCCGCGACATAGACGTTGCCGTTGTCATCCACCGCAATGCCTATCGGAAAGTCCCAGTTGCCATTGATAAAGGAGACCGTGTAACTGCCGTTGGATTGCAGGTTCTCTTCGACTACACTGGCCCCTCCCTCGGAGTTGGCGGTGACATAGACATTGCCGCTGCCATCGACTGCGATGCCACCGGGATATTCAAAGCTCGTCGTGTCAACGGGGGACTGGACGTAGACGCCGCCGTTCAGTAGCGTCTCCTTGTAGACACCTCCGGAGCCGCACCCGCCCTCGTCCGCGACGTAAACGTTGCCGCTGCCATCGACCGCAACACCGACGGGATAGCAATAGTCCGAGCTGGGATCGACCATGCTGGGCACATAGCTTCCGTCCGGTTGCAGCGTGTCCATCACTACTAATTCATCGTCAGCGTCCGAGACATAGACGTTACCGGCGCCATCTACCGCGACGCCAACAGGAAGCTCCCAGCCATAGGGGTCCGTCGTGGGCAATGAGGAGGAAGTGTATGTGACGACGCCGGTGGTGGTGTTCTTCGAATAGGTCTCCTTGATCACGGCACTGTTAAAGCCATCGGCGATGTAGACATTGCCCAAGCCATCTACCGCGATGCCGTAGGGGTAGCTCCAGCCGCTATCGATCGCACTTTGCGATCCAGGCAGGTAGTCCAGTTGCTCGTCGCCTTCGAACTCTGCCGCAATCCCTATCGAACCAAGCGGGGTAGCCTTCGGCAGGTCGGCCGTCAGCCTCTTGAAGACCAGGTCGGGCCTGATGCACTCTTCGCAGCTCTCGACTTCGGTCGGCACAGCAAAGATGGTTTGCGGGCCGACGCCGGTCCCTTGCAGGTAACCGGTTCCGATGACGCTGCTGCTGGTTTCGCCGAATGAGCCGATCAGCACCACTGCGCCGGAACGCAGCCCGGCGAATTGTGGAGAGAAGCTGACGTTCACCGTGCAAGAGGCCGGATTGCCAGTTACCGAGTCCTCCGAATGGATTCCGGTTCTGGCTTGGATATTGACGGCTACTTGATTTCCATAGGTCTGTCCAATGGTGCAAGTGCCGCCGCCGGCGTCGGTGAAGTCCAGATTTGGCGCGCCCTGGGTCAACACTTCGATCGCGCCCAGGGTTGCCGGCACATTGAAGTTGATTGTCACCGGGATGGGGCCTAGCGGACTGCCGATGTTTGCCGTGCCCACGCTGGTATCGCCAAAGGGCCCGGTCGGCGGCGCATTCGCAAGGATGGTTTCGTTCATGGAGCCGCTGGCCGCGGGCACGTTCGCCGTATTGCCTGGGACAAAGCTTGCGACAATGCTGTACATCCCGGCGGCCGGGGCGCTGGTTGTGCAGCTTGCCGTGCTGCCGTTGGTGCCCGTCACGGTGGAAAGCGTCACGGACGCGCATAGGCTCGAGTTCCCGGTGGTGAAGGACACCGTCCCGGCCGGCGCAACACCCAGAGTTCCTGAGCCGCCCGCGACCAGTGCCGTGAAGGTGATTGGATTTCCCACCCAGCTTGGGTTCACCGATGAGGTGAGCGTCACCGATGCCGAGGCCTGCAGCTCCGTCCCGGTGACCGAAATCGTCTGCGCGCCGTTGGCGTTGATCGCGTTGCTGGTCAACGATACGGTCTCGGCCAGTGGTTGCGATGTATTGGCTCCGAGCGAGGCGGTCGGCGTGAAGTCGATCGACAGTGTGCAGGCGCCGTTGGCCGCCACGGTCATGCCGGCGGCGCAATCGGTCGTGACTCCGACCGCCTCCGGGAAATCCGGCGGATAGGTGAGCGCAGAAAGGGTCAGCGCGGCATTGCCGATGTTCTCGACCTTGAACGTATTCGGGCTGTCGGTGCTGGTCCAGTCCAGGGGCGTGTTTTGGAATGTCAACGGCGATGTCACCGGTCCCGGCGGGTCCGCAACATCCAGTTTGTAGACATTTTGGGTATCGGTATCAAGGACGTAGAGGTTGCCGGCGCCATCCAAAACCACATCGAGTGGTTGGCCCAGTTGATTTTTGGAAACCAACGTACTCTGGAGGTAGGCGCCATTCGCCTGTGGAGTCAGCTTGGCCACATCGCCGGATGTGTGCCCTACATCGGAGCCGCGGTCCGCCACATAGACGCTGCCGTTCACATCCACGGCGATGCCATCCGGATTAAGCAAATCGCTGCCCAGGGAACTTTGCTTGTAGCTGCTGCCCGAAAGCGTCAGCTTGAATATTGAGCTGGGGTTGTCTGTTCCAGGGACGGGTGCATTAACGAGATAGACGTTACCGCCGGCATCGACCGCGATGCCCAAGGGAAAGGTCAGGCCGGTAGTGGGGATGGTGGTCTGCGTGTAACTGCCATTGGATGGTATCAGCTCACTTACCAGGCCGTCGCCGGCATCGAGAACATAAACATCTCCGTTTGCATCCACGGCCACGCCAATTGGATACTCCCACCCACTGCCCAGATAGTTCTGCGCGTATGTGCCTCCCGGCAGCGGAACGATCTGATAGACGGCTGGGCCATACTGATCGTTGTTTCCGTCATCGGCAACGTAGATGTTTCCAGCACCATCCACAGCCACCGACTCTGCCGTGTCATACATAAGCGTCGGGCTGCTCCTGGTGCCTCCCCCGAGCACGGACGGGGCGGAATAGACGCCGTTGGAGAGCGCAATCTCCCATACGACACCATAGTCGTCGTCGGCGACGTAAATGTTCCCGCTGCCATCGACGGCCATGCCAACGAGATTGCCGTTGATTGGAGTGCTTGCAAGCCCGGCCGACAGCGTTCCAGGCAGGAAGGCGATCTGGGCTCCCGTACTGGTCCCGGAGACGTAGGCTGTTCCGATCACGTTGGCCGGTGAAGCGTTGTCCGTCAAGATCACCGCGCCGGAACGCAGCCCGGCAAACTGTGGCGTGAAGGTCACAGTCACCGTGCAGGTGGCCTTGGCGGAATAGGCCTGGCCGGTCACACAGGCGCCGCTGGCTGCCTGAGTATTGGCCAGGGTGAAGTCCAGATTTGGGTTTCCCTGCGTCAGCACCGCGATTCCGCCCAGCGTGACCGGCGTCGAGAAGGTAATGTTCACCGTCGCTGTGCCGGTACTGCCCGCATTGACTGCTCCCGCGCTGGTCACTGGCGGAGCCGAGGCGACAGGAGCGGCAACAATGTTCTCGGCCAGAATTTGCGAAGACTGCGATGCCGTGTAAACCGCGTCGCCGGAGTAGGCTGCGACGATGTTGCTTGACCCCAAGGCCAGAGTGCTGGTGGTGCAGGTGGCGACGCCGCCAGTCATCAGAACCGCCGCGCAGCCGCTGATCGCCGTGCTGCCTAACGCAAAGGCCATTGTGCCGGTCGGCGCAACAATGTCGGTTGGGCCTATCGCTACGGCCGTAAAGGTAATCGGGTTACCCAGCACGCTGGGATTGGCCGACGCGGTCAGCGTCAACCAAGGAGTCGCCTTGGTGGCCGTCCCGCTTACGGCAATCGTTTGCGTCACCGGGAAGGCATTGCTGCCGAACGTCACGCTCTCCGTCAAAGGCTGGGTGGCGTTCAGAGAGGCAACGGACGGTGTGAAGCTCACGGTCAGCGCGCAGTTTCCACCTGCCGCCACCGGAGTCGAGGAGCACTCGCCGGCACGCCCGAGAGCCTCGGGGAAATCCGTTGGAAAGCTGATCCCAGAGAGATCCAGCGCGGCATTGCCGATGTTTTTAACTGTAACCCCCATTATGGTGCCGACGTATCCGACGCCGTCGCTCCCGAAGTTCAGAGCCGGCGGGTTCGCCAGTTGATACATCTCCAGTACGTTGGATCCGCCAACTGGATTCGCGCCAGAATAGACGTTCCCCGCCCCATCCACTGCCACGCACAGGAAATATGCGCTGCCGGCGATCGTTTGCTCGGTAAAGCCGGAGCCGGAGCGGGTCAGAGCTAGAATCGACTCAGAATCATAAGAGGAGATAATGACGTCGCCGTTGCCATCCACCGCAACGCCATTGGGATTATCCAGATAGTTGCTGGACAAGCTTGAGTCTGAGCTGGCGATCACGACCGGAGTAGCATAGCTACCGCTCAAGAGCGAGAGCTCATACGCAGCATTGTTACTTTGATCGACGACGTAAACATTGTCGCTGCCATCCACCGCTACACCCAGAGGAGCATCCCAACCGCCGCTTGGAGCGGGCAGCGCGACTGGAGCGGAGTAGCCGCTGCTGGTCAGCGTGATCTCGTACACGCCCGGGATGCCCGCGTCTGCGACAAATACGCTTCCGGCCCCATCTACGGCCACGCCAATGGGTTCATTCCAGCCTGAGCCAATCGGAACCGGGGCCGCGTAGGTTCCATTTGGCAACAGGGTCAGCACGCTCACCGCGGGGCTTGCGTCGGCGATATAAACGTTGCCGGCCCCGTCCAACGCTACGCCCCTGAGCCCACCCTGTGCGCTTGTGTAGATCGCCGTACTGGTTGGATAAGTGACCTGGCCGGTCGTCGCATTGACCGCGGGAGTAGCTTTGTACAAGATGCCGGTGTTGTCGGCGCCATAGACGTATCCGGCAGCATCGACGGCCACGGCTTGACCATAATACGTAGGTCCGGAGATGTTGGCCGCAGTGGGCAATGGAGACGGGAAGATGATCTGAGGCCCCGTTCCCGTGCCGGTGACGTAGGCCGTCCCCAGGACACGATTGTCCAAAGCGTCCTCGAGAACGATCGCGCCGTTACGCGCGCCGGAGAAATTCGGCGTAAAGGTCACGTTCACGGTGCAGATACCCCCGATGCTGACAACGCCCACAGCGCAGTTTCCGCTTCCCCCCGTGGCCGCCAGGAACTCCCGCGTCTCGTCGCCCTGGGTAACCGCTTCGATGCTGCTCACGGTGCCCGTCGCAGTGATCTGCACCGTCACTGTGACAGGCGTGGCAGTGGTGTAACCCACCGCTATTGAGCCGACGTTGGTCTGAGCCGCGACGCCTTGCGGGAAGACAGTCAACAGCAGCGTCGCCACAAATGCCAGGGTTACAACCGAGAAAGACCGGGCCATGCCGGTTCCCACTTTTGAGGACAAGAAGGACTGGAATCTGCGGAGCATCGTGCGCCTCCCGCCGGAGATCGCGGCTGGCGAAATAGGGCTTCGGCGCCATGCCGTAAACCGTATACCGCTCCAGCAATCCCTGGACAGCTTGGTTAGATCCTGCTGGAGCAAAAACTCTGCACAGCAAGCAAGATCGTGATCGTTCGACAAGCTATCCAACTCTTTTAACTTGCCCGAGCAGCGAAAGCGGGTTTTGTGATGTAGCTCACTCTGCGTCGTCAGTTACTTCAACCTCTGTCTCCGGGATCAGGGCATGCGCAAAGAGGGCTGCCAGAATTCAAAGCTGACTTATTGAATTGCTGGTCCAGCGCCAAGCATACCTGACAGGTCGGCGTTTCGCAACCCGAATCTCTTGACATCAATGCCATGCCGAGATCACGGCTTCTTTCCAAGCCCCCCCGGCGTAAACAGTTTTTCATCAAAATCTATGTTGAATTTCACGTCTTCTATCACCAGCACTGTCTTGGTCCCTGTTAGCACTGAAGTTATCTCAGTGCGGCGCGCGCCTGAAATACCCGACACTCGCTTGATCTGGCTGGCATGGAGAACACGCACTTCCTTTCCCTGTGCATCGTACATTTCAGCATGCATGATAACTGGCACATCCTGCGCTACCCAGTAATAAATGTACTTATATTGGGAGCGGGATGGATCGGTTGGAATCGATTCAATCTTCCAGGTCTTATGACCTTCGATCGTGTCAGTATCACTTACCAGGCGATAAGTGAAATCGTCGAGCACGCGTTCTTCAATATCCTCGAAAGTAAAGTCGGTGCCGATGAAACGAGCGGAGCGCTCCTGGGGCGCGACGGGGCGAACACGCTCGGTGGCGGGAATGTACATATACTGGCGATCGCTCACTCCGCGCTTATTGATCGACAGAAGCGCGACGCCGCGAATCTCCTCCGGCGCAGTAAATACAACGAGGGTCCTGCTATCTCCTGGCAAACCTGTTCGGCGGTATGTGAATTCCTTTTTCGTGCGCTGTCCCTGCTTGTCGAAGACTTCAAAACTGGCGCGCATGAATGTGCCCCGGCTAGTGTCTTGAAGGTACACATCCTGCATGATCTTGCGGGCATCGGGAGGCGCGCCGAATGCGGGTGCGCCCGCGAGAGAAACGATCGCGGCGCAGCTGAAAAGCACCGATCCTTGTCTCAATAACATCCTGCGAAATCCTGCTTTGTTATTCATATCCGATTGCCTCGATAACCGACATTTGCATCGCATGACGCGCGGGGAGCCAGGCCGCAAGCAATGATACTGCCGCGACGGCCGGGAGTGTGCACAAAACCAGTACCCAGGGAAAGTAGAACGGAACATCATAACCGGCCAAAACCGTGGAAACCGTGTGCGACATGAATTGTATGTTGAAGACCGCGGCCAGCGCGCCCACCATAACTCCAACGATCGAAATGGCAACGGCCTCGAGCAACACCATCTTTCGTATCTGGGAACGGTAACCGCCAATGGCACGGACAATCGCGAATTCGCGACGGCGGTCCATGACGGAAACGACCAAGGTGTTGACAATCCCCACGATGGCAACGATGACTGCAACGACGAGCTGCATATAATTCAAGAGAAAGAACTGGTCGACCAGGCTTCCGATCCACTCCCGAAACTCTGTGCTTGTGTAGACCAGCGCATGGTCAGTGCCTGCAGTGAGCCGCTCGATCTCATGCTTCACCTTAGTTGCGTCTTGACCGGGCTTGAGGTTGACGTTGACAAAATCCACTGCGTCATCCTTCCAGTATTTCTTATAGAGAGCCCTGTCGATAAAGATGGTCCCTTTGTCTGAGCGGTAATCTTCGACAATTCCGAGAACAGGCAAGTCCAGCACACCGGTTGGCGCATTGAGACGCACGCGGCCTCCCACGCGGCATTTCCAGCGTGCGGAAAAATTCTTTGAGATCAATGCACCTTCACCGCGCGATAACTGCTCACGCACAGCATCGACATTGGCGTCTTCAACCGAATCCGGCGCACGCGCCAGAAAGCTATCCATCTCGATTGAACTGAGGGCCGCCGTGTCTCCCTGAAATGGAATGAATGTGAAGCGCACATTTTCGACGCTTTTCACCTCGGGCAGCGCGGAGATGCGCCGCCCCATATCTTCGCTGAAATGATAGGAGGTGGAACGCAACAATGCGGAGGTAGCTACAACCAGGTCGGCATTCAACATGCGATGCGTCCAGCGGGCGATCATGTGCTTGTAACTCTGAATGTAGGCTCCAGTGGAAAAGACAAACATCAGTCCAACCATCAGCGCGCCGACCGTAGCCGCACTGCGCCGGGGCGATCGAATCATTGCATCGACGGCGAGGGCTCCCTCGGAACCTCCGGCCTTGTCCATCAAGGGACGAATCATGCGAGCGGTCCATTGCACCAGGATTGGCAAGAGCATGGTGAGTCCGAGCAGGGTGAGAGCCGCATAGAATAACTGAATCGTCATTCCTACGCGTGACGGGGAGAACTCAATGAGAAGCGACGTGAGCAAGACCAGCGCGGCGCCCATGGTAATGCGCTTCCATCCGAGAGACGACTCCTGCTGGCGCGACTCAATGTTATGCAGTGCTAGAACAGGGTCGAGGCGAGAGGCGGCTCGAGCAGGAAACCACGCGCCGATAAGAGAAGCGGTAACTCCCAGGCCAAGCGAGATAAACACGGCGTCGGGATGAAGTTTCGGCGCAACCTCGGTAGAGATCATGCCGTAAACAGAAGCCGCTATGGAGCCCATCACCTTGCCGGCCAGCGTCGCCAGATAGAAGCCTGCCGCAATTCCGGAGACGGAGCCGATGACGCCCATGAGCAGCGCTTCGCCGAGAAACATGGCGTTTACGTTTCGGCGTTCGACGCCGATGGCGCGCAGGATGCCAATCTCTTTCCATCGCTGGTTCACGGCAATCGTGAATGAGTTGAAGATAATGTAGACACCCACCAGCAGAGCGATAAAGCTTGTAATCAGCATTCCCAGCCGCATTGCTGTAACCGCATTTTCCAGCGCCTGGCCGCGCACTTGCGGTCGCGCCGATTCAACGCCGGCAGGCAAGCGGGCTCGCAGACGCCGTTGAAGTTCATCGACTGGGACGCTCTGCGAATTCATCAGATCGATGCGATCGAAGTTACGGCCGCGGCTGAAAACGACCTGCGCCGAGTAGACATCCATGACCGCGATGTTGCCGCCGAAGACTGCTCCGACTCCAACGGGCTTGAAGAGTCCTTGAACCGTGAAGTCCTTACGTCCGTTGGCAACAAAGATCGGAATTCGGTCTCCGATATGCAAGCCGTGCCGGTCGGCGAATGACCGGGAAAGCAAAATTGAGTTAGGCTGAGCTAGATAAGTTAGCGGATCGGCGATCTCTGTCTGCGAGCTATCGAACTCGTATTGACGTAACTGCTGATCGCCGGTTGTATCCACTCCCAGGATGAGCAAGTTGCCTTCATCCGCGAAGGCAGTATGCACGATAACTTCAATGACAGGCTCGGCTAACTCAACGCCGGGAGTTGCACGCACGGTTTCCAAAACCTCTTCGGGAAATCCCGTTTCTCCAGAGGTGACTTCGAGGGTCGACTTACCAGCAAGGCGCTCGACGGTGGCTGAAAGGGAGTCCAGCAGAGCCGCGTTGGCGGTGCGCACGGCGAAGAAGACAGCTACCCCGAGAGCGATGCCCAGAGTCGTCATGATGACTCGAAGACCATGGGTTCGCCATTGCCGGGAAGAGATCTGCCAGAGCGCAGGAATCATCATCGACCGCTCGCCGGGGCACACGCGAATCGTTCGTCGTGAACAATCCGGCCGTCATGCAGAGTAATGATCCGGTTGCAGTAACTGGCCGCCTGCGCGTTATGCGTCACCATAAGTAGCGTGCTGCCGTATTCCTGTTGAAGATTGTCAAGAAGACGAAGAATCTCGTCGCCGGATGCTGAGTCGAGATTGCCCGTCGGCTCATCGCCAAGAAGCAGAGGTGGTCGGAAGATCAGTGCGCGTGCGATAGCTACTCGCTGGCGCTCTCCGCCCGAGAGTTCATCGGGGCGGTGGGATGCGCGGTCACTCAATCCTACGTGCTCCAGCATTGCGGCGGCGCGCTGTTCTGCTTCTTTCCTCGCGAGCCCTTGCAGGCGAAGAGGGAAAGCCACGTTCTCAAGCGCAGTTAGCGTGGGCAATAGATTGAAGGTTTGAAAAATCATTCCAATTTTTTCGCGGCGCAGGCGGGTGCGAGCGTCGTCAGTAAGATTGGATAGCTCCATGCCATCGACTTTGACCGACCCCGAGGTGGGCTCATCGAGTCCGCAAATCAAATTGAGAAGCGTAGACTTGCCCGACCCCGAAGGTCCCATCACGGCCACGCGCTCAGAGGGTCCGATTTGTAAATTAATGTCGTTCACGGCCTGGACAACCTTGCCTATGCCGTAACTTTTGGAAACTCCGGTCAACTGTATCACTGAAAAAATAGCCTCCAAGGTCAACGCGCAGAAGCGTCCGTTTCCGCCCAAATCCATTTGTCAATTTCCATCGTTGATTTCGAACGGCCAGCTGTCTTGTGCGCGTGAATCGACGCAGATTTGCCGGTAAGACGATCATATATCTCCGCAAGCAGGTGCTCCGACAGGAGTTTGCATGCGGGGTCCGGGATCAAGAAACTCCATGAACCGCACACAGAGCTTGCGCGGCGGAATCGACATAGGGGGGAGAGTCACCTCTCCTCCCCTGTCACACCACCGGACAAGCGGGCCCGCATCCGGCGGTTCGGAGGATTGAGCTACGTAACGGTCCACAACCGTAGAAGACCTATTGA
>JBEKOA010000054.1:0-25775 GCA_049522255.1 Occallatibacter sp.
GTCTACGGCCAGATGACCGAGCCGCCCGGAGCGCGCCTGCGCGTGGCCCTGAGCGCGCTGACTGTCGCCGAGTACTTCCGCGACGTCGAGGGCTCGGACACGCTGCTCTTCATCGACAACATCTTCCGCTTTACGCAGGCCGGCAGCGAAGTTTCGACCTTGTTAGGCCGCATGCCTTCAGCCGTCGGCTACCAGCCCAACCTGGCCACCGAGATGGGCGAACTGCAAGAGCGCATCACGTCAACGAGCAAAGGCTCTGTCACTTCGGTGCAGGCAGTCTACGTGCCTGCTGACGATTTGACCGATCCGGCGCCTGCCACCACTTTTGCCCACCTCGACGCGACCACCGTGCTCAGCCGTCCTCTCTCAGAGCTTGGCATCTACCCTGCCGTCGACCCGCTGGCCTCGACCTCGCGCATCTTGTCCGCGCGCATCGTCGGCCAGGAGCACTACGACGTGGCGCAGGGCGTCAAGCGCATCCTGCAACGCTACAAGGACCTGCAGGACATCATTGCCATTCTGGGCATCGACGAACTGAGCGAAGAAGACAAGCTCACCGTCGCACGCGCCCGCAAGGTGCAGAAGTTTCTGTCGCAGCCATTCCATGTGGCCGAGCAGTTCACCGGCATGGCGGGCCGCTATGTGAAGATCGCCGACACCGTGCGCAGCTTCAAGGAGATCATCGAGGGCAAGTACGACGACATCCCCGAGCAGGCCTTCTACATGAAGGGCGCCATCGAAGAAGTGCTGGAAACCGCCGAGAAGATGAAGGCGACGGTGTAAGAACAGCTTTCAGTTGTCAGTTTTCAGTGAAAGCCCGGTCATCGAAGATTTTGCACTTGCTGACCACTGACAACTGACGACTGACAACTGGCGACTGAAAGGAGCCCATGGCTGACGAAACCAATCAACTCCGCGTACGGCTGGTGACTCCCGAGCGCACCCTCTTCGATCATGCGGCGGCCGCCGTCGAGTTGCCCGCAAAGAACGGATACATGGAGGTGCTCTACGGCCACGCGCCGCTGGTGGCCGAGTTGGGCGCGGGCGACGTGATCGTGCACTGCGGACCGGCAAGCGACGCCGACTGCCCCGTAGGCGACCTCCACTACAACGTCAGTTGGGGCTTTGCCGAGGTGCTGGGCGACCGCGTCACCATCCTGGCCTCCGACGCCTTGAAGCCCGAAGAGATCGACGTACCCCGCGCCCAGGAGCAACTGACTCGCGGCCACAAGATGTGGGATGAAGCCGGCGACAGCGAAGCGGCCTACACCCAGTCTCTGCGCGTAATCTCCGAAGCCGAAGCCAAGATCGCCTCCGCGACAGAGAAGCACTGAGACTCATTCAACGATAGTTGCTTCAAATGAGATGGCCTCACTCGAACGAGTGGGGCCGTTCTGTGCTGGGCGCAGATGTCAACCCTCACCCAAATCCACCAAGATGCTTGCGCTTGGAACGACATCTTCCGGCCTAAAGGCCATCTGATCGCAGAAAACCCCAACAAGCCTGATCCAAACCTGATCTTGAGTTAGCTTCGCAGCACCGTTTGTTTCCCGAGTGAATTCTGCGCCGTTCATCGACAAAACCACCCGGGACAGTTCGCCAGCGCTCAGGGTTGGGAGTACAGATCGCCTGAAAGGCGTTGCCTTCAGGAGCATCGTGTAGATAACGGCGAAGAGAATTAAACCAAGAATAAAAAAGGCAGTAAACACGAAATAGTTGTCAAGAGTGATAGATGCAAATTGGGAGAGAACCTTCGTCAGTGCAAGGGTAATCACGAAGGAAAGAACGGCAGACAACATTTGCATGGAGTGTTTCCACTCGACTGTGTGACGAAGGCTGGGCAGCTTTAAGCCGCTTTCATGTGCGATCGCGCTCCATTGCTCACGAATCTGCTTTTCATTGAGCAGATCGTCTAAGAATGTTGCCGGCCGAATTGAACGGCGCGGCAGTCCAAGCACCGCGGTCATTGCTCTGCGAATCCGATAGAAGGCTTTGCTGGTGAGGCAATCGGGAGTCGGTTTTAATTTACGGAGCAGAAGGTTATACAGATTGCCGACGGTATAGACCTCCGTGAGTTCATCATCTGGCAGATAGATGGAGAACTCCTCTTCTACGCATCGCACCAACACTAAGCTGTCCATTCCGATTTACCTGGTTCCTGCAACGAATTGTATCGCGCCCAACACTACCAGACCGTGCGCGGATAGTGTTTTCTGATCTCTTCGTCGGCAGAGATGAGCCAGGCGAAACCGTTGGCCTTGGCGTTGGCCACGATCATCCGGTCAAAGGGATCGCTGGTCCACTTCTCGTCGAGAGCCGCCCCGGCAATGGTTGCAAACGGAAACTCGCAAAGCCGGACGCCGAGTTCGTGTTCCACCTTGCGTTGAATGTCGCGGGCCGGCAGTTTGATGCGTTTGGCCTCGTAAAGATACTCAAGCTCCAGCAGTACGGCGGGCGACAGCAGCAGATCGGTCCCTTCAAGCAGATTGCGCGTGTTCGAGCTGAAGCGGCTCAGCTTGCCGGTGGCAAGCCAAACCACAACCTCCGTGTCGAGATAGGCTGGAGCGGCCACGGTCAAAGCTCCTCCCAATCCTTTTCCCAGGCCTTTTGTATCTCCTCCATCCTCTCAGCCTTGCGGACTGCATCGAGCAGATCGGGGATTTCAGAATTAATGATTTCGACCGGAGCGATGCGGCTCAGACGGCTCGTCGGCTGGCCTTCAGGGACGATTTTGATGCGCCGGCCCTTGTGCGTAAACCAGACCTCTTCGCCCTCGATCGCCTGATTGACGAGGGAGAAGATCTTCCGGCGAAATTCCGTGATGGGCACTTCCATTTGGCCAGTGTACCATAGCGTACATCTAATAATGTACATAATGTACATCATTCACGAAGTTGCCCTCAAAAACGACTCCACAGGGCCTGGACTCAATGACACTTGCTTTCGAGCGGGCGGGTCCGATTTTGGGCTTGCGCGGCAGCGATTGCGGTCCGATCCGGCGTCGCTCCGGCCTTTCCGAAGCCTTGATCGAGGGCCGCTTGATTGGGAAAATCCTATTCTGGAAGACGCTCTAAACACGCAATTTCAAAGCCCGCCCCGAGCGCAGCCGAGGGGCGCCGAAAACCCGGCAAGATGAATCGGGCTCTAAGCTCAGAGTCGAGTTAATGCGCAGCAGCGGCCGCAATCGGCCGCGCATGTGAGGCCGTGCTACCCTCGGTCATATCGAGCGCCCACTTAATCGCCTCAAAATACATCTTGCGAACGTCTGGATCTTCCCAACTCTCCTCCGTGTGACCGAGCGTCGAATAAAAGACGCGCCCTTTACCGTACATCTTGCTCCACGCCACGGCAAAGTCGTGGTCCGCGCGATGGATCTTCGGGTTGTTGTTGTAGTCGAGCTTTGAAGAGTCGAGGCTGAGCAGCACATTCACCTTGTCGCGCGACCAGGCCTTCGGCTGATAGATCTCGTCGTACTTCACAAACGCGGCCGGAAAGTGGCGCACCGCCGGGAAGTTCGGATCTTCGACAATAATCGGCGCTTCAAAGGTCATCCACGGATGCTCGTCAAACCAGCCGCCCAGCATCTCTCCGAACTCCGGCCAGTTGTGATTCGTATCGAGCGCGGCGTGGATGCCGACAAAGCCCTTGCCGTCGTCCTTGATAAACGACATCATGTCCTGCTTCTGACTCTCATCCATATCCAGTTCGCCGCTGGTGCTGGCAAAAACGATCAAGTCGAAATAGTTGAGATTCTTTGCGTTCCTCGTCAGCTCTTTTTTGGTGAGCAGCTTGGTGTCCGTACGCATCGTCGTATCCCACAGGCCGCTCTCCTTGCCCATGTTGTAGACGGCGGCCATCGTGTCTGAAACGGAGTCGTGTTCCCAGTCCTTGGTCTGGCCAATCACCAGCACATGCTTCATGCGAACCTCCTTGACGTGCGGCGCAGCCGGCAACGCGCTGCCGCCGGCTGACTGTGCCTGAATGCGATTGCCCTGCCCGAGGACGAAAATACCAACTAAAACCGCAAAAACAATTCGACAACCTCTAAAAACGCCCATGAAATCTCCCTCCGCTATTATCGCGCGGGCAGTTGACGGTTGAAACAAGACTCCTCTTGAATCTTACGTCGCTGCAGAATTCCAAGTCTCACGCGAGAGCGAGGTTTCTCGTTGGAATGGAGTGTCATGCATCCTATTTCTTTACATGCTTGTCTTTTGCTGCGACAGGAGAACTGATCATTTTCTGCATTTCATTTGCCAGTTCGTTAGCGGCGGGCCCAGCGCGCTCTTGCATACGCATCATGTATTCCGTGACAAACTCCTGCATAATAGGCGGCTTCTGATCAAGAAGATGCTGACCAGCGGGTGAGCCGTAGAATCCAAGCAACGCATCCACATCCGAGCGACTAAGATGACGCTGGTAGATCGCACATATGTTATCGATCCTCTCGTCAACAGTGTACGCATTTATGAGCCTCGCAGCATACCTACTCATTGCATTATTGATTGCTGTGTTTTGCTCAGGAGTCATTTTGCAGTCGCCACAAATCTTCGTGACTACTTCGCTCGCTTGGACCATTGCCTGCTTTTGAGCTGCGACGTCCATCTTGGTGAAGTAGTCTTGCAATTGCTCGCGCAGCCGCATTACCTCGAAGAGCTTGGCTAACTGCTCTTTTGTCGGCTGTTGATCAGGAGGAATGGTAATCGCCTGTGCGGGAGCCGTGGGCAGTTTTTCAGCTACTGGTGTCTGGGCTGTGATCCAGGGAACTAGAGTCATTCCAATTCCGAGAATGGCGACGATACGAGTTGCTTTTTTCACATTCTGCCCGCTTTCTTTTCAATTGATCGACGGCTTAAAGAATCACAAAGCATTTCGTGTTGTCGAAGCTCGTCTCACACCGCGAAATCAATAAACCCCCGCTGCGGATCGGTGGACACTAACTTCACCGTCACCTTGTCGCCCACATCCAGCCCCTTGCCGCCTTGCACCAGCTTTCCATCCACGTGCGGATCGAGCGTGCGCACAAACGTCCCATAGTTATTCACGCCAGTGACAATGGCCGGGAAGCTTTGCCCGATGCGCGGATGCAGCACCACGGCCGCAATGCGCTTTTGCATCTCGCGCTCTACCTTGCGCGCCCCATCTTCCATCAGCGTGCAGTGCGCGGCGATGGCCGTCAAATCATCCACGGTATAAGGCTGCGGAGCCTTGGTCAGCCACGCCTTCATCAGCCTCTGCGTCACCACATCCGGAAAGCGCCGGTTGGGCGCAGTCGAGTGCGTGTAGTCCTGCACGGCCAGTCCGAAGTGTCCCGGCGAAACCTCATTCGGCTTCACCAACACATACTCGCCCGGCCCCATCAGCTTGACCGTCGCCAGCGAAAGGTCCGGAAAATGATCAGGGTCCTTCTGCTTTTGTGCCAGCAGAAAGTCGTTGAGAGCCTTCGAATCCGGCTCGGCCGGCAGCGTAGTTCCCAGCCCCTCGGCCAGTTCGACAATGCGGTCCCATCTTTTCGGCGTGCGCACGATGCGGCGAATCGAAGCCACCCCGGCCTCCTCAAACGTCCGCGCGATCACGCCGTTGGCCGCCACCATGAATTCTTCAATCAGCGACGTAGCACGATTCTTTTCAAGCCGCGCTATCTCGACAGCCTGATCTTTGAGCATCACCGGGCGCGTCTCGATCGTCTCCAGATCCAGCGCCCCGTGCTGAAAGCGTCCGCCAACCATGCGCTGAGCCGCCGCGTCTTGAAGTTTTATTTGCGCGGCCAGTTCAGCATTGGCCGCCACCTTCGCCGGAGCCGGGCATCTGCCTTCGAGCCACGCGCCCACAGCGTTATAAGCCAGCTGCGCACGATTCCGAACCAGTGCCCGGTAAGCCTTTCCATCCGCCGTTGTGCCCGCCTGGTCCACGGTGTACTCGATCACCAGCGCAACCCGATCCTCGTTTTCATTGAGAGATGTAATGCCTTCCGAGAGCTCGGCCGGCAGCATCGGGAAGACCTTCACCCCGGTGTAGACCGAGGTCGTCTCGCTCTTCGCGTGGCTGTCGATGATGCATCCCTCGCCAACGCGCGCGTCCACATCGGCCACGCCGATCAGCACACGAATGCGGCCATCGGCCAATTGCTCAGCCCATTCAATCTGATCCAGATCGCGAGACGTATCGTTATCGATCGACGACCACAGCAGGCCGCGCAGGTCCTGCGCCCCCAGAGCGGCGGGCGGCTCGGGATGGCATTTGATTGCGCTGAGTTCCGTGTCGACTCCGGCCGGAAAATCCGGCTGGAATCCGTGCTCGATCATCGTGGCGTGAGCTGCCGCAACAAGATTGAAATGGACAGGCTGGCTGGAATGCATACGGAGTTTGGCTCCTTCAAACCGAAGAGCCAGCCTATCATGCCGGGCTGATTGTGCGATGTGAGACAGCAGGGATATCGACGTTCCTTGCGCCTCAGTCTTGTGCAAGAGGTGCGCAGGAACGAAGTGCTTCTGACACCCGACCTGAGGTAAAATCGCTCAGGAACGGGAACGCAAAACGGTCTCCCCAGCTTGATGGGATTCGTTCATTCGGCGGAGGAATAGTCCGATGATGGATGCAGCCAGAGTAAAGCGTGTTTGCGGAATTGCCCCGATCGTGATGTCGCTGATCGCATTGGCGCTCGTTATCGAAGGCGTGATTGAATTCGGTGATCACCCGCCTGCCGACGAGGGCTGGCAGGCTCACATTTTTCAGATTCTGATAGTTACTGAGCTACCGGTCATAGCCGCGTTTGCCGTGATGAGCTGGCATTCGTTGAAGCGAAGCCTGCCAACCATCGGAGTGCAGGCGTTGTTGTGGCTCGTCGCGGTCGGCGCCGTGCGTTTCTTTTCCCTTTAGAGCTTCGACCCCTCTCTCTCAATTGGAGGCGAGCTTCTATTGAATGCCGAGATCTGCCAGCACCTTCGGCTTGGCCTCGTCGACCACCAGCAGATTGTGGCAGGCCGAGCAGTCCTGCGTAATCGCGGAGCCATCCTTGGCCGCGTGCTCGCCATCGTGGCAGCGGAAGCAGCCCGGATAGCTCATATGCCCGATGTGGTTGGGATGCGTCCCCCAGGTCACCTTCATATAGGGAAAGACATTCTGGCTGTAGAGAGTCACAAGCTCGTCGCTGGCGGTCTTCACCAGCGCAGCCTTCGCCACCATCACATCGGGATGTTCCGATTGATAAAACGATGCAAGCTGCGCCGGAATCTTCACCCGCGCATCCTCTTCGCTCGCGTAATCGCCCTTGAGCAGCTCCAGGCCTTTTTTGTGCACCCAGGGCAGCTCAGGACTCACCGCTCCATCGGCCATGGCACGGTTGAGCGCGTCCTCCGCGGTGACAAAGGTATGCGCCGCGCGGTTGTGGCAATCGATGCAATCCATCACCCGCCGCTCGCCCTTCGGCACGCCATTGCCAGCGGTCGCGTTGGCATACACCGTTTCAGAGCCATCCCCATTGCGTCTCTGCACCCAGGGGATGGTAGTCCGCGTCGGATCGGTGGCGACATACTCGATGTGGCCCAGGTGAACGCCGTGAATGCCCGTCAAATGTGAAAGCGAATCCTGCCCGCCCAGGTGCAGCACAACCACCGTCTGCGTCTCGGTATTCTTCTCGTCGTCGGCAAAACTCGACTTCACCAGCAGCTTTTCGCCGATGAACTTCGCCGGCGTATGGCATCCCTCGCAGATCACCCGCGCCGGGCGCAAATTGCGCACCGGTGATTCAATCGGCGTCGGATAGTCGGGTATGATCTTCGGAGCGATCCCGGAGATCGGATGCAAGCTGACCTCGATCAGCTGTTTCGTCCCATTCACCTTGGCGCTGAAGTAGGCCTGCGCCCCCGAGCCGATGTGGCACTCGACACACGCCACATGCGAATGCGCCGAGATCTTGTAGGCCGTATACTCCGGGTGCATCACATGGCAGCTCTGCCCGCAAAACTGCGGCGAATCCATATAAGACGCCCCGCGATAGCTGGCCATGGCCACCACCAGCAGGTTCACGATCGTGGTAACGAAGACAATATCCAGCCCGTGACGGAAGACGCGGTCGTTCAAATCGATCTTGGGATACGCGGCAGGAATCAGCCCTGCCTTCTGCAGTTTCTTGCGGCGCACCAGGATGCCTACCGGGATGAGCAGCAGCCCGCCCACAAACAACGCCGGCAAAAGCAGGAAGAAGATGATGCCAAGATAGGGGTTGTCGTTGAACCGGCCAAAGAGCTCCACCAGCCAATAGCCGATCATCGTTACGCCGGAGGCGGTGGTAATCGCTCCGCCTGCAAGGCTGATGGGATTGTTACCGAAGTAGAGCGCCGGACGTACCCAGCCCTCACGGATTCTCTCGAACAATGACCTTACCCCCCGCAGCAAAACCAGGGATGACGCATCCCGGAGCCATTACGCTCAAGTCGACGCGACCAACAGAGAGCGGCGACCTTTTGCAAGGCAAATGAGGCTACAGGCTCCCCGGTTTTGCTCTAATAGTACGGCCCGCCGATCTCGGCGGGCCTTTTGGTCCAACCAAGTCCAATTGTACCTTCTACTTCAGCCCCTTGTAGAAGGCCGCAACGTCCTTGATCTGGTCGTCGCTCAATCCCGCAACCGGATGCATCTTGCCCTTGCCGCTCTTGATGACGGTCGAGATTTCGGCTACCGTGAGCTTTTTGATGTCCGGATCGGAGGCGGGCTTCACTCCCATCTTGATCATTCCCGCACTTGGCGTGCCTGCGGAGCCGTGGCACATTGCGCACTTGGATTTGTAGGTCGCTTCGCCGCCGGATTGCGCAAAGCACACGGAGCTGGCCAGAGCAACCATCGCAGCCAACACCACCTGGGATCGAATCGTCTTTGTCATTGCAAAACTCCTTTAGTCTCTGCCGGTCAATTTCTGCCAGTCAGGCCGCGCTGCTCCAGCCCTCGCCGGGCGTTTACTTCTCACTTCAACTCCGGCGGCCGGGTCAGTCGCCGGGGCCAAAACCAGAATGGCGGCAAAGTGCCATTTTACACAACCATGCGCAGTCCCCTTTGCCGTCGGGCACTGCGCAGATTGTATCTTCTTCGATCAACCGGCGGAATCAAAACTCGTAATGCACTCCGAGGGTCAGGTTATTCGCATGAAAGTTCCGCGGCGCGGTCAGGCCGGAAGGCGATTCGGTCAGACCTGTCGGTTCGGGCAGAGAGGCGCAAGGTACCACCGTCGATGTCAGCGATGTAGAAAAGCTGCAATTCTGCGGGCCGGATGGGCCGCCTTCCCCGTATCCATAGTAGTTGTACTCTGCCTTCCAGATCAGTCCGGGACGCATCGTCCAGGCAAGATTCAAAAACGGTGACTCGTACGTTGAGACCAGCGAACCGTTCACGTCGCGCGCATCGTTGAAGAACCGTGTTCCGTTCACTGAGCTGATGCGGTAACCGAAATTCGAGTTGATCGGCTTCGTCGGCGCCCACCGCAACGCCACCGAGCCGTATTGCGTCGGCGCGTCCATGAAATCGCGCCCGAACCAATCGGCAAGCTGAGTCGTCGACCCTCTGGTGAATGCGCCAGGGCAAACGTCCGGCGCGCCGCTCGCGGTGAGCGTAGCCGTGCCGGGATAAGCGCTCGGCTTGGTGCTCGCGTTCTGTGCGCCGTTGTCAAAGCAGATGTTGGTTGCCGCATAGACATCGGTGTAGGCATAGCTGAAGTCGAGCCCATAGTGCTCATTGGGCATGATCAGGCCGCTCAAGCTCCCAATCCGGGTGTGATCGACATGATCGAGCGGGCCTTCGTACGGATCGTCGCCTGCGGTCACGGCGGCTTGATTGTTGTTCGTGTTGTTATGCCGCTCCAGGTCATTGAAGGCGCCCGAAAGCGTCGCCCAGGGTCTGGGTTTGTATCTCGCGTGTATCCTGTAATGCCGCAGTTGCCGTGGGCTCACCGGAGTAAGTGCATTGTCGGCGTACGCGAATTCCACCGATCCGTTCACACTGAGATTTGCCGTCGGACGCAGAGCCGCGGTAAGCACTCCGGCGTTTTCGTTGATCGTCACGGTTCCGCCAATGGAAGCGCCCACGGGCAGCGGAATGTTGTGTGGGTCGCCCTCCGCGACCACGTGATTCTGATACCGGTAGGTCAGCGAGAGCGTGGCGCGCGATGAAACGTCCCATGCGCCCGTCAGATTGTTGGTGATATACAACTGGCCCGTAAAGCCTGCTCCCGACGCGCCGACTGCTGGACTGCCTTCAAATGTTGAGGCCCCAGCGGCTGCGCTGGTAGTGGTCAACGTTGGGTAATTGATGGTTGCATTCCCTGTAGCCAGGGCGGGCGTCGCCAAAGTCGTTCCGCTCGTCATCGTCGTCGTCCCGGGCTGATGCATCGATGAAAAGCTGATCTGGTCGCCCACACTGAAGTTGCTCGTCGTCTGCCACACGCCGCCCAGGTCCGCGGCAAGCACCTGGCGCTTCGCATTCGCATTTCCCGTGAAGGTCAGCGAGCGCGTTGCCCCGTTCAATCCCTGGTAGCTGTCGGAGTAGTTGGGCAGGTGCATGTTCGCGTCGGTAAACCGCACATTCCCGTTAATCGACAGGTTCTTGATGCTCGCGCTTTGCAGCCGAAGCACCTCGGTCGGGAAGATGGAGCGCGTCGCCTGCGAGCGCAGATAGCTTGTAACCACCGCGCAGGCAGGATTGATCACCGGCAAGCCGCCTGGCGTCGTGGACGGCGTCAAAATTGTATAGACGGCCGGGTTGGCTCCGGCGGCGGGCGTATAGGCGCTGCCCATGCTGGCCGTGTTGCAGGCACTGATCCCATAGGGCGAAAGGCTGTCAAAATCGTTGATCGCCACCCGTGTTCCGTCCGCCTCTTGCGCGATCAGCGAATTGGGAGACAAGGTGAAGTAGGAGTCGCCCTTGAAGTGCGTGATCTGCTCTTCATAGCTGACCATCGTGCCCCGCACCGGCTTCCAGTCGACTCCCGCCGTGATGTCGTCGGTATTGTTGCGCGGATACTCTTCGAGCACCGCATTGTACTTGGCGAACTGATAGCCGCTCGGGCTGAGGCTCGGCCCCTGCATCAGGTTCTTTGCATAGGCAATCCGGTAGGAAAGCGTCGACAGCGGCATCAGCACCACGCCCACATCGGTCATGCGCCGTACCGTGTTGAACATGAAAGGCGATTGAAGCGTCTGCGGCCAGGCGAAACTGCCGGTGGGCGCGTTGGATGGCCCGATTGGAATCGACTGTCCGCCGGGGATATTCGGATTGCCGAGCAGGTCGTAATCGAAATACCTGCGGTCGCGGCGGAACATACCGGAGAACTCGTAGATCCTGCCCCTCGACGCGTTCAGCCTGACAAAGTTGACCGGGTCGCCTCCGAAGCCGTTGCCCACGGCGCTGATCGAGTCGACCAGCGTGCCCTTCTGGCCCGGCAGCACGCGCATCTGAAAGGTTTCATTTTGCACGCGCGGTCCCGATTGCAGATTCACCAGGTTGTCATACATCGCCTGGCTGCCCACTGTGTACGCGATGCGCCCGCCCAGGTCCACGCTCTGATGGATCACGTAGCCATTCGGCACACTCATCTTTGTCTCTGGCCCCGGCAGCGGGTTGGCCGGCGCCGGGTTCTGGGCCGCGGCGATGCCCGTCAACATCAATGAAAGGGCGACTCCAGTGCCCCCTGCGATCCGCTGGACACCAGCGAGAAAGGGCTGTTGATTGGAAAGCCGGTAAAGCCAGCCTTTGTTCGTCATATGAAGCCTCACTGAAGAAAGCATTCTTGCTGACATCGAGATCTTGCGCTCATCTACGGGCCTCTGGGCCGCCCCGGCTATCGTGCTGGCCGTCGCGGCTTGAGGCCCATCAACCCTATCTCAGAAACGCCGCGTTCATGTTTGAACCATGAATGAGGGTGTGGCAGTCCGTGCAGGGTGTCAGCTCAGATGAACCCGCGTTCATACCGTGCACGGTGCCCGCGGCGACCGGACTGTGGCACTGGTTGCACAGCACGTTGACATTCGGCATATTCAGCATCCGCGCATTCTGCGAGCCATGAGGCGTGTGGCACCCCATGCAACCCTCGGCCTTGATCGGCGTGTGCTCGTAGACGAACGGGCCCCGCTTCTCGGTGTGGCACTTGGTGCAGATCAGGTTCGAATCGTTCCTCGACCTCAGGTTGCTCTTCTCGAATGTCCCATGCACGTCATGGCAATCGCTGCAGCTGATGAGCCCTTCGTTGACCTTGTGATGGGAAGGCATATCGAACTGCGGCTTCTCGTCGGTATGGCACTGGAAGCAGAGCGTGGGCTGAGAGGCCTTCAGAAGGTGCTCCTCATCCCCGCTCTTGTGAATGCTGTGGCACCCGGTGCAGCCCACATCTGCCTTGGCATGCGGCGAGCGCTCAAAGTCGGGATGCGCTGCCGAGTGGCACTTCAAGCATGTGGCATCGACCTCTTTGGTCGAGCCTTTGGCGGGGCTGAAGATCTTGGTTACATCGCCGCCCCCCTCCACGTGCGCCCGGCCTGCGCCGTGGCAGTTCTCGCAGGTGACCCCGGAGTTGCCGTGCATCAGGGCCATCTTGGCGTGCGGGTTGGTATCGAACTTCTTCGCCACCTCTTCGTGGCAGGTTGCGCAGACTTCTGCGCCCACGAAATCCGCCGGTGCTGCATCCTTCTTCGGTGCGGCCGCCGGTTTGTCGTCACTCGCCGGAGCACCGAGCATCGGGACGCTCAACATGCCTGCGACCAGCAGCATCAAGCAGGCTCGCACTCCCAGCCTCGCCCGTGGAGACGCATCCATCAGGAATTGCGCGAAAGGCCATTCTCTACGCATCAAACACCACCCTGGTTGATCTGGTTCTCTCTTCCGAAACAACAATCCTTGCCTTCTGAATCTTGAAACTGCCATCGCCTTCGCGAGAGCTGCTGGAACACGGGTCGAACTCGTTCAGATAGCGCTCTTTGTGCGATGCATCACTTCACGATGCTGAATCCTACCGTCCTGGTCTAAATTCAATCGGTGATGCGCGTCACATGCGATAAAGCGCCGGTCCCCAGTTTGCGTTCCCTGTTTGTAGGTGACGTGGATCTCATTCTGCACGAAAAATGTGATCTGCGCCACAAAAAAATGGGGAGTCACGGCCGTATACCGCCTCCCCCCTGGACCCTGGGAACATCTGATATCGATGAGGATCTCCTTTGGCAGAACAACAGATTAAGGAGGTAAAAGCCTTTTCGACTGTACAAAAGGAATCACTTTTACCGTTTTGGAGTGAATTCAGAAAGAAGTTGGACAATTATCTGGCCCTCAATCGCCGCAGCCTCCCCCTTGCCTGCTCAATCATGGTCCCACGCATAGACGTGAGGTCCATCACATTCACCGTGGCTCCGTCTGCGGCAAACTCTCTTCAGGCACGAGTCTCTTCCCCTGGAGGCCAGAACGTCTTTCACCTGGGACCACCACTGCGGCAGTGTGCAGCGATAGACCGGGTGAGAGGTCTTGAACTGGCGGACGGGGCACGACCATGACGCACATAGAGACGTCGGCAGTAGCTCCAGCCCGGCCGAGACATCTTGCCCGGCAGGTTCCGGTGGGATGTGCGGCCTGCTCCAATCGACGCCCCGGCTGGTTCTGTTCTTTGGGCAGCGCCGTCCTGGCCGATCTTGAACTGGTCACCAGCACCATCTCGCTGCCCGCGCAGTCTTCGCTCTTCACCCAGGGCGAGGATGCGCGCTGCCTTTACCTGATCTGCGGCGGCTATCTCAAACTCACCGCCGGCACTCAGCATGATCGACAGATGATCGTCCGTGTCGCCGGCCCCGGCTCCATGCTGGGCCTCTATGCCGTCCTCTCCCACGGTCTATACGAGGTTTCCGCCGAGACGCTTACCTCCGCACAGCTCCGCCCCGTCGAGCGCGACAGCTTCCTCAGCTTTCTGCGCAGCCACAAAGAGGCTCAGATGCGCGCCGTCCAGTGCATCTGCCAGGAGTACCGCTTCGCCTTGCAGGATGCCTGCCGCATCGCATTGGCCGACACCGTCGCCGCCCGCCTGGGGCGTCTGCTCCTCGAACTCGCTCACCAGATCGGCGAACAGATGGATGGCGGCGGCTTCCGTTTCCCGCTCCTGCTCACCCACGAGGAGATGGCCTCCATGGCCTGCACCACCCGCGAAACCGTCACCCGCACCCTCGGCCAGTTCCGCAAAGACGGCTGGATCTCCATCGAAGATTCCCTCGTCACCCTCCTCGAACCCGAACATTTGCAAGCGCTGAGCTAGGGCCTTCTCATGGAAGGTCTTGGATACCAGCACCTTTTTTAATGCTCTCCACCGCCTGGCCGCCAAGTCCAAGAGCTATCATCGTACGAGGAGAGTACATAGTGCGTATGACCCGGTTTGTGGGTGGTTTTTCTGTTTTCCTGTTCGTGTCCAGCTTTGCGTTAGCACAGAGTCCAGCGCCGGTTCAGCCTGCTGCCCAGCCTGCCGCCACCTCCGCTGAGAGCCCCGAGATTCGCGAGTTCCAGAAGATCGAAGACTCCTGGGCCGACGCCATCAACCAGCGCGACCAGTATGCTCTTGAACTGGTGCTGTCGCCCTTGTTTGTTGACGTTGCAGCCAGTGGCGACATCAGCACCCGTAACCAGCAACTGGCCCAATTGATCACCGGCGAAGACAAAACGCTGCATCTTGAGCAACGGGTGATCACCGTGCGAATGCTGGGCGACATCGCGGTAGCCAACGGAACCTACGTCCTGCACCACAAGGCTGCCTCGGCCGAGAAAGACGAAAAAGGCGTCTTCACCCACGTCTTTGAACGCGCGCACAGCGGCTGGCTCTGCATCAACTCCCAGCGCACGCTGCTTCGCGAAGACTCCAACGCCAAGCCCAAAAGGCAGTCCAGCGCCGAGATGCCTTTCCACATCCCGCTCTTCACCAAGGGCGACAAAAATCCCCAGTAACAACGCCGGCTTGCCTGATTGAGACGACACTGTGTAACCCCTCAAGGGGGCCAGTATAGGAGCGTCCCACGTCGTCAGCAGCCCGCGCCGGAGGCGCCGCGTTGGTTAGCCCAGCGCTTCAGCGTGGCGTAGACGATACCAGCAATTCATCCGGAGTCCCGCTAGGGACGGCGCTCACTTCCGGACGACAGCCACCCGCCGCGCCCCTTGCAGCCGAATCGACACATGCACCAGGCTCAGCGCCGCCGGCGTCACCCCCGGAATGCGGCTGGCCTGGCCGATGGTGGCCGGTCGCACCCGCTCCAGCGTCTCGCGCATCTCCCGCGAAAGCCCGCTGATCACCCCATACTCAAGCCACTCCGGAATGGCGACCCCCTCGGCCGACTTGAGCTTGCCAATCGACTTCTTTTGCTGCTCCAGATACCCGGCGAACTTGATCTCGGTCTCCACTGCGCGAGCTTCATTCCGCAGACTGCTGCGAAGAATCACCTCTCCAGCATCGTCTCCCAGCACAGCCGCCATCTCAGCCAGCAGCGGATTCTCCGACCGGCGAAGGTCCTCGCGCATTACACCCAATACCGCAAGCATCTCCACCTCCGGACGCTTCAACAGTTGCGCCCACGTCAATCCGGCCGTCCCCGTCAGCTCGCCAAAGCCCGCCGCTCCCAGCCGTTCGCTGTTCACCTTCTCCGCGTTCAGCATCTCTTCAAGCGCCGTCATCCTTGCTTGCTTCTTTTCGTACTCCGCCCATGCCTCGTCCTTGATCAGCCCCAGCCGCCGCCCATGCGGCGTCAGCCGCCGGTCCGCGTTGTCGATCCTCAGGTGCAGCCGGAACTCGGCCCGCGAAGTAAACATCCTGTAGGGTTCATTGGTTCCCTTCGAGATCAGGTCGTCGATCAGAACCCCCGTGTAGCCTTCGCTCCGGTCCATGGTGAAGGGCGGCTCGCCCTTGAGCCAAAGCGCCGCATTGATGCCGGCCATGATCCCCTGGCATGCGGCCTCTTCATACCCGCTTGTCCCGTTGATCTGTCCGGCCAGGTAAAGTCCCAAAATGCTTTTTACGCGCAGCGTCCGATCCAGCTCTGTCGCATCGATGCTGTCGTACTCGATGGCATAGCCGGGCCTGAGCATCTCCGCCGCTTCCAGCCCCGGAATCGAACGGACGATATCAAACTGCACCTCCATCGGCAGCGATGTGGACATGCCGTTGATGTAGACCTCATGCGTCTTCAGCCCCTCCGGCTCCAGAAAGAACTGGTGCTGCGTCTTGTCGGGAAATTTGACGATCTTGTCCTCGATCGACGGGCAATAACGCGGCCCGATCCCCTCGATCCGTCCCGAATACATCGCCGAGCGATGCACATTTTCGCGGATAATCCTCAGCGTCTCCGGCGTCGTAAATGCGATGTGGCAACAGATCTGTGGCTGCACGATTCTCTTCGTCCTGAAGCTGAAAGGCGTCGGCTCTTTGTCCCCTGCCTGCTCCTCAAAGGCCTCCCATCGGATCGTTCGCCCATCCAGCCGCGGCGGCGTCCCCGTCTTCAAACGGCAGGTTCGCAAGCCCACCGCCCGCAGCGCTTCGCCCAATAGAACAGAGGCCGGTTCCCCGCTGCGCCCGGCCGGATACCTCTCTTCGCCGCAGTGAATCAGTCCATTCAAGAACGTGCCGGTAGTGATGATCGTCGCCCCGGCGAGCAGTTGCCGCCCATCCCGCAGCTTCAATCCCAAAACCCGCCGCCGAACCAAATAACCACTGTCATCCTGAGCGGAGCGTAGCGTAGTCGAAGGACTTGCGGTTCCGGCTGTCTCTGGTTCCCTAGTCCCTGTTCCCTGTTCTAAAACCAGATCGACCACCTCAGCCTGCCGGATATGCAGCCCCGCCTGCGATTCCAGCACCTCGCGCATCTTCACCCGGTAGAGCTGCTTGTCGCACTGCGCCCTCGGACTCCACACCGCTGGCCCGCGCGAAGCATTCAGCAGCCTGAACTGAATCCCCACCGCGTCGGCCACCTCGCCCATGATTCCGCCCAGCGCATCCACCTCGCGCACCAGATGCCCCTTGGCCACGCCGCCCACGGCCGGGTTGCAACTCATCTGAGCAATCAAATCCATATTCATGGTGATCAGCGCGACTTTGAGCCCCATGCGCGCCGCCGCCATCGCCGCCTCGCATCCGGCGTGTCCCGCGCCCACCACCACCACATCGTATTGTTCGGAAAATGCCATCCAAGCCTATTCTACGGACTCCGCCAACTTGCTAACTCGCCATCTCCGCTTGAGCGGAGGCTAACTCGCTGTCTTTGTTGAGGAATCTCTGATTCTTTCTTCGTAAGAGTTCAACGCGCCATAGCGTCTCCTCTATAATGGTGCCGTCCACCAAACCTTCAGGAAGAGCGTCATGAACATCTGCGTGTGCGGCAATGCGGTTGAGGATCAGGGCGTTCGCTGCCCCCGCTGCGCCGCCCTCAACGCCCTCGATCTCGGGATGGATGCCACCGAAGCTGAGATCAGAAAATCTTATCGCCTCCTCGTCAAGGTCTGGCACCCCGACCGTTTTCAAAGCGACCAGAATCTGAAAGAGGCTGCGGAGGCAAAGCTCAAAGACATCAACTCCGCATTCGAGTTCCTCACCTCCACCACCGACGAGCGTGGGCCATGGCGTCCGCATTCACGCCCCTCCAAAGATGCGGCGTCCTCTCCGTTCCAAGCTCCGCCGGCCACGGCGGCGCCCGCTTCCAGTCAATCCCCAGCCGGCTCGCAATCGCCTATGGAGATGCCGAATCTCGCCCCTCGCCTCCGGGTTTGGCCGGCAGTTAAATTCTCGCTGAAAGCTGTGGCTATTCTCTTCGCGCTTCTTCTCGGCAGATATTTATGGATAGCCTTCGATGCTCCCGATCCCACCGGTGGCGATGTGGCGCGCGCCTATGACATAGGCAAGCAAACTCTTCTCCGCGGGATCGCGTCCCCAAAGCAAAGATTCATCGATGCCATAGAGCACGACTTGCGTCGGTTTGTCCCGGCGGACAACGCCGCCGTGCCGCCTGAGACCAACCCAGCCGTTCAGACGCCGCCATCTGCCGGCCAGCAAGCTTTGGCGCAGGCGGCAAGCATCCCGCACCCGGATCGAACTCCGCCCGCACCCCAAAGGATCCTGCCCTATATCACCGTCGGCTCAACCAAAGATGAAGTCCTCGCCCAGCAGGGAGCGCCTACCGCATCCACTTCGGACAAACTCGTCTACGGCAAATCGGAGCTGTACCTCAAGAACGGCTCCGTCGTCGGCTGGCGTATCGATCCTGTCGCGTCTCCGATTCGGGTCAAGCTCTGGCCCTCCACCGCCGTCGAACCCGGCCTGTCGTCCTATACGATTGGCTCCTCGAAAGATGTCGTGCTGACGGTGCAGGGCACCCCCACCGCATTTACCGGCGACAAGTTCGAGTACGGCAGCTCTGAAGTGATCTTCCGCAACGACAAAGTAGTCAGCTGGAAAGAAGACCCCGAATCCACCCCCCTCTGGGCCAGATAGTCATCGCGCCAGCAACCTCAATCAGCCAAAGCACTTTGCAACCAACCCCAAAGCGTGAAACCACGTGGCCACAAGACTGGCTAACTCGCTAACTTGCTACCTCCGCGCAGCGGAGGCTAACCTGCTGTCTCTCAAAAAAGGAAAACTCCAACCCCCACCCTGCGTCTAATCCAGTAGACGGATAGCAGGCCGGAGAAAAGAATCAATGAGAGGTCGATCGTTTTTCGCATTCCTCATGGCGTCGGCGCTTCCCCTGGCCGCCGCCGCGCAGAGCAAAGACACCTTTACGCCCATGGCTCTCGATGCCGGCTTTGGCCGCATGGACCTCTCCGAGCCAACCATCCCGCCCGAACAGATCATCAAGCAGTTTGCCGCCAAAGAGAGCGAATTCCAGCAGGCCCTCAACCACTACACCTATCGCCGCGTCGCCCGCGTGCAGACCATCGACGACGACAACAAGGTTGACGGCGAATACTACCAGGTCGACGACGTCATCTTCGACCCCACCGGCCGGCGCACGGAGAAGACCGTCTTCGCGCCCCAGAGCACCCTGCAGCGCGTCATGATGTCCCCCTCCGATCTTCAAGACATCCAGCGCGGATACCCCTTCGTGCTCACCGCCGAGGACATCGGCAAATACGACGTCAAATATGTAGGACGGCAAAAGGTTGACGAAGTGGACTGCTACGTCTTTGACGTCAGCCCCAAGGTCATCGAGAAAAAGGAGCGCTACCTGCTCGGCCGCATCTGGGTTGACGCGACCGACCTCCAGATCGTCGTCACCAATGGCCGCATGGTCCCCGACGACACCCGCAAGGGCAGCGAAGATCTGCATCCACCCTTCATGACCTGGCGTCAGCAGGTGGACGGCCACTACTGGTTCCCCGTCTACACCAAGGGCGAAGGAGTCCTGCACTTTGCCGGCGGCTCAGGTTATATGGCCCAGGACGTGCACATTCGCGATACGGTCAAATACACCGACTACAAGCGATTCGGCTCAACGGCCAAGATCATCTACGAGGGCCAGGACATTACCCCACCCGAAAAGCCGCCTGAGCCAAAGCCGAAGAAGTAGCCAACTCAATAGAACAAATACTTCCGCCACCGGTCATCGCCGCGCCCCAGCATCCGCATAATCTGCCGGCTCGTGTGCAGCGAAAACGGCCTCGGCTCGCGCAGCAGAATCATGTCGTCGATCTCGTGCAGCATCCGGTTGCCCTTTTGCCGATTGCAGCCGTGGCAGCAGGCCACCAGGTTCTCCCACGTCGAGTTCCCCCCGCGCGACCGGGGAATCACATGGTCCAGCGTCAGGTCGCCGGCCGGCAGCACATCGCCGCAATACTGGCAGGTGTTCCGATCGCGCAGCAGAATGTTTTTGCGCGACAGAGCGCGCGTTTGGTAAGGGATGCGCCGATATTCCAGCAGCCGGATCACCGACGGCATGGCGATCCTGCTCCGCTGCGCGTGCAGCATCAGTCCATGCTCCTCTTCGGTGCGCGCAATGCCTTTCAGCACCAGCACCAGCGCCCGCCGCGCGCCGCAGATATTGATCGGCTCATACGATGCGTTGAGCACCAGCACCGGCATCTGCAAAATGTGCGCCGACTGAACGCTCGCCTGTTCACCCGCGAACGCCGCGGCCCTCGCGATCGACTTCTGCTTGCGTGCATGAATCATGGCTTTTCCCAGCGACATCCTTTTTCCCCTCGTCAAAAAGATGATTGGTCTTGCGATGAATAAATGCTTGCTCCTTGCAATTCTTCCGGGTGCCCCAGGAACTCCGGGAGCCCCGCCCTCGCCGCGTCTTTGTCTTTGCGGCTAGGGTGGGAGTCGATGGCTCCCGTCTCATCCTCCGCGCTATCAAATCGAGCCGACCTCCGCCCATCTCGCATCCGCGCCCGGGCCACCGTAGCCACCCACACCGACACCGCGCCCGCATCCAACAGAGTCTTCGCCGCCGCGCGCGCCGTGGCGCCCGTCGTGAAAATGTCGTCGATCACCAGCACATGCTTCCCTGTCACCGCCTCAAGATCAGATACGGTAAAGGCTCCGCGCACATTCAGCCGTCTCTGGCGCGGAGTCAGGCCGGCCTGGCTCTCCGTAGCCCGCAGCCGCATCAGCGTAGTCGAAGCCAGCCTCAGCCGCCATTCAGGATGCGACTTCCTGAGCACCGCCAGCGCGCTCACCGCCAGCGACCGCGCCTGATTGAATCCGCGTTCGGAGTGTTTCGTCCGGTGCAGCGGCACTGGAACCACCAGCATCTCGCCGGGCGCCTCATTCGCCAGTTGCGCAATCGCCGCAGCCAGCATTCGTCCCAGCCGCCCTGCCGCGCCGTGCAGACGGTCATATTTCAGCGCATGGATCGCCGCCCGCATCCGGCCGTCATACGGTCCGTAAGACACTGCTTTTTCAAAGGGCGGTGGCGCCAGACGGCAGTTCCGGCAAAGCCCATGCCGCGAATCCCCGGCCAAAACTGGCGCATACAGCGGGTCGCCGCAGCGCTGGCACACGTCTCCGCTCTGGGCGGAAATCTCCGTCCAGCAAACTTCGCAAATTGGCGCAAGAGAGATCTGCGGCAGAGGGGAGCCGCAGAGAGCACAGCAGGCAGGAAAGAGGGCGCAACTCACGGCGTCCACTGGACTTCGGAGGACGCGGGCGACAGCGCGCCAGCGGGAAGTCTCAGAGGGTGGAACGTCGAACGTCAGCGAACCGGAGTCCCTGCGGAAGACGCACCTCACGTAAGGTTGGCGCAACTTGGTTTTGCGCCTCCTTGCGGACAGTATACTCGGAGCGCGCTGCGGATTCCATGCCACTTCCCAGAAGGCGCTTGGCCGGGCATTAAAAGACCGCGAAAAAGCGGTCATTTCTGACCCAAAACAGCTCTCTTTGGCTCAAAAAGCAGGCTAAATAGAGGGTTTGCAGTTACTGATCAGCTAATATGTAACAATTACAAACTGTTTATATTGTGTTGGATACAAGCGACGGAAGGGCCATAAAAGCGATTTGCACAGGGGGTGGGGGGTAGGGCCGGATCAGGGGTTTGGGGTTAGGGAACAGGGAACAAGAATGCCCTCCTCTCACGACTGCCACTATTGTGCGCCCTTTGAAGGTAATTCTATGCATAGCTGGCAGTGAGGATTATGTGTCGGCGAGGGTGGCATGGATTTATCTTCAGATTCCGCAGCACAAGGACGAAGGCCACACCACCGGTATCATTGAATGCCGTTTTGTCCGGGGACAATAGCACAACACAATTTCTGAGGAGTGAAGCCCAGAGCGCGGCCACAAACCGGCCTACTTCACTTCGATGGGCATGCTTACGGTGCCGACCAGTCCGCTAGGGTTGTCGCGAACGGCGAATTTGACCTCATATTTGCCGGGAGGAATCTCCAGCTTCTCGGGTATTCCCAGACCGGTGTTTAGGGTTTTTTGCATGGTCTCCTGTTTGAGTTCGACAGCGATGCCCTGCGATGCGGTCGCAACGCTCTTGCGGTTGGCATCGAAGGCCAGAGCGGCCACCTCCAGGTTGATTGCGTTGCCCTTTTCGCGGTCGAAGCTGATCGAATCGCCCATCACGCCAAGCATGAATTCAACGTGCTGCTTCGTTCCATCGCTGGGGATCGATTGATCGTCGGAAGCCGGCAGCCGGCGCGCGGTGAGCCGCAAGCCGGTGTATTGAACAGGCGCTGCAAGCGCATCGACGAGTTGATTGCGCCGGAGCTCGGCTGATTCATCGGGTTTCTGAGAGACGTAGAATCCACCGCGGGCACGTACGTGAAGGCCGTCGCCGGCGACCTTGACTTTGAGCTTGCGCCATCCGGGTTTCACATCGCCGCCAAGGTAGTAGCCAACAAGATAGTAGTCGCGTGAATCGTCGACGGCCTCCGCAAAGCATTTCTCCAGTTCGTTTACGGTCACGCAGGCTCGGCCGCCGGTCGCGTCGGCGAAGGCGCGCAAGGTCATCTGCTGTTGCGAGCTTTGGTCGTAGGGCAACTGCAAGGCGGGCCTCAAGCCATTCACACCCCGGATATCTGCGATATGCGAATTGGAGGCGCCGGCCCTGTCGCTGGGTAGCTGCCTGGTGCTGAAGTCCATTGCGCTCAGGTCGACCGGATAGACGGCGATGCTAGCGGAGTTCAGCGCACGCCATGCATCGTCGTATTCGCCGTGCAGGTCGTCGCCCTGGCGCGCGAACGACTGCGGGTCGTCGATGGTAAAGGGGAAGCCCGCGCTGGCCCATATGATTGTCTTGCGGCCGGGGATCCCCTGAAACGCATGCGCAAGTTGCGTCATCGCCGCCAGCGTCTCGCGAGTCGCCCTGCGCTGGTAGTCGGCGGAGACAGTATCATTCATATCCTGCATGAACTGGCTCATGAGTTGAGCTTCCTCGGAGGACTGTTGCTCTTCGGATGGATCGTCTGTCAGAGCCTCGGGCGGCTGAGTGCTCTCGACGGAACTCAACGACAGCTTGAGTTTTTTGAGGGCATCAACGAGGACCGCGGTATTGGTGGTAAACGAGTGCAGTTGGTGGAGGCCGCTACCGTTGAGGCCAAAGATCGCGACCGGTTCGCCTTGCTCCGCGCTTTGCAGCAGATAGTCGATGAGCTGTCTTTTTGCCTCGGCCTGTCTGAGCGAGGGAGTATTGATCATGTCAAGCAGCACGGCGGTCAGCCGCCACGGGTGATCGTCGCCTGCCACAAAGTTGGAGTAAACCTCCGGCGGGGCGCTCACGGTGCGCGGAGCGAGCTTCTCAGTCTTCTTTTCTTCAAAGACGGAGAAGCTGCGGGCATTGCCGTCTTCTTCAATGTGGAAGGCCTCTTTCTGGAGGCCTGTTACGTGCTTGCCGGATTTATCCGTAACGACGACGGGCACCAGGACCAGATCCGAGCGCTCTCTGAACCTTGTCGATTCCTGCTGGGGGAGGGTTGCACGATTTTCGGGGACGGCCGGCGAGCTCTGCGCGCCGGATTGCGATGCCCCCGACAAGGCATCCGTTTGGCCGAGCAAGGGAGCGACAAGGAAGAGAAGTGCGGCAACCAAACGGGTGGGTCGGAACATGGGATGATCCTCTCTTCGGAGAAAAGCCGCCGAACCCCAAACACTAGCAGAATGGAAGGCCGCCTGGGTTACAGACGTGTTACGCGGCCTTGAACGTGCCGGACCGCCTCAATCGCTCTTGACGGTGGCCTTGACAAGTAATATAATTTGTATATACAAAGTGCTCTACGAATGGGATGAGCGGAAAAACCGGCAGAACCAGCGCAAGCACGGTGGAATCTCATTCGAGCTGGCGACCCTCGTCTTTGAAGATGAGCGATGCCTCATCGGCCCTGACCGGATCGACGAAACGGGTGAACAGCGGTGGCACGCACTTGGAGCTGTTTCGATTGAGCCTGGGGTTGGGGCGGTACTGCTCGTGGTTCATGCATACCGGGAGGATGGTGATGGCGAAGCAATTATCCGCATTATCAGCGAGCGACGGGCTGACAAGGATGACTACCGAAGATATCAGAAACAGGAAATCGACTGATGCCGAAAAGCTAGCGATTCAGCGCGCGAGCAAGGCTCGGGCTGGGGGACTCGATTTGCCCGAAAAGGAATACGAGGACATTCCGCGCCTTACCGAAGAACAGCTTTCGAACCTTGTCCGGCTGCGCGGCAGCAAGCGCAAGGTTGCGGTCAGCGTCCGTCTCGATCCGCAGGTGCTCGATTGGCTACGTTCCAAAGGCGAAGGCCACCTGACCCGCATCAACGATATCCTTTCCAACCTGATGGAGGCTGAACGGCGTTTTGGGTCGGGGAGATAGAGCTAACCAAGTCTCAGAGGCGAGGGATCTGGGGCCTGTGCCACCCGCCCAACCCGGATTAGGCTATTTCCAAGGGCCGCGCGGAATTTCCCAGCTTTGCGGCGGAGACCGTATTCTATGTCGCACACCTATTGTTCCTCGCTCTTTCATTGTGTCTTCTCAACGAGAGAGCGCACAAGAGTCATCGTGCCTGACCTTCAGGAGCGGTTGTGGGCGTACGTGGGTGGCATCGCGCGGGAGAACGGGATGACGGCCCTGGCGGCGGGCGGGGCGGAGGATCATGCAAATATTCTGCTCTCTCTGCCGTCGTCTCTGACAATTGCCGAGGGGATGCAGAGGATCAAGAGCGGATCGTCGCGATGGTTGCATGAGAGCTGCGGGCTGACGGGTTTTGAATGGCAGAAGGGGTATGGGGCGTTTTCCATTGGGTGTTCTCAGGTTGACGCAACAGTGGCATACATCGCCAGACAGAAAGAGCACCATCAGAAGCGGGATTTTCAGGGCGAGTTTTTGGCCATCTTGAAACAACACGGGATTGAGTACGATCCGCGGTATGTTTGGGGGTGAGTCATGCCGTCCCTACGGGACGGCGGGCGGCGTGATGACCTGTACCCCGGGTTGCGCTGCGCTCCACCCGGGGCTATTTTCAGTTGCTCCCTCCGGGAGCACGGTGGGGCGCCTTAAGTGCGGGTTGCAGGCGTGAGGTGTTGTGAATGCGGCATCCGGTTTTATTGATGAAGATGGTGTCTGGCTTGGATAGACAACACGTTCCCTCAATTCAACAATGGGAGGCCAGTCTCATCAAGAATCTTCTCGATTTTGGGCCTAAGCAGGTCACGAATTGTTGAGTCTGAAGCATCATTAAAGCCGACGATTTCTTGGGCCGAAAGGATCACTCTCCCGAGATGCACCACAGATTCATTGTCTGTGGTCTTGATGACGATCTCAAAGCCGTAGGGTGACTCTCCGTAGTACCATTTTTGGGCGACTCCGAGTTCCGGCAGATCCACCAGAAGTTCGGAAAGAATCACAAGTATTTTCTCGACTGTCATCATTGACGCGGGTCTCCTTTAAGCCCCTATTGGTTCAGGTTATCCGCTCCTCAATGATTTACCTGCCACTTGCGCGAACAATTTTGCCTTGGGAAGAGATTTCCCCGGATAATCCCTCCTAATCTCCAAGTCTTTGGATGTTGCATACATCGTGTTTCGAGTCAGGCGGAGCCGCGACTCCTAGATTCTGCGGATAATCTAGTGCGACCTTGGATGTGTTTCAATGGAAGGGATGGCGACTGCACGAAGAGCTACGGTGCGTGGGCGGGCGATTGCGGTTCGGCGGAAGGCGCGCGAGTACGCTATGGTGGTGCGGGCGCTGGCCGATACATCCCATCCAGTCCTGGCGCAGATCATCCCGGCCCGTTTTTGCAACCTCTCGTGCGGCTATTGCAATGAGTACGATAAGGTCTCTGAGCCCGTCCCGCTCGACGAAAT